>CANROZ010000008.1 GCA_947632365.1 uncultured Oscillospiraceae bacterium
GGCGGACACGGAGATGGTCCGCACCTGGCCCTTGCGCTTGTCGATGATCTCGGCGGCGATGGCGTCCTCGATGTCCTTCTGTATCTGGCGGCGCAGGTTCCGGGCGCCGTAGGTGACGGAATAGCTCTTCTCCACCAGGTAATCCACCACGGCCTCGTCCCAGCTGAAGTCGATCTTCCGCTCGGTCATCACGTCCTTCAGCTCGCCCAGGATCAGCGCCGCGATGCCCCGGAAGGTCTCCTCGCTGAGGGGCTTGAAGTAGACGATCTCGTCCACACGGTTGATGAACTCCGGCCGCAGGAAATCCTTTAGGGCCTTCATGGCCTTCTCCCGGCCCATGTCCCCCAGGGACTGGCCGAAGCCCAGCCCGCCCACCTGGCGGTCGGACCCGGCGTTGGTGGTCATGATGAGCACCGTGTTCTCAAAGTTCACCGTCCGGCCCTGGGCGTCGGTGATGCGCCCGTCGTCCAGGATCTGGAGCAGGATGTTCATCACGTCGGGATGGGCCTTCTCGATCTCGTCGAACAGCACCACCGAATAGGGGCGGCGGCGTATCTTCTCGGTGAGCTGGCCCGCCTCGTCATAGCCCACGTAGCCCGGGGGCGAGCCGATGATGCGGGAGACGGAGAATTTCTCCATGAACTCGCTCATATCCAGCCGTATCAGGCTCTCCGGCGCGGAGAACAGGTCCAGAGCCAGCTGCTTGACCAGCTCCGTCTTGCCGATGCCCGTGCTGCCCACGAAGATGAACGAGCAGGGCTTTCTCTTTGCCTGCAGGCCCACCCGGCTGCGCTTGATGGCGGCGCAGACCGCGTCCACGGCCTCGTCCTGGCCGATGATGTGCTTCTTCAGCCGGGCGTTCAGCTCGCTGAGCCGATCGAACTCGTCGTCGGTGATGTTGCTGGCGGGTATCTTGGTCCACAGCTCGATGATCCGTGCCAGGTTGGCGGCGGTGAGGGCCGGGCGGCCCTTGGCCTTCAGCCCGGTGAGCTCGTCGGTTATCTGCATCTGGCGGGAGCGTATCTGGGCCAGACGCTCAAAGTTGTCGGTCTCGGCGGTGAGCAGCAGCTCCCGCTCTTTCTCCAGGTCGGCGTTCTCCTTCTCCAGCTCCAGCCGACGGGCGCTGTCCATGTTCTTCAGGTCCACGTCGGAGCAGGCCTCGTCCAGCAGGTCGATGGCCTTGTCGGGCAGATAGCGGTCGGTGATGTACCGCTCGGAGAGGGTCACCGCCAGGCGGCACATCTCGTCGGAGATGTCCACCCCGTGGAAGTCCTCGTAGTATTTGCGCACGCCCTTGAGTATCTCGATGCTGTCCGGCACCGAGGGCTCCGCCACGGTGACGGGCTGGAAGCGCCGCTCCAATGCCGCGTCCTTCTCGATGTACTTGCGGTACTCGGTGAAGGTGGTGGCGCCGATGACCTGTATCTCTCCCCGGCTCAGGGCGGGCTTAAGGATGTTGGCGGCGTTCATGCTGCCCTCGGCGTCCCCGGCGCCCACGATGTTGTGCACCTCGTCGATGACTAGGATGATGTTGCCCTGACGGCGGACCTCGTCGATGAGGCCCTTCATCCGGCTCTCGAACTGGCCCCGGAACTGGGTACCCGCCACCAAGGCGGTCAGGTCCAGCAGATAGACCTCCTTGTCCTGGAGCTTATAGGGCACCTGTCCGGCGGCGATGCGCTGGGCCAGGCCCTCGGCGATGGCGGTCTTGCCCACGCCGGGCTCGCCGATGAGGCAGGGATTGTTCTTCTGGCGGCGGTTCAGTATCTGGATGACCCGCTCCAGTTCCTCGGCCCGGCCGATCATTTTGTCCATCTTGCCCTCCCGGGCGCGCTGGGTCAGGCTCAGGCAGTAGTTCTCCAGGAATTTTTTCTTGCCGCCGCCCCGGCGGTCCTGTCCCGGGGCGCCGGGCCCGGGTCCGGGGGAGGGCCCGCCTGCGTCGCCGCCGTTGCCGTTCTGGCCCTGGGGGCCGCCGAACAAGCGGTTGAGGAAGGGGAAGGTGGCCGTCTTGCCCTGGTCGTCGGCGTCGGAATCGGAGTTGTCGATATCCATCAGGCTCTCCAGACCCTCGGCGCCGCCGAAGGCGTTGGTCATCTCTCCGGAGAAGGTCTCCAGGTCCTCGTCGCTGAGGCCCATCTTGGAGATGATGTCGTCCACGGGCTTGATGTGCAGCTCTTTGGCGCAGCTGAGACACAGCCCCTCGTTCCGGGACTGGTTGTTTTCTATTTTTGTGATGAAGATCACGGCCATATTTTTATGGCAGCGGGCGCAGAGAGTAGGTTGCATGTGATCCTCCTTCTTACAAGATCAGAGGGTGATATAGTTGGCCAGCAGGTTCTTGTCCATGAGGAAGGCGGCCAGTCCGGTGCCCCGGAGGGTCTGCTCCGTCAGCAGCAGGCCCGCGAACTGACAGACCCACACCAGGATGGAGCACATGAGCAGGCCCACGAACAGCCCGATGGCGGCGCCGCCGATGTCGTTGACGATGCCCACGTAGGGTATCTTGAAGCTCAGGTTCGGTATGTTGATGATAACGGTCAGGATGGCGAACAGGATGATGAACGCCAGCAGGAAGCCCCCGTACCAGGTGACGGCCTGACAGGCGATGGTGACCACGGAGGAGGACAGAGAGGCGTCGTTCTCCTGGGCGTAGGTCAGCACCCGCCCGGTGAGGGTATCGGCCAAGCTGTCGTAAAGGCCCAGGCTCTGGAAGGTCTCCTTGGCGATCTGCTCCTCGTTGCCCGGCTGGGTGATGAGCAGGTCGGACAGGGACAGAGGAACATTGTAATTGCCGTTCTCATCCGGTTCGTAGCCGAAAACACCGTAGGCGGTCCGCTCCACCTGGCTCTCCATGTAGCCGCTGATGAAGGGCTTCAGCACCGGGATGACCTCATAGGAGTAGGTATCGGAGAGGAGCTGGGCGCCGTATAGAGATAGTATTATCACCAGCACCTGGATAATTCCCATGATGATGCCCTTTTTGTAGCCCTGCCAGATGCAGACCACCAGGATGCCGACCAGGATGACGTTGATGACGGTGTTGATGTTGATGGACTTGAGAAATTCCATGACCTGTTACCTCTCGCAGTATGAAGTGGATAAATCGTTCAGAAGGTGTAAACTTCCGCGTAGTTGGACGCGATGAGCAGCGCCTCGCCCCGATCCCGGAGCAGGCCGTACTTGAAGCCAGGCAGTCCGGTGAGGCGGCTCTTCTCGGTGAGAGAGCTGTTGTAGAGGATGGCGCCGTCGGAGCATAGGACCATGATCTCCAGGTCCCGGGCCGTGAGGCACACCAGCTCGCTTTGTATCTCCGCCGTGCCCAGCTTATCGCCGGAGGAGTCCAGGGAGACCAGGGTGGCGGTGGTGCCCGCCCGATAGGGGCTCAGGGCAAAGGCGGCGCAGTTGCCGCCGTCGAAGGTGTAGCCGATCAGATACTGGCCCTCGAAGGAATAGGTGTTCTCCCACTCCCCGCTGCCGTTGAAAAACAGCGCCTGGTCGCTGGACAGGGCGCACAGCTTGTCGCTGGAGAACCAGTGCAGGTCCAGCAGGATGGTGTCATCCACCGGGAAAGCGGCCTGCTGCTCCTTGCTGTCCAGGCGGAAGAACCGCACCTCGCTGCCGCTGGCTGTATAGGAGAGCACCGCCAGCTTCCGTCCGTCGGGGGAGACGGCGCCGCTGATGACCCAGGCCGAGGAGGAGTAGTACTCGTATACGGCGTCCAGCTCGGGACCGTATACGGTCACCAGAGCCCGGAAGCCTGTGCTCCGGGTGGTGACGGCGATATAGCCGCCCTCCGACACGGTGGCCGAGAGGATATCGCCCTTGACGGATATCTCCTCCACGGTGCCGTCCAGCCGGGCCACCGCCATCCGTCTGCCGCCCAGATCGTAGAACAGGGCAAAATCGTTACAGCCCGTGGCGGTGGGGGATTCCATCTGCATGAGCATGCTGGTGACCGGGGTGCCGGAGCTGTCCAGCAGCTCCAGACCGGAGGCGTTGGCCACCGCCAGGCCCTGTCCGGCGGCGGCAAAGGCCTCGCCGGAGCCGGCGTCGAATATGTATTCGTCCTTGGGGGTGGCGGCCGTGTCCACGGACAGGACCAGCGCGTCGGGGGAGAAGCTGTCCCGATATATCCAGATGACCACCGTGGCCGCCAGCAGCACCAGCGCCGCCGTCATGGAGATGATGGCACCCACCAGGTCCCGGCGGGACAGCAGCGGGCCCTTTTCATCGGGGGTCTTTTCCGCCCGGTCCCGGCGGAAGGCGACGGGCTTTTTCTTCTCGTGCTTGTTGCTCCGGGGGGCGGACGCCTTGTCCGGCGCGGGGGCCTGGTCGGCCTCAGTCTCGCTCTTTTTGGCCGCGCCGCCCTCCAGGACCTGGAGCACGGCCTCCACCGCCTGGCTGTCGGGCTCGGACGGCGCCGGAGCGGACTTCTTTTTTCCCTTGCCAGCGGCCTTTTTCGCCGGGGCGTCGCCTTTTTTCTTCCCAGCGGCCTTTTTGGCAGGAGCGTCGTCCTTTTTCTTCCCGGCCGACTTTTTGGCGGGAGCGTCGTCCTTTTTCCTCCCGGCGGCTTTTTTCGCCGGGGCGTCCGCCTTTTTCCGGCGGGGCGCCAGGGGCGGGGCGTATTCCTCCTGCGCCGTCTCCGGCCCGTCGAAGGGCTCCACCTCCGCCAGGGCGTGACGGCCCCGGGAGGGGGCGTCGGCAGGCTCCGGCTCCATCGCATGACGGCCCCGGAGAGGCGGGGCATATTCCTCCTGGTCCACTAGGACGTGGCGGCCCTGGGGCTCCTCGTCCGGCGGCGGGGGAGCGCTGTTGGGTTGTTTCAGGTGTTTACTGGGCATGAGCGTTCCCCTTGGCAAAGCTGCTTGGATTGCAACTATACATTGTATCACAACAGGTCAAGATTTGTCTATGGATGGTACTTCCAAATGGAAAAACGGCAGACCCCTCATCCCATCATCATCTCTCCCACGGCGCCCTCGTACCAGACCCGGTGCATATACAGCCCCTGGGGCGGCATGGTGGGCCCGGTGAGCCGACGATCCCCCCGCTCCAGCAGGGCCGGGATATCCGCCGGGGAGAGCTTCCCGTCGGAGGCGTATACCAGCGTGCCCACGATGGCCCGGACCATGTTGTAAAGAAAGCCGTCGGCGCAGACGGTGACGGTGATCGCGTCCCCGTCCCGCTCCGCCCGGCACCAGTGGACGGTGCGCACGGTGGTCCGGGTAGGGGTGCCCACGCTGCGCACGGCGGCGAAGTCGTGGGTGCCCACGAAAGCGGCGGCGGCCGCGTCCATCCGGTCCACATCCAGAGGCGCGGGCCAGAAGCAGGCGCGGCAGTCCAGGAAGGGGTCCCGGATGCGGCTGTTGTGTATCCGATAGATATACTCCTTTTGGACGCAGGAGCCGATGGCGTTGAAATCCTCCGGCGCCTCCACCGCCGCCGACACGGCGATATCGGCGGGCAGGCGGCTGTTCAGGGCCAGGGGGATGCGGTCCACGGGGATGGCGCAGTCCGTGCGGAAATTGGCGCAGTAGCGCAGCGCGTGGACCCCCGCGTCGGTGCGGCCGCATCCGGTGACGTGCGTCGGGTGCTGGACGGTCTTTTCCACCGCCCGCTCCAGGGTCTGCTGGACGGTGGGCAGCCCCGCCTGGGTCTGCCAGCCGTGATAGGCCGAGCCGTCGTAGGAAAGGCGCAGGGCGATGTTTCGCTTCATATCCCCAGCCTCCGCAATATCAGGATAGCCGCTACGAAAAGCGCGCCGCAGCCGAAGGCCGCTATGTCCCGCCCGGCCATGTGCAGCTGCTTCATCCGGGTGCGGCCCTGGCCGCCGTTGTAGCAGCGGCACTCCATGGCCAGCGCCAGCTCGTCGGCCCGGCGGAAGGAGGAGATGAACAGCGGGATCAGCAGCGGCAGCAGGGCGCGGGCCCGCTCCGGCAGGGTCCCGGTCTCCAGGTCGGCTCCCCGGGCCTTCTGGGCGGACATGATCCGGTCCGTCTCCTCGATGAGGGTGGGGATGAACCGCAGGGCGATGCACATCATCAGGCTCAGCTCATACACCGGGACATGGAGCTTTTTCAAGGGGCTCAAAAGCCGCTCCAGCCCGTCGGTGATGGCCAGGGGGGAGGTGGTGTAGGTCAGCAGGAAGGTGCCCGACACCAGCAGCATCACCCGCAGCACCATGGCCACGGCCCGTTTCAGGCCCGTGTAGGTGACGCTGATGAATCTCCAGTGGAAGAGATAATCCTCTCCCGGGGTGAAGAAAAGGTTCAGCACCGCGGTGAACAGGATGATGAACACCAGGGGCTTCAAGCCCCGGAACAGGGCCCGGGGCCGGATATGGGCCAGGGCCGTGACGGCGGCCAGGGCCGCGGCGGTGAGGGCATAGCCGCCCCAGGAGCCGATCAGGAAGATGGCGACGATATATACCAGGGTGAGGACCAGCTTGGTCCGGGGGTCCAGACGGTGGACCGGGGTATCGCCGGGGAAATACTGGCCAAGGGTGATGTCCTTCAGCATGGCGCGCCCTCCTTTCCCCGGAGGGACAGGATGGCGTCGGCCAGCTCCTCCACGGTGTACAGCGAGGGCGGCAGAGCCAGCCCCGCCTGCCGCAGCAGCTGGGCGATATGGGCCGCCCCCGGCAGGTCCAGGCCCACGGAGAGCAGCTTTTCGCTCTGGGCGAACACCGCCCGGGGCGTGCCGTCCATGATGAGCCTTCCCTCCGCCATGACCAGCAGCCGCTGACAGCGGTTGGCGATGGACATATCATGGGTGACCAGCAGGATGGCGGCGCCCCGCTGGGCCTGCCAGCGGAACAGCTCCTCCAGCAGCTCCTCCCGCCCGGCGGGGTCCAGCCCCGCCGTGGGCTCGTCCAGCACCAGAAATTCCGGCTCCATGGCCAGCACCCCGGCGATGGCCGTGCGGCGCTTCTGCCCGCCGGACAGCTCCAGGGGGGACTGGTCGAACAGGCTCTCCTCCAGCCCCACCGCCGCCGCGGCCTGGCGGACCCGGCGGTCCACCTCCGTGCTGTCCAGCTTCAGGTTCTTTGGACCGTAGGCGATGTCCGCGAATACGGTCTGCTCGAAGAGCTGATACTCCGGATATTGGAACACCACCCCCACCCGGAACCGGGCGGACCGGATGGCGGCCTTGGAGGCGAAGATATCCTCGCCGTCCAGCAGCACCGTGCCGGAGGTGGGCTTCAACAGAGCGTTCAAATGGCTGATGAGGGTGGACTTGCCGCTGCCGGTGTGGCCGATGAGGGCCACGGTGCCGCCGGACTCGACGGTCAGGTCCAGGTCCTGCACGGCGGTCTTTTCAAAGGGGGTGCCCTGGCTGTACACATGGGTCAGGGCCTTGACTTCCAGACGGCTCATCCCAGCGCCTCCTTTATGGCGGCGGCGCAGGCCTCCGGGGTGAGGGCGCCCGGGTCGATATCCAGCCCGGCGGCGTTCAGCCGGGCGATGAGCGCGGCGGTGTCTGGCACATCCAGGCCCAGCGCGCGCAGCGCCTGCCCCTGGGAGAAGATGTCCCGGGGAGCGCCCTCCAGGGCGATGCGGCCCCGGTCCATGACCACGATCCGGTCCGCCCGGACGGCCTCGTCCATGTGGTGGGTGATGAGCACCACCGTGATGCCCCGCTCCCGGCAGAGCTGCTCCACGGCGGCCACCACCTCCCGGCGGCCCCGGGGGTCCAGCATGGCGGTGGGCTCGTCCAGCACCAGCACCGCCGGGTCCATGGCCAGCACTCCGGCGATGGCCACCCGCTGTTTCTGTCCGCCGGACAGCAGATGGGGCGCGTGCAGACGGAAATCATACATCCCCACCTGCCGCAAAGCGTTGTCCACCCGGCGGCGGATCTCGCCGGGCTCCACCCCTAGGTTCTCCGGGGCGAAGGCCACGTCGTCCTCCACCACATTGGCCACGATCTGGTTGTCCGGGTTCTGGAACACCATGCCCACCCGCCGCCGGATGGGCAGCAGGTTCTGCTCGTCGGCGGTGTCCAGCCCGTCCACCAGCACCCGCCCGGCGGCGGGGGTCAAAATGGCGTTGAGATGCTTTGCCAGGGTGGATTTACCGCTGCCGTTGGAGCCCAGCACGGCCGTAAAAGTGCCGGGCAGGATGTCCAGACTCACCCCGTCCAGGGCGGGCCGCTCGGCGTCCGGGTAGGCGTAGGATATATTTTCAATGCGGATAACAGGGTCCATAGATGATGTACTAGCCTCACAGTCGTCGTCACTCGCGCCGTAGGCCTCCCCCTGCCGCGTGCGGCAGGGCTCAGGTATGACGCGGCTCCTCCTCTCCCCACGGGAAACGCTTCGCTGGTTTCCCGCGGGGGCCCCAAGGGCGGGCCGTGCCGCCTCCCTCGTCAGAGGGAGGCGTTATCTGACTTCAGCGACACCAGCGGCAGCTGGCCCCGCAGGGGAGCGCCAGCCCGGAGGCGGTGGCCCGCAGGCCCAGCTCCTGGGCCTGGCTGCGGCCGCCGAATCTCTTGGTGAACAGGCTCTCGGTGATATAAGTCAGCACCGACGGGCTCAGGCCCGTGGTGTAGGAGTTGATGAGCACGAACAGGGGCTCATCGCTCAAAAGCGGCACTACGGAGCTGACGAAGGGCCACAGATCGTCCTCCAGCCGCCACACCTCGCCCCCCGGCCCCCGGCCGTAGGAGGGCGGGTCCATGATGATGGCGTCGTAGCGGCGGCCCCGGCGTATCTCCCGCTGACAGAATTTGGCGCAGTCGTCCACGATCCAGCGCACGGGGCGGTCCAGTACTCCGGAGCAGGCGGCGTTCTCCTTGGCCCAGGCCACCATGCCCTTGGCCGCGTCCACGTGGCACACCTCCGCCCCGGCGGCCAGGCACGCCACCGTGGCCGCGCCGGTGTAGGCGAACAGGTTCAGCACCCGGATGGGTCGAGCGGCGGCGCGTATCTTCTCCATGGCCCAGTCCCAGTTGGCAGCCTGCTCGGGAAACAGGCCCGTGTGCTTGAAGCTCATGGGCTTGACCTGGAAGGTCAGGGGGCCGTAGCGGACCTGCCAGCTGGGGGGAAGGCTGTTCTTCTCCCAGGCGCCGCCGCCGGAACTGGAGCGGCGGTATACCGCGTCGGGCCGCCGCCACCGGGGGTCCGTCCGCTCCGTGGCCCAGATGGCCTGGGGATCCGGGCGCAGCAGGATACGGTCGCCCCAGCGCTCCAGCTTTTCCCCGCCGGAGGCGTCGATCAGTTCGTAATCCTGCCATTTGTCCGCCAGCCACATAAGTCATACCACACCCAATTATAAAATGACAACATATTATATCATGTTGTGCGGTTCCGCGCAAGCGGGAGTATGCCCGCTCACACCCGGACCAAAACCGTCATATCCTGCAATAGGCGGGCGCGCACGTCCCGCGGTTTTGGAGGATATACCGTGCATATACTGGAACAATTTTTACTGGTGCTGGGCCTGGCCATGGACGGATTTACAGCCTCTGTGTGCATGGGCATGGCGGCGGGGGGAAGGATATGGCCCATCGTGGGCCTGGAGAGCGGCTGTCACGTGACCATGCTGCTGGCGGGCTACGCCCTGGGGGCCAGCCTGCCGGAGAGCCTGACGGCGATATACCCCTGGGCGGCGGCCCTGATCCTCACGGCCATGGGGGCCAATATGATCCGCCTGGCCCGGGCCCCGGAGGAGGAGCCCTGCGCCGGGAGCGGGCTGGGGTCCATGGCGGCCCTGGCCCTGGCCACCAGCGTGGACGCCATGACGGTGGGGGCGGCCTTCGCCCTGCTGGAGGCTTCCCCCTGGGTGGCGGGGGGCCTGATGGGGGCGGTGATGGTCACCCTGTCCGTGGTCGGCAGCGTCTGCGGCAGCCGGATCGGCCGGGCCCGCCGCCGGGCGGCCCGCACCGCCGGAGGGGCCATATTGTGCCTGCTGGGGGTGAAGATATTCCTTGGCGCCCTGGGCCTGATCTCCTTCTGACCGGGCCCGATATGCCGCCGGGAACATCCCCGGCGGCAAAGCCATGACAAATGCAGTTACCTATGCTATAACGGCGACAAGGTCGCCATTATATGAAGATACCAGTCGCGCTCCCGGCTTGCGCCGGAACCGCGCGACATGGTATAATAAATTTATGGTACGTTTGATATTGGGCCGGGCGGGCGCCGGAAAGACGGCGCTGGTGTTCCGGGAGATAGCTGAATATGCGGCCAGGGGCGCGGGCAGCGCGATATTGCTGGTACCGGAGCAGTACAGCCACGAGGCGGAGCGGGAGCTCTGCGCCGCGGCGGGGGACACGCTGAGCCGATACGGGGAGGTGCTGTCCTTCACGGGCCTGGCCCGGAAGGTGTTTTCCCAGGTGGGCGGCGCGCGGCCGACGATCGACGGCGGCGGCCGCCTGCTGTGCATGGCCGTGGCGGCCCGGGCGGTGGAGAACGAGCTGACCGTCTACCGCCGGGGGTGCCGGGAGCCACGGACATTGGACAGCCTGGTCCGGGCGGCAGAGGAGCTGCGAAACGCCGCCGTGGGCCCGGCGGAGCTGCTGTCCGCGGCGGGGTCCACGGCGGGCCTGCTCTCGGACAAGCTCCGGGACCTGGCGCTGCTGTTGGAGGGCTATGAGGCGGTCCGGTCCCGGAGCGGGGCGGACAGCGCCGACCAGCTCCAGCTTTTGGCGGACCTGATCGGGGACAGTCCCGCCGTGAAGAGCGCCTTTTATGTGGACGGCTTTTCCGACTTCACCGCCCTGGAGAAAAACGTCCTGCGCCAGCTCATCCGGGCCGGGGCGGATCTGACGGTCTGCCTGACCTGCGCAAGAGACGGGGCGGAGGGCGTCTTTCTGCTGCCCATGGCCACCGCCCGCTGGCTGGCGGCGGCAGCGGCGGAGTACGGCGCGGCATGCCAGGAGGTGTGGCTGGAGCCGGAGCGGCCCCTGCAGAGCCCCATCGGCTATTACTGCGAGCACCTTTTTGATTTTGACGACGATTCGGCCCCGGCCAATGACGGGACCGTCCGGGCTGTGTACGCGGCGGATATCTATGCCGAGTGCGAGCTGGCGGCGGCCCGGATGGCGGAGCTGGCCCGGGCGGGAAGCCGCTGGCGGGACATGGCTGTGGCGGTGCGTGGCTTTGGAGATTACCGCACGGCGCTGGAGAGCGCCTGTGCCCGCTACGGGGTGCCCCTGTTCCTCTCCGGCCGGGGGGACATGCTGCAAAAGAGCGTGCCCCTGGCGGTGAGCGCCGCCCTGGAGGCGGCGATCCGGGGTTATGAGTACGAGGCGGTGTTCGGCTATCTGAAAACGGGCCTGGGGCCCGTGACGGCGGACGAGACGGATCGGCTGGAGGATTACGCGCTGCTGTGGGGCGTCCGGGGCGGCCTGTGGGACCGGGAGTGGACCATGCACCCGGCGGGCTACAACCGGGAGATGGACCAGGCGGCCCGGGAGGAGCTGGCGGCGCTCAACGAGCTGCGCCGGACGGTGATCGGTCCCTTGAAGGGGCTGGAGCGGGCGGTGAAGGCCGCCGCCACCGCCTGGGAACAGGCCGCCGCCCTGGCGGATTTTCTGGAGCGGACGGACCTGGCGGAGAAGCTGCGCGTGCGCAGCGACGAGCTCTTGGCGGAGGGGCGGACGGAGGCCGCCGCGGAGTGCGGGCGGCTCTGGGAGGCGGTGTGCGCCGCCCTGGAGCAGTTCGCCGCCCTGCTGGGGGACATGCCCATGGACGGGGAGCAGTTCCAGGGCCTGTTCACGCTGATGCTCTCCAAATATGACGTGAACGTGATCCCCGTGTCCCTGGACAGCGTCAGCGCCGGGGACATCGACGGCATGCGCCGCCGTCACACCCGGCATCTGCTGGTGCTGGGGGCGGCGGACGGGCGCATCCCCGCGCCGGAGGAGGCAGGGGGCGTTTTCACCGCCGACGAGCGGGAGGAGCTGGGCGCGCTGGGTCTGGACCTGGGGGGCGCGGAGACGGACCTGAGCCGGGAGCTGGGGCGCATCTACAGTTTGATGACCCTGCCGTCGGAGACGCTGTATCTCAGCTGGCCCGTCACGGACCCGGAGGGTGGCGAGGGGCGACCTTCGCTGCTCATCGAGCGGGCCAGGACCCTGCTGGGGCTCGAGCCTGTGCGGGGGGACCTGACCCTGGCCCGGACCTTTGCCCCGGCAGCGGCCTTTGCCCTGGCCCTCCAGGGACAGATGGGAGACGAGGACCCGCTGTGCCTGGCGGCCCGGGAGCATTTCATCCGCAGCGGCCGGGGGGAGGACCTGACCCGGCTGGGGGACTCGGTCCGGACGACGGAGCAGAACCTGACCCCGGCGGCGGTGCGGGCGCTGTACGGCCCGCAGCCCGTGCTGTCTCCCACCAAGGCGGAAAAATTCGCCGACTGCCGCTTTGGCTACTTCCTGCAATACGGGCTGAAAGCCCGGTCCCGGCAGCAGGCGGTGTTCGACCCCCGGGATTACGGCACCTTCATGCACTATGTGCTGGAGAACGTGGCCCGGGACGTGATGGCCCAGGGGGGCTTCGCCGCGGTGACGGCCCAGCAGGTGGGGGCGCTGGCGGACCGATATGTGGACCAGTACATCGCCGACGAGATGCACGGCTTCGCGGACAAAACGGAGCGCTTTGCCTATCTCTTCCGGCGGCTGCGCACCACGGTCCGCAAGGTGACGGAGGACATGTGGCAGGAGCTGAAGGACTCCCGCTTCCAGCCCATCGACCTGGAGCTGGACCTGCGGGGCGAGGGCGTGCTGGTTCCCGGGGAGGAGACGGACGCGCCCCTCTCCGGCCGGGTGGACCGGGTGGACGGCTGGGTCCACGACGGGGCGCTGTACCTGCGGATCACGGACTACAAGACCGGGGTGAAGAAGTTCGACCTGGCAGACGTGTGCCAGGGGCTGAACATGCAGATGCTGCTGTATCTGTTCGCCCTGCAGCGGCGGGGCGGAGAACATTTCGGCGCCCGGACCATCCGGCCCGCCGGGGTGCTCTACTCCCCGGCCCGGTTCGACATCGTCCGGGCGGACAGCGACGTGACGGACGAGGAGCTGGCGGCCCTGCGGCGGAGCACCGCCCGGCGCAGCGGCTTGGTGCTGGACGATCCGGCGGTGCTGGAGGCCATGGAGCCGGGGGAGGACAAGCGGTTTTTGCCCGTCAAGGTGCTCAAGAGCGGCGGCTACAGCAAGTCCAGCGCGGGCTCTCTGGCCACCCTGGAGCAGTTCGGGGCCCTGAGCCGTTACATCGACGACACCCTCCGGGAGATGGCCGGGGCCCTGCGGGCGGGCAGCGTGAGCGTGGACCCCTGGTTCAAAAACGCTAGGGACAACGCCTGCGCCTTTTGCGATTACAGACAGGCCTGTCTCTTCGACGAGACGGGCGACGGCTGGCGGCTGCGGGAGAAGCTGGACCCGGCGGCCGCCTGGGAGAGGATAGAGAGCCATGGCTGACATCCAACTGACCGAGGCCCAAGCCCGGGCTGTAGCGGCCCGGGGCGGTCCGGTGCTGGTGAGCGCCGCGGCGGGCAGCGGCAAGACCCGGGTGCTCACCGAGCGGCTGATGGCCCGGGTGCTGGAGGGGGAGGACATCTCCCGGTTCCTGGTCATCACCTTCACCCGGGCGGCGGCGGCGGAGCTGCGGGGCCGCATCCTGACCGAACTGAACACCCGGGCGGCGGCAGACCCCGCCGATCGGCGTCTGCGGCGGCAGAGCGCCCTGCTGTACCGCGCCCAGATCGGCACCATCGACAGCTTCTGCACCGCCCTGGTGCGGGAAAACGCCCAGCTTCTCGGCATCAGTCCGGGCTTTTCCGTGCTGGACGAGGACCGGGCCCAGGCCCTGCGGGCCCGGGCGCTGGAGGAGGTGCTGGACCGGGCCTACAAGTCCATCGCCGAGGACGAAGGACTGCAAACGCTGGTGGACAGCGTGGGCGCAGGGCGGGACGACAGCCGCCTGGCCGGACTCATCCTGGACATCGACCGCCAGATGCAGAGCCACGCCTTTCCCGAGAAGTGGGCGGCGGAAAAACTGGCGCTGCTGGATACCGCCGGGCTCACCGACGCCGCCCAGACGATCTGGGGGCGGTATCTGCTGGACGAGGCCGCCAGAGAGGCTGCGTATCGGGCGGCGGAGCTGGACAAAGCCCTGGCCGTCATGGCCCAGCCGGAGAACGATCGGCTGCTGGCGGGCTACGGCGAGGCCTTTTCCGATATGGCGCAGCTGTTCCGGGACGTGGTCCGCACCGCCGGAGAGGGCTGGGAGGCCGTCCGGGCGGTGCTGGCCCCGCCGGACCCCCGGCTGGGCACGGTGCGCAACTTTCCCGACGAGGACACGAAGGCCGCCGTGAAGGCGGTGTGGGACGGAGCCAAGGCCGGGGCGAAAAAGCTCCGCGCCTCCCTGGCCGGGGACAGCGCCGCGCTGCTGGCGGGGACCGCCGCCTCCCGGGCGCCTCTCACTGCCCTCATGGCGCTGGTGCGGGCGCTGGAGGAGGAATACGCCCAGCGAAAGCGCCGGGCGGATGCCTGGGATTTCGCGGACATGGAGCACTTCTGCGTGCGCCTGCTGTGTGACGAAAACGGCGCGCCCACCCCCCTGGCAGAGACGGTCTCGGACCGCTTTGCGGAGGTGATGGTGGACGAGTACCAGGATGTGAACGCCGTCCAGGAGCTGATCTTTGAGCGGGTGTCCCACGGGGGACGGGACCTGTTCATGGTGGGGGATGTGAAGCAGTCCATCTACCGCTTCCGACTGGCGGAGCCCGCCATCTTCAACGCCAAATACGACGCCTTCGGGGACAGCACCGCTGGAGAGCGGGTCCTGCTGCGGGAGAATTTTCGAAGCCGGGCCAGCGTGCTGAATGCCTGCAACGGGGTATTCGGGCGGATCATGAGCCGGGAGCTGGGGGACATCGAATATAACGGCGAGGCCATGCTGGTGCCCGGGGCGGCCTATCCCGCCCTGGAGGAGCCCTTGCCGGAGCTGTGCCTGCTGGAGGCCCCGGCGGCTACGGAGGAGGAGACGCCGGACAAGCGCCGCCTGGAGGCCCGATACGTGGCCGGGCGCATCCGGGCCCTGGTGGAGGAGCGGACGCCCGTATCCGACGGCCACGGGGGCCTGCGCCCGGTGCGGTATGGGGACATCGCGGTGCTGCTGCGCACGCCGGGCACCTCGGGGGCGGCTTTCCGCCGGGCCCTGGAGGAGGCGGGCGTTCCCGTCAGCGCCAGGCAGGGCGGGACCTTTTTCGCCCAGCCGGAGGTGAGCTTTGCCCTGTCCATGCTGGCGGTGGTGGATAACCCCCGGCAGGACGTGCCTCTGATCGCGGCGCTGCGGGGTCTGCCCTTTGCTTTCACACCGGACGAGCTGGCCGCGGTGCGGGCCGCGGGCGGGGGCTGCTTCTGGGAGGCGCTGAACGCCCGGGCGGCGCAGGATGCGCGCTGCCGCCGCTTCACGGAGCTGGTGGCCCGGCTGCGCAGCTTCGCCCGGGAGGAGCCCACGGACAGCCTTCTGCGGCGGATGTATGACGAGACGGAGCTTCTCACCCTCTGCGGCGTCATGGCGGACGCGCCCCGGCGCATCGCCGATCTGATGCAGCTGTATGAATACGCCCGGAAGTTCGAGCAGGATGGCAGCCGGGGCCTGTTCCGGTTCGTGGGCTGGCTGCGGGAGCTGGAGAAGCGGGGCATGGAGCCCCCGGCCCCGGCGGAGAGCGACGCGGTGCAGATCATGAGCGTACACAAGGCCAAGGGCCTGGAGTGGCCCGTGGTGTTTTTGTGCGACAACGGCCACGGCTGGAACCGCCAGCGGGGCGCTCAGGTGCTCTGCCACGGCGAAATGGGCTTGGGCATGCGTGTGACGGACAGCGTCCGGGGCGTGCAGTGGCCCACCCTGCCCTGGCGGGCCATCGACCGTCTGTCCGCCCGGGAGGAGCTGAGTGAGCAGGAGCGGGTGCTGTATGTGGCCATGACCCGGGCCCGGGAGAGGCTCATCATGACCTGCATCCTGCCCAAGGCAGCGGAGAAGCTGGCCGCCTGGGGGCCCGCCTCCGACGGGCCCATCAGCCCCCGGGTGCTGGCCCAGGCGCCCAATACCGCCTTCTGGCTGACGGCGGCCGCGGCGGCCGACGGCGGCCGGACCATGGCCGTCACGGTGACGGACCCGGTGCGGGCAGAGGCAGAACGGGCGGCGCAGGAGCATGCCCCGCCCCCGGCGGACGAGGCGCTGGTGTCGGCGCTGGGCCAGCGGCTGGCCTGGCGGTATCCCTACGAGGCGGCGGTGGCCATCCCCTCCAAGCTCACGGCCACGGCGGCCCGGGAGATGGCCCCCGGCACCGCCGACGGCGAGGCGGCGGAGCTGCCCCGGACGGCGCAGGTGACGGACCGTTTGCGGCGGCCGGACCTGGGCCGGGCCGATCGGCCCCTCACAGGGCCGGAGCGGGGCGTGGCCGCCCATCTGGTGATGCAGTACATCGACTTTGCTAAGACGGACAGCGCCCAGAGCGTGGCCGGGGAGATCGCCCGGCTGGAGCGGATGGGCTATCTGGATCGGCGGCAGGCGGCCGCCGTGGACCCGGAGGACATACTGGCCTTTTTCCGCTCGGCGCTGGGCAGGCGTCTGCTGGCGGCGGAGCATGTGACGAGGGAGTTCCGGTTCTCGCTGCTGTGCCCGGCGGAGCTGTGGTATCCCCAGGCGCCGGAGGGGGAGCAAATACTGCTCCAGGGCGTGGTGGACTGCTGCATGGAGGAGGACGGCGCGCTCACCGTCATCGACTTCAAGACCGACGGCCATATGGAGCCGGAGCGGTACGCCGGGCAGCTGGAGGCCTATGCCGCCGCCATGGAGCGCATCTTCCAAAAGCCTGTGAAGGGGACGGCGCTGTGGTATCTGCGGCTGCGGAAAGGGGCGTTTTTGTCCCCGGACGGGAAAAAACAGCCCTGAAACGCAGAAAAAACCGTTGCGTTTTCCGAAAAGCTGTGGTAATATGACTTTTGCGTCTTGTAACGGCGGGACCCGTCCCGCACTCAAGACAGCTCAAAATGAGGTGAATCATCATGAAGGAAGGCATCCATCCCAAGTACTACAAGACCACCATCCGCTGCGCCTGCGGCAACGTGATCGAGACCGGGTCCACCCGGGAGAACATCACCGTTGAGATCTGCTCCAAGTGCCACCCGTTCTTCACCGGCAAGCAGAAGCTGGTGGACACCAGCGGCCGCGTGGACAAGTTCAACAAGAAGTATGGTCTGGCCAAGTAAGGAAAAATGCCGATAGTAAAAAGCTCCTCTCAGCAGAGAGGAGCTTTTGCTATGCCTCGCAGAGTTCGGCTCCGCAGAGCCGCAGCCTTCTCGCTCGAAAGCCTATGGCTTTCGAGCGACCTACGATAGCAGCATTCGATCGTTGTCCAACGCCTTGCCCACGTTTTCCTTGAACATGCGCAGCAGATCGTCCACGGTCAGGCCGCGGCGCTCGTCGCCCTTCAGGTCCAGCAGGATGCGGCCGGAGTCCATCATCAGCGTCCGGTTGCCAAGCTCCAATGCGGAGGACATGTTGTGGGTGATCATCAGGCAGGTGAGCTTCCCCTCCCGGACGATGCTCTCGGTGAGGGTGAGGACCTTCTCCGCCGTGCCCGGGTCCAGGGCGGCGGTGTGTTCGTCCAGCAGCAGCAGCTTGGGGGGCACCATGGTGGCCATGAGCAGGGTAAGGGCCTGGCGCTGGCCGCCGGACAGCAGCCCCACGGGCTGGCGCATCCGGTCCTCCAGACCCATGCCCAGCAGGGCCAGACGGTCCCGGAAGGCGGCCTTTTCCGCCTTGGAGACGTGGCTGAGCCAGCCGCCGCCCCCCGCCGCCAGGGCCAGGTTCTCCTCGATGGTCATGGACGGGGCGCTGCCCCGCATGGGGTCCTGGAAAAGGCGGCCGATGGCCTTGGCCCGTTTGAACTCCGGCTGGAACGTCACGTCACGGCCGTCCAGGGCGATGGAGCCCGTGTCGGGCAGGAAGCTGCCCGCGATGGCGTTGAAGAGGGTGGATTTGCCCGCGCCGTTGGCGCCGATGATGGTGACGAAATCCCCCGGGTCCAGATGCAGACTCACGTCGGTGAGGGCGGTCTTTTCGTTCACCGTGCCGGGGTTGAAGGTCTTGGAGATGTGGGTGAGGGTGAGCATGTCACGTGCCCTCCTTCCCGGACCCGGCCAGGCGCCGCTTCAGCATGGGCAGCTGGGTCCTGAGATAGGGCCCCGCGATGGCGGCGATCACGATCACGGAGCTGACCAGCTTCAGCATGAACGCGGGCATATTCAGCCGCAGGGCGATGGTGTACACCAGCCGGAAGATCACCGAGCCCAGGACCATGCCCACCGCCCGCTTGGCGATGGAGCCCCGGCCCATGAAGGTCTGGCCGATGAGCAGGCTGGCCAGGGCGATGGTGACCATGCCGGAGCCGATATCGATGTTAACGGATTTCTGGCTCTGGGCCAGCAGGCACCCGGACAGGCCCGTGAAGGCGTTGGCGATGCACAGGCCCACCGTGGTGGTGAAGATGGGGTTGATGGAGGAGGAGCGGACCATGTCCGGGTTGTTGCCGGTGGCCCGGATGGCCAGACCCAGCCTGGTGCGCAGGAACAGCGCCAAGAACAGGATCACCAGCGCCGCCGCCGCAAGGGCGATGAGAAGCTCCTGATACCCGGCCAGGGGCGTATCCGCCAGCAGGCCGCCGAGCTTGGTGAACACGGTCTGGGTCTTGTTCATGTTCAGCAGGGACGACTTGCCCATGACGGCGATGTTGATGGAGTAGAGGCCCGTGTTGACGATGATGCCCGCCAGCAGGCTCTCGATGCCCATGCGGGTCTGGAGCACGGCGGTGACGAAGCCGCTGAGGACCCCGGCGCCCATGGCGGCGGGGATGGACAGATAGGGGTGGCCGGAGATGGCCACCACGGCGCCCACTGCCGCGCCCAGGGTGAAGCAGCCGTCGGTACTGAGGTCGCACACGTTGAGCATGGAGTAGCTCAAAAACAGGGCCAACACGGTCAGCGAGCAGGTGACGCCCAGTTCCAGGGCGGTCTGTACCAGCGGCCAGATGGCGGATAGTGACATGGATGTTTCTCCTCCGGGTCATTGATAGGGGGCAGGGGCGAACGCCCCTGTCCCCGATACGTTTTTTCAGGTATTACTCCGCGACATCATCAAAGCTCTCTTTGGTCTCGATGGGCTTGACGGCAGTGCACAGGGGGGCGAACAGCTCCTCCAGCTCCTCGAAGGACTTGCCCGTGATCTGCTCGCACACGTCGGTGTTGATGGTGGCGGTGCCGTTATCGAAGGTCATGACAGGCAGCTCGGCGGGGTCGGCGCCGTCCAGCAGGACCTGGGCGATCATGTTGGCAGTCTCCACGCCCAGGTTGGCGTAATCCACGCCGTAGCCCAGGAACGCGCCGTTCAGGGCGAAGGAGTCAGCGCCGGTGTAGTGGGGGATGCGCGCCTCGGCCAGAGCCTCATAGATGCTCAGCTCCGCGGTCATGATGGTGTTGTCGGAGGGGGTGAACACGGCGTCCACGCCGTCGGCGACCAGGCTGTCCACAGCCAGCTGGACCTCGGGAACGGTGGTGCCGTTGTACTCCTTGTACGCAATGCCCTTCGCGTCCAGATACTCCTTGGCAGCGGCGATGGGGGTGGTGGAGGAATCCTGGCCCACGTCATACAGCAGGCCGATCAGGTCCGCCTCGGGGTTCTCGGCGAAAATCAGCTCCATGACGGCGTTGGTGTCCAAAAAGTCGCTGGTGCCGGTGATGTTGGCGCCGGGGTGCTCGTTGCTCTCCACCAGCTCGGCGCCCTCCGGGTCGGACACGGCGGAGAAGATCACGGGGATGTCCTCGGTGGCCGCCTGCATCTGCATGGCCACGGGGGTGGCCACGCCCACCATCAGGTCCACGCCGTCGGCGATGAAGTTGGAGATGATCTGATCCATGACGGTGACATCGGCGTTGCAGTTGTCATAGCTGACATCGAAGGTCACGCCCTTCTCCTCGCCGATGGCGGCCAGCTGCGCCTGGATGTTGTCAACGATCTGATTCAGGGAGGCGTCGTCCACGTAGTTGCAGATGCCCACTTTGTAGGTCTCGCCGCTGGCGAAAGCCGCGGCAGACAGGCTCAGGACCATGATGAGGGCCAATACGGTGCAGATGATCTTTTTCATTTTGATATTCTCCTTTTCATGCTTTCTCATAATATGATGTGTTTTGGTTCGTGTTCATGTTTTTTGGGGTGTCGTCCTTACGCCCGCCATCGTTTGGACAATATGAACATCTTCATGTACCTCCCATGGAAAAATAAAAATCCTGTCCCTGCATTTCTGCTGGGACAGGATGCTTTCACACTTCCTGCGGTGCCACCCGGCTTGACGCTGACGCGTCCGCTCTGTCCGCGCTGTCACGCGGCGGCGTTGTTCACGGAGCGCCCCTCTCCGTCTCACATAGGGCAGGCGAGCCTGCCTTCCGATCGCCCTCCGAAGTCCATTCACACATTCCGGCCTGTGCCCCGCTCTCAGCTCTGCGCGGCTCTCTGTGACACGCCATTGGAATGGCTACTTACTCTTCTTCAACGGTTTGCGGTATTAAATTGTCTGCATTATAACCCCGGAAATTTGCTTTGTCAATACCTTTTTTGCTGTCAGTTTTTGGCAGTTAAAGTTTGCACAGGGCCGCGGCGGTATCGGCGGCCAGGGCGGCGTTGTTGAGTACCAGCTGGATGTTGGACTGCAGGCTGTCGCCTCCGGTGAGCTCCTTGACCCGGGCCAGCAGGAAGGGAGTGACCTTCTTGCCCTTGACGCCCTGCTCCACGCTCTCGGCCACGGCCTGGTCGATGGCGGCGTTGATGACGGCCGGGTCCATGGACCACTCCTCCGGGATGGGGTTGGTGCACAGCATCCCGCCGGGATAGCCCAGAGCCCGCTGGGCGGCGAAGGCCGCGGCCAGCTCCGCGGGGCTGTCGGCCCGGAAGTCCACCCCGAAGCCGCTGACCCGGGTGTAGAAGGCGGGCAGCTCGTCGGTCTGATAGCCGCAGACGGGAACGCCTTTCGTCTCCAGGTACTCCAGCGTCAGGCCCAGATCCAGGATGGACTTGGCCCCGGCGCAGACCACCAGCACGGGGGTGCGGGCCAGCTCCTCCAGGTCGGCGGAGATGTCCATGGTCACCTCGGCGCCCCGATGTACGCCGCCGATGCCCCCGGTGGCGAACACCTGTATCCCCGCCAGGGCGGCCACGATCATGGTGGCGGCCACGGTGGTGGCGCCGTCCTCGCCCCGGGCGCACAGCACGGGCAGGTCCCGGCGGCTGGCCTTGGTGACGGCCTGGCCCTTCTTGGCCAGGTACTCGATCTCGTCCTTCTCCAGACCTGCCTTCAGCCGACCGCCGATGATGGCGATGGTGGCGGGCACGGCCCCGTGGGCGCGGATCATATCCTCCACCGCGAAAGCGGTCTCGGCGTTCTGGGGCCAGGGCATGCCGTGGGAGATGATGGTGCTCTCCAGGGCCACCACAGGCCGACCCTCGGCCAGAGCCTGGGCCACCTCGGGCTTTATATCCAAATAGCGATTCATGCTTGACGTACCTCCGTTAATTTTTTACAATGAGGGGGGCTCGCCCCAGGAGACGGCCAGGATCACGGCCAGAAAAAAGGCGATCTCCAGGACCAGGATCACCGGGATGCCGATGGTGAAGCTGCGCTTGCGGGTCTTGTGGCGGAACAGATACATCCCCGCCAGGGCCCCCACGGAGCCCCCGACGGCGGCCAGCCCCATGAGCACGGCCTCCGGGATGCGCTCCCGGTGGACCCGGGCCCGGTGCTTATCCAGCCCGAACATCACCAGGGCCAGCAGATTCACCGCTTCCAGGTATATCAATATGACGGCAAAGGTATCCATGGGCCACAGTATACACGTTTTTCAGCGGGAGGTCAACCGATGTACACCAGAAAGCTCTACTATGAGGACGCATACATCCAGCGGTTCGAGGGGCATGTGCTCCGGTGTGAAAAGACGGACAACGGCTGGGACGTGGAGCTGGACGCCACGGCCTTTTTCCCCGAGGAGGGGGGCCAGACGGCAGACGTGGGCATGCTGGGCGGCGTGCGGGTGATCGACGTGCGGGAGAAGGACGGCGTCGTCGTCCACCGCACCGCCGGACCGTTGCAGCCGGGCCGGGCGGTGACGGGCCAGATCGAGTGGCCCGGGCGGTTTCGGAAGATGCAGACCCACACCGGAGAGCACATCATCTCCGGCCTGGTCCACGCCAAGTACGGCTACGACAACGTGGGCTTTCACCTGGACGGGGAGGGCTGCACGGTGGATCTCAGCGGGGAGCTGACCCGGGAGCAGCTGGACGAGATCGAGGACGAGGCCAACGCCGTCATCTGGCGGGATACCAGGGTGAAGGCCTGGTTCCCCTCGGTGCCGGAGCTGGCTTCTATGGAGTACCGCAGCAAGCTGGCGCTGACGAAGGATGTGCGCATCGTGACCGTGGAGGGCGTGGACAGCTGCGCCTGCTGCGCGCCCCATGTCTCCTCCGCCGGGCAGATCGGCGCGGTGAAGATATTGGACTTCATGCGTCACCGGGGCGGCACGCGGCTGTGGATCAAGGCCGGGGTGGACGCCCTGGCGGACTACCGGGCCCGGTACGAGGCCTCGGCGGCCATATCGGCCATGCTGAACGCGCCCCAGGCGGAGGTGGCCGGGGCTGTGGCGAAGCTGCTGGCCCAGCGGGACGGTCTGAAACAGGAGCTGGCGGAGCTGCGCCGCCGGGCGGCGGCGGAGAAGGCCGCGGCGCTGCCCAGCGTGCCGGGACATATGCTGCTGTTTTTCCAGGCGGACGAGGAGGGCCTGCGGATACTGGCCAACGCCGGGATGGAGAAATGCGGCGGCGTGTGCGCGGTGTTCTCCGGCGAGGAGGGAGCCTGGCGGTTCGTCATGGCCAGCCGCACCACGGACATGCGCGCGTTCATCAAAGAGAACGGCCCCGCCCTCTCAGCCCGGGGCGGCGGCCAGGAGCGGATGATCTCCGGCCGCAGCACCGCCTCCCGGGCCGCGTTGGAGGCCTTTTTCGGCGCTTGACCGCGCCTGCAGCGTTCGGCGCCGCAGAGCTGACTAAATAAGATACCAGGACATGCGTCAGGGAGAGTATTTTTCCCGGCACACGAACGTGAACGCCCCCGTCTTTTGACGGGGGCGTTTTGCGCTGCAGCGGGCCGCGGCTCTCTCAAAGGAAAGGAGCTGCGCGCCTTTTCTTCGGTGTCAGCTGGTGGCGTTCTCCACCATGGCGCTGATGTTCCGCTCGTCCTTGGAAAGCTCCAGGATGGTGTTGCGCAGGTCGGCCATGGCATTGGCGTCGCACTGGTGGTTGGTGCCCACCATCTGCTGGACCGTATCTCCGGTGAAGACGATGATGGGGCCGGACTGGTCTGACAGGGTGACGAACACGGTGATGTCCTCGCCGATGGGGGTGGTGACGGCCGAGTCGGCGGAGATGGAGGTCACCTTCTGCACGAAGCTGACAGCGGTGTTGCCGCTGAGGGTGAGATAGCCGTGCTGGCCCTGGATGTTGTAATCCACATACACCCCCTCCACGCCGATGCCGGGCAGCTGGCCGTTGGCGGCCGCCTGGGCTTGGGCGATGTCCTCCCGCATCCCGGTGATGAAGCCGCCCGCGAAGGTGGGCACGGTGCTCTCGGGCAGGATGGTGATGTTGGGCAGCTCGTCCACGCCGTTGAGCCAGTAGTACACCGGACCGTAATCCTCCGAGGCGGTGATGGTCAGGCAGGGCCCGGTGAAGGTAAAGGTATAGTAGGTGTTGTCCGCCAAGGTGAACTCATAGTCGGTGGTCTGGGTCAGGTCGATGTTCTGGTCCGGGGACTCCTCCACGTGGTTGATGGTGGCGCAGCGCAGCAGCTCGAACACCTGGCTGACCACCGCCTGGTCCTTGCTGGTCAGGGTGGCGCCGCCGTTGGAGCGCCGCCCCACGGAGACGGGCACGTTCTGATAGAAGCCGTCCGCGAAGGCCCGGACAGAGCTGTCGAAATACAGATCGAATATGTCGTATTCCCCGTTGTAGCCCGGGAAGGGGACGGCGTAGACCGCCTCCATGCCGGACACGGTATAGACGCCGACGGAGGTGACGAGGCAGCCATTGTCAAAGGTGACGGAGCGGGTCTCACCGTCCTCCATGGTGAAGGTGTACACCGTCTCCCGCCCCACGGCGGAGCCCTCCGGTGCCCGTCCGGTGACGGTCATGGCCCGCAGCGCGTCGCACATGGCGATGATGGATTCCCGGTCGAACAGGGGCGAGGCGTAGCCCATCTCCGGCGTGCGGACGCTGACGGCTACCGGGGTGTCGTTATAGTACCTGGAGGCGAAGCTCTGCCAGCTGAGAAACTCCATCAGCGGCCGCTCCCGGAAGGTCTCCACGGAGTCGGGGGGCGCCATGGTGGGTTCGGCGTCCAGCGCCGTGTCGCCGGGCATGATGCTCACGAAATGGCCGCAGGCGGTCAGGGTCAGGCACAGCGCCAGCAGAAAAAGGACCGCCAAGAATCGTTTCATATGTCAATCTCCCTTCCAGAAGAGCGGTGTGGGCGGGTTTACGGATAAGTAGTATACCACGGGAGCGGGCCGCTGTCAAAAGGGAGAGGGGACATGGGGCAGGAACGGCGCAAAATGTATGTAAGCGGTTACAGAATTTGTCAATATTGCCAATAAAAGCTAATGCTTATAGGCAAGTTTTTATGAAAATGCGGACCGCCTATTGCAATGTGAGGGGAAAAGTGGTACATTCCAAGGGAAGGATGAGGCGGGCTCTCGGGAGCCGCCTTGTGTTGTATCAAGAGAATGTAAGGGCTTACATACCCGGAGAGGAGCGTCCCGTGAACGCGACCATCTATGACGTGTCCCGGCTGTCCGGCGTGTCCACGGCCACCGTCTCCCGGGCCTTTTCCGATCCGGAGCGGGTCCGTCCCGCCACCCGACGGAAGGTATATGAGGCGGCGGCGGTGCTCCACTACCAGCCCAACGCCATTGCCCGGGCCATGGCCCGCCAGCGCACCGACAAGATCGCCTACCTTATATGCAAAAAGGGCGCCACCATCCTGGACGAGTTTTACGCCGGGATATGCGACGGCATCATGCGCACCGCCAACCGCTCCGACTACCAGTTGCTGGTGTCCACGGAGGAGGACTGGCGCCTGACGGTGAGCACGCTCCAGAGCAAGCAGATCGACGGGGTCATCCTGGGGGGTGACGCCCCGGCAGAGCTGGTCAGTCAGTTCCAGAGCCAGAACGTGGCCGTGGTGCTGGTGAACAATCGTCTGGCGGGCGTGCCCTGCGTGGTGGCGGACGAGGAGGGCGGCGTGCGCCAGGGGGTGGAGCTGCTGGCCCAACGGGGCCACAGGCGCATCTCCATGCTGGTGGGGCGGCTCAACCCCTACGTGGTCCGGGAGCGCTACAGCGCTTTCCTGGCGGCCATGGGAGAGAGGGGCCTGTCCGTAGGCGCGGGCGGCGCCCGGATGTGCGACGCGGACGTGGAAAGCGCCACCGCCGCGGCCCTGGACCTTTTAAAGGGAAAGGATCGGCCCACCGCCGTGTTCGGCGCCAACGACGTGATCGCCGCGGGGGTGATCAAGGCGGCCCGCCGCCTGGGCCTGCGCCTGCCGGAGGACCTGGCGGTGATGGGCTATGACGACAGCACCGTCTGCGCCATGCTGGAGCCGGAGCTGACCAGCGTGCACATCGACTGCCGCCAGATGGGCGAGCTTGCGGCGGCCAGGCTGATGGCTCTGCTGGACGGGCAGAGCGATATCCCGCCCCTGACCGTGGTGCCCACCCAGCTGCGGGTCCGGCGGTCGGTGTGATCTTACAAAGGTTTTACGAGATTTTATCCCCAGTCCGATGGTTTGCGCCATTTTCCTTATTTATAATGGCGCTGAAAAGGAGGTCCTCACATGAGAGCGAAACGCAGAGCGATGAGCCTGGTGAAGCTGCTGCTGTGCCTGTTGGCGCTGTTTGCGGCGCTGTTCCCCATTTACTGGCTGCTGGCCATGGGCGTGCGGCCCACGGATGAGATGCGGGGGCATATCTCCCTCATCCCACACAGCCTGACAGGGGAGCATTTCGCCCAGCTCTTTGCCAAGGAGGGGTTCGGCCAGGCCATCATAAACAGCCTGCAGACCACCTTCGGCTCGCTGATCATCTCCCTGGTGGTGGGCATATGCGCGGCCTATATCCTGGCCCGGCGGCGGTTCCGCTTTGGGCTGAAAAAGCCTGTCACCTACTGGGTGCTGCTGGTGCGTGTGCTGCCCCCGGTGGCCTTCACCATCCCGCTGTACATCATGTTCAACAAGCTGGGCATCCTGCAGACGAAGCTGCCGGTGATGCTGGCCTGCGTGCTCATCAACGTGCCGCTGATCATCTGGTTCCTCATCAGCTTCTTCCAGGACCTGCCGGAGGAGGTAGAGGAGAGCGCCAAGGTGGACGGGGCCACGGAGTGGCAGCTGTTCGTGCGCATCGTGCTGCCCCTGGTGGCGCCGGGCATCGCGGCGGTGGCCATGCTGTCGTTCATGTACGCCTGGAACGAGTATACATACACCGTCATCTTCACCCGCAGCCCCTCCAACTACACCGTGCCCCTGGCCCTGTCCCTTCTGAATAACGAGGACAGCCTGACGAACTTCGGCCTGGTGGCCGCGGGCGGCATCATCTCCGTGGTGCCCATCACACTGTTTGTGATCTTTGCGCAGAACTACTTGATCTCCGGACTTTCAAGCGGCGCTGTCAAAGAGTAACAATAGGACCAAAAAATCTAATTTTAGGAGGAATACCCATGAAAAAGCTGCTTGCCCTGACCCTGGCGCTGTTGATGGTGCTGAGCCTGTGCGTCACCGCTTCCGCAGATGAGCCCACCAAGCTGACCCTCATCCTGCGCGACGGGACCTATGCCGACGTCATCGAGGAGTGCCTGCCCGCCTTCGAGGAGGAGCACAACGTGACATGCGAGATCCAGCGCCTGTCCGAGTCCGACCTGTACACCGGCATCGCCCTGGACGCCATCAACCCCGAGGGCACCTATGACCTGTGCATGGTGGACGGCTCCTGGATGGCCGAGTTCACCGAGAACGGCGTTCTGGCCGACCTGACCGAGCTGGGCTATGAGCTGGACGAGGACGTGATCCCCGCCACCACCACCATCTGCTATGTGGACGACGAGCTCTATCTGGCTCCCTACTACGGCAATGTGACCGTGCTGATGTACAACAAGGCCAACGTGGAGGCCGCCGGGTACAAGCCCGAGGACATCCAGAGCCTGGAGGACATCCTGGACATCTGCCAGCAGGCCAAGGAAGCCGGGAACAAGGGCTTCATCTACCGCGGCGACACCCAGAACAACCTGGTGGTCGACTTCCTGCCCATCCTGCTCAGCTACGGCGGCTGGGTCATCGACGAGAACAACCAGCCCACTGTTGACACTGACGAGTTCAAGGCCGCTATGCAGTGCTATCTGGACCTGATCGCCACCGGCGACGCCGAGGTGAAGGATGACCTGATTGCCTCCGTTGACACCGGCGCTGGCACCATGGGCATCGGCTGGCCCGGCTGGTACACCCCCACCGCTGACAGCCCCGCCGACTACATCGCCCTGAGCGGCGCAGCCGCCGACGGCGCTGAGAAGTTCAACTCCAACGTGTACGGCATCTGGACCATCGGTGTGCCCGCCAACAGCACCCACAAGGAGCTGGCCGTGGAGCTGCTCAGCTACCTGATGGACGCCGACGTGCAGAAGTCCACCGTCCCCTCCGGCGGCGTGCCCTGCCGCTACAGCAGCCTGCAGGACGAGGAAGTGCTGGCCACCTATCCCCAGTATGAGGTCGTCTGCGCGGCTCTGGAGAGCGGCATGTACCGCCCCGTCATCGCCGAGTGGACCGAGTTCTACACCATCCTGGGCACCGAGATGGACAACATCATCAACGGCATCAAGGATATCGACACGGGCCTGGCTGACGCTCAGGCCGCTCTGGAGGACCTGATGGGCTGACGAGCCCTTTCACCGCAAGACCGGGGCGCTCCGGCGCCCCGGCCGCCCCGGTCGCAGGACCGGATACCTCCCGGAAAGTGAGGGATGCTCCCATGAGAGATCACCAAACCGCCGTGCTGCGGCCGGGCCATATGCAGTCCCGGCGTTTCGGCATCAAGATGCTCACTCCCACCATGGTGGTGCTGCTCGTCATGACGGCCTATCCGCTGTTTTTCACGCTGTACTACAGCTTCACGGACTACAACCTGCTCAAGCAGCTGCATAAGCCCGCTACTTTCATCGCGCTGGAGAACTATACCGACCTAGTGAAAAACGAATATTTCCGGCAGGCGGTGTGGAACACCGTGCGGTTCACCGTCCTGGCGGTGGTCTTTGAGATGATCATCGGCTTTGCTATGGCCCTGCTGGTCCACAGCCTGAAGCGGGGGCAGAAGGTCATGCGCATATTGCTGCTGCTGCCCTATCTGCTGCCCACCGTCACGGTGGCCCTGAGCTGGCGGATGATGCTCTCGCCCAACTACGGCATCGTCAACCAGGTGCTACAGTCGCTGCATCTGCCTGTGTACAACTGGTTTTCCGATATCAAAACGGCCTTTGGCATGCTGGTGCTCATCGACGTGTGGCAGAGCTCGCCTTTCGTGTTCCTGCTGCTGTACGCCGCGCTGCAATCCGTGCCCCAGAGCCAGTATGAGGCCGCCCGCATCGACGGGGCCAACGCCTTCAAGACCCTGTTCTATGTGACCATCCCCAACATCAAGAACAGCCTGGCCCTGTGCGCGCTGCTGCGCACCATCGACAGCTTCCGCCTGTTCGACAAGGTGAATCTGCTCACCGGCGGCGGTCCGGCCAACAGCACCGCCACCATCACCCAGTACCTGTATAACTTCGGCATCAGCTCGCTGAACTTCGGCTTCGGCAGCGCGGGCGCCATCATCATGACGGTACTGGTGCTGTTCCTGTCCAGCTTCTACATCAAGCGCGCAATGGGATAAGATCGTCTATGACTGCCATGAAACTGACATTTGTGAACGTAGGCTATGGCGAAGCCATGCTGGTGGAGTGCCCGGACCCGGCCCGGCCCGGGGGCTTGTTCACCATGGTCATCGACGGCGGCTCCGGCGAGGCATCGGAATATGCCGACGACCGCTCCGGCCGCATCCCCATGGCGGACTATCTGGCGGACCGGGGCTTGGACCATATCGACGTGATGGTCGTCACCCACATCCACGAGGACCACATCTGCGGCCTGCCCGCCCTGCTGGAGCGGTGGAAGCCGACGGAGCTGTGGCAGAGCCTGCCGAAGGACCTTTATAAGACCCAGCCGGAGTTCGCCTCCTTCCCGGGGGCCGACGCCTCCCAGGACAAGTTCCGCAGGGCCCTGAATGATTACCGGGCCATGTGCGCTGTCATGGAGGGGCATATCCATACCCTGTCCGCCGGGTGGAGCGCCGCGCCCTGCCCGGGGCTCACCGTGCAGGTGCTGGCCCCGTCGGCGGAGAAGGCCGAGGCCTTGGAGAGGGCCTGCCGGGAGCTCTCGGCCGCGGCGGGCACGCCGGAGTTTCCCGGGCTGCTGTCCCGGCTGGACGGGCGCATGAACAACTACAGCCTCATACTGTCCCTGACCTGTCAGGGCGTGCGCATCCTGCTGCCCGGGGATACCAACTGCGCCGGATATGGCGGGATCGACCCCGCCCAGCTCCGGGCGGATATCTTCAAGGTGGGCCATCACGGCCAGCGGGACGGGGCGGATCAGGCCCTGCTCTCGGCGGTCCGGCCCAAGGCGGTGGTCTGCTGTGCCTCCAGCGATCGGCGCTATGAGAGCGCCTGGCCGGATACCCTGCATCTGATCCAGGCCAACGGCGCCAGGCTCTGGTTCTCCGATTGCCCGGCCCTGCCGGAGCTGGACACGCCGCCCCATCGGGCGCTGGTGTTCACCGTGGGCGGCCCGGAGGGTATGACCGCCTGCTATCAGTAAGAGGGGAGAGAGACCATGAAAAAGCAGTATGACGTGCTGGTGATCGGCCCGGTGTCTTTGGACTGCAACATCGACTATGAGGGCCATGAGCGCCGGGAAGTGGGCGGCGCGGTGGTGGCCTCGGGCTGGGCCGCGGCCAGGAGCGGCGCCCGCACCGCCGTGTTCACCAAGCTCAACAGTGCCGACGCCGATGTGCAGGAGCGCTTTGACGGCTCCGGGGCGGACCTGTATCAAGCCCCCTCGGCGGCCACCTGCTCCATCCGCAATCAATACCTGACCGCCGACAAGGAGCGGCGCATCTGCACCTCCATGGGTGTGTGCGACCCCTTCCGGTTCGACGAGCTGCCGGATGTGGACGCGGCGGTGTACCACTTCGCGGGGCTGGTGTACGGGGACTTTGACGGGGCCCTGTTCGCCGAGGCCGCCCGCCACGGCAAAGTGGCGGTGGACGTGCAGTGCCTGCTGCGCCACGTGGAGGCGGACAAGTCCATGGCCTTCCACGACTGGGCGGAGAAAATGCAGTACCTGCCCGTCATCGACTACTTAAAGACCGACGCGGCGGAGGCGGAGATACTCACGGGCCTCACCGACCGGGCGGAGGCGGCGAAGCTGCTGCACAGCTGGGGCGCCAAAGAGGTGCTCATCACCCACAATACCGAGGTGCTGGCCTACGACGGGGAGAGGATATACACCTGTCCCATCAAGGCCCGGAACCTCAGCGGCCGCACCGGGCGGGGGGACACCACCTTCGCCGGGTACATCACCGAGCGGCAGCACGCCGATATCCGGCAGGCGCTGCTGTACTGCACCGCCCTGGTGAGCCTGAAGATGGAGACCCCGGGCCCCTTCCGGGGCGCCCGGCAGGACGTGCTGGACTACATCCGGGAGTTTTACTGAGCTGCAACAGAACATAGGAAAAGGCCGCGGGCGTGCCCGCGGCCTTTTGTCATTTGTCCTCCGAGGTGTCTATGTACACATCCTCCGCTTCGTCGTCGCGGCGTGCGCTAAGCTCCGCTGGCGCCAGCGCCAGCATCCGCCCGCTCCCGCGCTCCTCCTCTCCCCACGGGAAACGCTTCGCTGGTTTCCCGCGGGGACCCCAAAAGAGCATCTGTCAGCTCCTCCTTCAGCTGGAGAAAATACCCGTCGTCCGGCTCCACCCGGCCGTTCACCTCGTCCAGTATCCGGTCCACACCGTCCAGCACCTTCTCCACCACGTCTACCATAATGGTATACATCTTTTTATAGTCTGTCATAGCAGCCTCCAAATGAACATGTTTTAGATATATTTTATATCCACATTTCACATTATATCACATGCGCCTTCTAAAATAAACATAAAATATGTTTATTATGAGGTGTTTTTATGGCTATAAAGAGTCTCTCCATCCGCATTGAGCAGG
>CANROZ010000009.1 GCA_947632365.1 uncultured Oscillospiraceae bacterium
TTCGCCGACACCATCCGGGAGAACATCCGCTACGGGCGGCCGGACGCCACCGACGAGGAGATCGTGGCCGCGGCCATGCGGGCGGAGATACACCAGGAGATCCTGGCCATGCCGGAGGGATACGACACCTTCGTGGGAGAGCGGGGCGTGATGCTCTCCGGCGGGCAGAAGCAGCGGCTATCCATCGCCCGGGTCTTTCTGAAAAATCCCCCGGTGCTGATCCTGGACGAGGCCACCAGCGCCCTGGACAGCGTGACGGAGCAGCACATCCAGGCCTCTTTGGACCAGCTGGCCAAGGGCCGCACCAGTATCATCATCGCCCACCGCCTGTCCACGGTGCGGAACGCGGACCTGATCGCCGTGGTAGAGGACGAGCACATCGTGGAGCTGGGGACACGGGAGGCGCTCATCGCCAAAAACGGGGCCTTCGCCCGGCTGTGGCAGGCCCAGAACCTGTCTATGGACTGATATGGAAATGCGCGCACAACGATCGGATACCGACAACAGCTTTCTGGCCACGGAGCCCGTGGGGCGGCTGTTGGCGAAGCTGGCGGTGCCCACGGTCATCGCCCAGCTCATCAACATGCTCTACAACATCGTGGACCGCATCTACATCGGCCACATGCCCGGCAGCGGCAGCCTGGCCCTCACCGGGGTGGGGGTATGCCTGCCTGTGATCCTGATCGTATCCGCCTTTGCGGCGCTGGTCAGCTCCGGCGGTGCGCCCCGGGCGTCCATCTTCATGGGCAAGGGTGACATGGACAGCGCGGAGAAGACCCTGGGGGGCTGCTTCACTTTGCAGATCGCCCTCTCGGCGGCGCTGACGGCGGTGCTGCTGCTCTGGGGTCGGGACCTGCTGCTCCTCTTCGGGGCCAGCCAGAACACCATCGACTACGCCGCGGGGTACCTGCGCGTATACGCTCTGGGCACGGTGTTCGTGCAGCTGACCCTGGGCATGAACGCCTTCATCACCGCCCAGGGCAACGCCCGGATCGGCATGCTCACCGTGCTCATCGGCGCGGTGTGCAACATCCTCCTGGACCCGGTGTTCATCTTCGCGCTGCACATGGGTGTGCAGGGGGCGGCCCTGGCCACCATCCTGTCCCAGGGGGTGTCCTGCCTGTGGTGCGTGCGCTTTCTCTGCGGAAAAAAGGCCGCGCTGCGGCTGCAGCGGAAAAACCTCCTGGTCAGCCCCCGGGTGGTGCTGCCCTGCATCGCTTTGGGCTCCTCCGCCTTCGTGATGCAGAGCAGCGAGAGCGTCATCTCCGTGTGCTTCAATGCCTCCCTGCTGCGATACGGCGGCGATATCGCCGTGGGCGCCATGACCATCTGCACCAGCGTGATGCAGTTCGCCATGATGCCCATGCAGGGCCTGGCCCAGGGCGCCCAGCCCATCTCCGGCTACAACTACGGCGCGGGCAATGCGGACCGGGTGAAAAAGACCTTCCGGCTGCTGCTGACCTGCTGCCTCAGCTTCTCCACCGCCCTGTGGCTGGCGCTGATGCTCTTCCCCGGGGCCTTCGCCTCCATCTTCACCGCCGACCCGGACCTGGCCGCCTTCGCGGTGCGGGCCATCCGCATCTACTGCGGGTGCACCTTCCTGTTCGGCGTCCAGATATCCTGCCAGATGACCTTCGTGTCCCTGGGCAACGCCCCCTGCTCGGTGATCGTGGCCGTGGTACGAAAGTTCGTGCTGCTGCTGCCCTTCATCTACCTCATGCCCCATCTGGCGGCGGACAAGACCATGGGGGTCTACCTGGCCGAGCCCATCGCGGACGCCATCGCCGTCACATTCACCGCCGTGCTGTTCTTCTTCCAGTTCCGCAAAGCCATGCGAAAGCTGGAACAGGAGCACCCGGCCACTTCCCGAAAGGAGGCCTGACCGTGGAGCGCATCACCGTCGACCGCGCCGCGGCGCTTTTGAAGACTGCGGAGGACATCCTCATCATCACCCACGTCCGGCCCGACGGGGACGCCGCCGGAAGCGGCTGCGCCCTGTGTCTGGGCCTGCGGGCCCTGGGCAAGACCGCGTACCTGGCCTCCAATCCCCCCTCCATGGCCCGGTATGACCGATACATGGGGCCCTATTTCGCCCCGGCAGAGTTCGCCCCCCGGTTCATCGCCGCGGTGGATACCCCGGGCCCGGGCCAATTTCCCCCCGGCTGGGAGACCATAGCGGACAGGACCGATCTGGCCGTGGACCACCACGGCACCAACAGCGGCTACGCCCGCTATACCTTCCTGGAGGAGGACAGCGCCGCCACGGGGGAGCTGGTCTATCTGCTGCTGCGGACCCTGAACGTGACCGTCACGGCGGACATGGCCGAGGCCCTCTACACCGCCCTGGCCACGGACACGGACTGCTTCCGCACCCCCGCCGCCACCGCCCGGACCCTGACCATCGCCGGGGCCCTGCGGGAGACGGGCTTTGACGCGGCGGGCCTGACCCGGCGGCTGTTCGGCACCAAGAGCGCCACCCGGCTCCGGCTGGAGAGCGCCCTGTTCGCCGGGATGCGTTTTCCCCGGCCGGAGGTGTGCGTCATGACGGCGGATATGGCCACCATCGCCGCCTGCGGCGCCGGAGAGGACGATATGGACAAGCTGTCCCTGCTCACCGTGCTGCCGGAGGGCGTCCGCTTCGGCCTGCTGCTGCGGCAGCTGCCCGACGGGCGGTGGAAGGCGAGCCTGCGCACCGACGGTCAGGTCCACGCCGGGACCGTGATGGGCGCGGTGGGGGGCGGCGGCCACACCGACGCGGCGGGCGCCGTCACCGACGGGCCCCCGGAGGATATCCAGGCCGCCGTCCTGGCGGCGCTGGCAAAGGAGCAGGGCCTGTGAGGGCCGCCGAGCGCCTCCTGCTGGGGCTGAACCGCCTGTTCCGGCCGCCTGTCCACCCCTTCAACCTGCAAAACGACGGCACCAAGAGCTATGCCATGTGGCAGTACGAGAAGGGCCGGGACACGGTGCAGTTCTTCCTGGCGCGGTACACCGAGGAGGAGATGTTCCGGGACAAGGACGTGTGCGACGTGGGCTGCGGTGCCGGGGGCAAGAGCCTCTACTACGCCGCCCGGGGCGCCAGGCATGTGACCGGGCTGGAGGTGCTGGAAAAATACGGCCCCCAGGCGGAGGCGCTGGCTGCCCAGCTGGGCCTAAAGGACCGCTTCACCTTCCTGTGCCGGGACGCGGCGGACTCCGGCCTGCCCCCGGAGAGCTTTGACACCGTCATCATGAACGACGCCATGGAGCACGTGGCCGACCCCGCCGCCGTGCTGGCCGAGTGCGCCCGCATCCTCCGGCCCGGCGGGCGGCTGTTCGTCAACTTTCCCCCCTACTACCACCCCTACGGGGCCCATCTGTCCGACCGGATCGCCGTGCCCTGGGTCCAGCTGCTGTTCTCCGACAGGACCCTCATCGCCGTGTACGAGCGGCTGTGCCAGCCCCTGCCCGACGGGGAAGATCGCATCCGCTTCCGCATCGCCCAGTATAAGGACGGGAACGAGTATTTCTCTTACATCAACAAAATGACCCTCCGGCGGTTCCGGGCCCTGCGGCGGGACGCCCCTTTGCAGACGGAATACTACCGGGAGGTGCCCCTGCGCCCCTTCCTGGCCCCCCTGGCTAAGTGCCCCGGGCTGCGGGAGCTGTTCGTCAGGATGGCCGTGTGCGTGTTCGTGAAAAAAGAGGGCTGACGCGGACGGCTTTGGCGCTTCCAGCCTGCCGTGGGCAAATGTCCACAACACGCGGACATTTATTTGCGCTCATTTTGTCTGTGTCCATCTATGAGAAAAAATTTCCAAAAATTTGCAAAGAAACGCTTGACGAATTGGCAAAAGTGTGGTTATATATAGCTAGGAGCCGGAGAAGCCTCTCCCTCCGTTGAAACAGCCGCCGGCCACGCCCCTGTAATGGGCCCTTTGTGTAACTCCCCTTTCTCCTCTTGATGCTTTCTCATACAGGAAACTCCTTTCCGACCTCAAAGCGCGCAGGGGTGTGGCTTTTATAAAACGAAAAAGAGAGCTGGATTTGCCAGCTCTCTTTTTTGTGTTTACAGGACCCGCACGGACGCGTATAATGGCCCCAGCCTTTCACAGGAGGAAATGAACATGAAAAAGAACATCGTCTATATCCTGGCCGCCGTGCTACTCCTCTGTGCCGCGGCCTGTTCCAACGCCCCCCAGGAGGCCGCCGCCCCTACCCAGGCCCCCGCTCCCACGGACGGCCCCACCGCCCCCGCCCAGGAGGCCGCTGGGCTCTATGCCGACATCGCCATAGCGGACTACGGCACCGTGACGGTGCTGCTGGACCCGGAGGCGGCCCCCGCTTCCGTGGAGAACTTCGTCTCCCTGGCCAAAGACGGCTTTTACGACGGGCTCACCTTCCACCGGATCATCGACGGGTTCATGATGCAGGGCGGCGCCGGGGAGGGCGCGGCCAACGTGGTGGGGGAGTTCGAGGCCAACGGCCATCCCAACCCCATCTCCCATGTACGGGGCGTCATCTCCATGGCCCGGGCCAGCGATTATGACAGCGCCAGCAGCCAGTTTTTCATCGTCCAGAGCGACAGCACTTACCTGGACGGCCAGTACGCCGCCTTCGGCCATGTGACCACGGGCATGGACGTGGTGGACAAGATCTGCGCCGACGCTAAGCCCACCGACAACAACGGCTCCATCGCCCCGGAGGCCCGGCCTGTGATCCAGTCCGTCACCATCCGGGAGGTAGGCTGACAGCGCCGGATCGGGCGCTGCGGAGGTCTTTTGATGTTCGATTTCAAGAAAGAATACAAAGAGTTTTACATGCCGAAGAACAAGCCGGAGATCGTAAATGTCCCCAAGGCGAACTATATCGCGGTCAGAGGCGAGGGCGACCCAAACGAGCCGGGGGGCGCGTATCAGCAGGCCATCGGCGTCCTCTATTCTGTGGCGTATACGCTGAAAATGAGTTACAAGACGGACCATAGGATCGAGGGTTTTTACGAGTATGTGGTGCCGCCGCTGGAGGGCTTTTGGCGGCAGGATGGTATCGACGGTATCGAGCATACCGACAAGTCCGCTTTTCACTGGATATCCGTCATCCGACTGCCGGAGTTCGTCACAAAAGAGGACCTGGATTGGGCCGTTGAAACGGCAGGCAGAAAAAAGAAGATGGATTGCTCGTCCGCGGAATTTCTGACCGTCGAGGAGGGACTGTGCGTTCAGATCATGCACCTGGGCCCGTTCGACGACGAGCCCGCGACCGTGGCCGTCATGGACGCCTATCTGGCGCAAAACGGGTATGCGAATGACCTCTCCAAGGATAGACTTCACCACGAGATATACATGTCCGACGCCCGTAAAGTCGCACCGGAGAAGTGGAAAACGGTCATCCGTCACCCGATAAAGAAGGTGCTCTGAACGACCTGCTGCAAGAGCCGCGCCCTTTCCCGTGGGGAAAGGGCGCGGCGTTCCTTTGTTTCAGCATCAGTCCCGCTCGTACTCCAGCACGGCACCCGTGGTGCCGTCGATGGTGTATTCATACTCCCCATTGCCTGTGCGCATGTCCACCTCATACTCCAGCCGTCCGTCGTCCACGTCCCGCTTGCATTCCGACCATGTCACCTGCTCCTGGGTGAGCCCGGCGTGAGCCATGGCCGCCGCCAAGGCGGCGTCCTCGCCGATATCCCCGGCGCCCCCGGCGTTATAGAGCCGCTCGATCTTCACCGACAGCACCTCCCCGGTGGCGGCGTCGATCTCATACTCATAGCCATAGGCGTCCGTCTCAAAGGTCACATCGTAGTGGGTCTGGCCGTCGTCCCTGTCCATCTTCACCCGGGGCGTGCCCGTCAGGGCCGCGCTGTCCACAGGCAGAGCGTCCCAGCGCAGGGCCGTGGTCACGGCGCCGTCCTGGGTGATATCGACTGCAGGGGCCGCGGTCACGGCGGCGCTGTCCGCGGGCTTCTCCCCGTAGAGCACCTGGCCCGTGTAGGCCGCCACGGTATAGTCGTACTCCCGGCCGCCGATCATCAGCTCCACGTCATAATAGGGGGTGTACTCATCCAGCTCCGGGTCCACGTCGATCAGGCTCACGTCGCTCTGGGCCACGCCCGCATAGGCGAGAGCCGCGTCGAAGGCAGCCTGGCAGCCCACAGGCATGCCGGGGGCTCCGGTGCGGATCAGGTCCCGCAGCTCCTCGTCGGTCAGCGCCGACAGCGCCGCGGCGTCCAGCTGGCCGTTCAGGGCCAGCACCCGCTCCACCAGCGCCTGCTTCTGGCTCTGGAAGGGGTCCGCCGCCCCCAGGGCCGTGACGGCACAGCCCGCCATCACCGCCAGGGTCAGGATCAGGGCCAGGCCCGATCTGAAATATCCTCTGCGCTTTCCGTTCGTCATGTCATACCCTCCATTTCATATCATTTTGCAAAAATGCTTTCTGCTGATGAAATGCTTCAGGGCGGTATTTTATTGCACGCAAGACAAAAAATTTTTCTCCGGCAAGCCATCCCGCCGGAGAAACGCGCTTTTAAATGGGCCGCAGTACGGCCAGGGCCGCCGTCACGGCGCCGGGATTGGCCACGGTGATGCCCGCGGCGGTGACGCCCAGGGCAGCGCAGTCGTCAAAGCTCATCCCCAATGCCAGGCCCACCGTCAGCGCGGCGGTCATGCTGTCCCCCGCTCCGGTGGCGTCCACCACGTCGGTATGCACCGAGGGCACCGGGAATATCCGCTCGCCCTCCCCGCAGATCACGCCCCGGGGGCCCTGGGAGATGACCACCCGCTTCACCCCCGCGTCCAGCAGGGCCCGGATGCAGTCCTCCACCCCGGTCCGCCCGGTGAGGGCCTCCGCCTCCTGCAAATTGGCCTTGAGGATGTGTATCCTGTGCAGGATGGGCCGCAGACGGCCGCACTTGGCCACGGACACGCAGTCCGCCACCAGGGGCGCGGTCAGGTTCTCCCCCAGATAGGTCAAGGTGGCCTGGGGCAGATTGGCCTCCGTCACCACCGCCGCGCAGCCCGCTGCCTTTTCCAGGCAGGCGGCAGCAAAGGCCCGGTCCATGCGGCGGCAAAGGCCCATATCGTTGACCGCGGCGGCCACGTCTCCCTTCTCGTCGCAGAGATAGAGATAGCGGTTGTTGGGGCTCTCCTCCTCCCAGCGGCAGCCGGAGATGTCCACGCAGTAGCGCTGGCTCTCCGCCCGGATGGCGCCCTCGTGCTCGTCCCGGCCCAGCAGGGAGCAAAATGCCGTCTCCGCTCCCAGAAGGGCGCAGTTGCGCGCCACGTTCCATCCCACGCCCCCCAGGGACGTGCGCACCCGGCCGGGGATGGAGTCCCCGGGGATCAGAGGCCCCTCGGGCCGCCCGCCGATGTCCACGTTCAGCGCGCCGATAACTGCGACTTTTCTTTTTTGCATATCCATGGTATTATTTACCCGCTACACCCTGTTTTCAAGGAGAATACCAATGACCATCGAAAAAGTCAAGGCCCTTTTGGAAGAAAATGGTCTTTCAGACCGCCTGCACGAATTTGACGCCTCCACCGCCACGGTGGACCTGGCCGCCCAGTGCCTGGGGGTGGACCCGGATCAGATCGCCAAGACCATCTCCTTCTACCACGGCGACGGCGCCGTGCTGGTGGTCTCCGCCGGCAAGCGGCGGGTGGACAACCACAAGTTCAAGGCCCATTTCGGCTGCAAGGCGAAGATGCTCTCCCCGGAGGACACGGAGCGGCTCACCGGGAACAGCCCCGGGGGCGTGTGCCCCTTTCTGGCCCCGGAGGGGACCCAGGTGTGGCTGGACGTGAGCCTGAAGGACTATGAAACGGTATATCCCGCCGCGGGCAGCGCCCACAGCGGCATCGCCCTGAACTGGCGGGAGCTGGAGGCGCTGGCCAAGCCCGCCGGATGGTGCGACGTGTGCAAGGAACGGGAGGCGTGAGCATGAAGATATACTGGGAGCTTTTCAGCACCTTTTTCCGCATGGGCGCCATCACCTTCGGCGGCGGCTACGCCATGCTGCCCATCCTCCAGCGGGAGGTGGTGGACGGTAAAGGCTGGTGCACCAACGAGGAGCTGACGGACTATTTTGCCATCGGCCAATGCACCCCTGGCATCATCGCCGTGAACACCGCCACCTTCATCGGCTATAAGATCAAGGGCGTTTGGGGCGCTCTGGTGGCCACCTACGGGCTGGTCGCCCCCAGCTTCATCGTCATCGGCGTCATCGCTGCGCTGCTGCAGAACTTCGCCAGCTACGCCCTGGTGCAGAACGCCTTCGCGGGCATCCGGGTGGCGGTGACAGTGCTCATCCTCAACGCGGTGGTGAAACTTCTGAAAAGCTCCGTGGTGGATAAGCTCACCGCGTGCCTGTTCGCGGCGGTGGCGCTGGCGTCCTTCTTCCTGGACCTGTCTCCGGTGCTGTTCGTGCTCATCGCCGGGGCGCTGGGCGTCGCGGCCAAGGTGCTGTGGAAGGGGGCGGCAAAGAAATGATCTTTTTGCAGCTCTTCTGGGAGTTTTTCAAGACGGGCCTGTTCGCCGTGGGCGGCGGATTGGCCACGCTGCCGTTTCTCTATGACATGGGCGAGCGCACCGGATGGTTCACCGCCCACCAGGTGGCGGACATGCTGGCCGTGAGCGAGTCCACCCCCGGCCCCATCGGCATCAATATGGCCGTCTACACCGGTTACACCAGCGCCGGGCCCCTGGGGAGCCTGTGCGCCCTGGTGGGCATCGTGACCCCCAGCATCATCGTCATCGTCATCGTGGCCGCCTTTTTGAAGGCCTTCCGGAACAACCACTATGTGGAGGGGGCCTTTTACGGCATCCGCCCCGCCTCCACGGGGCTGATCGCCGCGGCGGGCCTGACCGTGGCCATCGGCGCGCTGCTGAAAACGGAGCTCTGGTCCGGCTGGGAACGGTTCTGGACCGTGCTGGACTGGAAGGCCCTGGCCCTGGCCGCGGTCATCTTTGCCGTCAGCAAAAAGTGGAAAAAGCTCCACCCGGTCTTTCTCATCCTCATCGGCGCCGTGGCGGGGGCGGTGTTCCGCTTTGCGGGGGCATAAGGACAAAAGATCGGCGCAGACCCGGAAACGCGGCGTATTATGGTTGCGTTTCCGGGATTTTGTGCTATAATGTGGTTTATTGCTAGATAGATATTAGTATCCACTGAGGAGAACACGCATGACGACGATCCTTGTGACCGGAGGCGCCGGGTTCATCGGCGCGAATTTTGTCTACCACCTGCTGGACGGGCACCCGGATGTGCGGGTGGTGTGCGTGGACAGCCTGACCTACGCCGGGAACATGTCCACGCTGGAGCGGGCCTTGGCGGACCCGCGTTTCGTTTTCTACCGCCAGGACATTCGGGACCGGGACGGCATCGCGGCCGTTTTCGATAAAGAGAAGCCCGACGCGGTGGTGAACTTCGCCGCCGAGACCCATGTGGACCGCTCCATCGAGACGCCGGAGATATTTTTGCAGACCAACATCCTGGGCACCCAGGTGCTGATGGACGCCTGCCTGGCCCACGGCAACACCCGCTTCCACCAGGTGTCCACCGACGAGGTGTACGGGGACCTGCCTCTGGATCGGCCGGACCTGCTGTTCACCGAGCAGACCCCCCTGCACGCCTCCAGCCCCTACTCGGCCTCCAAGGCCGGGGCGGACCTGCTGGTGATGGCCTACCACCGCACCTACGGCCTGGCCGCCACCATCAGCCGCTGCTCCAACAACTACGGCCCCTATCAGTTCCCGGAAAAGCTCATCCCCCTCATGATCGCCAACGCCCTGGCGGATCAGCCCCTGCCCGTATACGGCCAGGGCCTGAACGTGCGGGACTGGCTGTACGTGGCCGACCACTGCAAGGCCATCGACCTGATCCTCCAGAAGGGCCGGATCGGCCAGGTGTACAACATCGGCGGCCACAACGAGATGCGCAACATCGACATCGTGCGCCTCATCTGCCAGCACCTGGGCAAGCCGGAGAGTCTGATCACCTACGTGACGGACCGGAAGGGCCACGATCTTCGCTACGCCATCGACCCGGCCAAGATACACGGCGAGCTGGGCTGGCTGCCGGAGACCAGCTTCGCCGACGGCATCGCCAGGACCATCGACTGGTACCTGGCCAACCGCCCCTGGTGGGAGCAGATCGTCTCCGGCGAGTACCGGGATTACTACCAGCGGATGTACAGGGACCGCTGACATCGATTCGGAGGAACTGACCATGATCCCCTTCAACGTGCCCCCCTACTGCGGCCGGGAGGACGCCTACGTCCTGGAGGCCATCCATTCCCATAAGATATGCGGCGACGGGACCTTTACGAAAAAATGCCACGCCTGGCTGGAGGAGCGGACAGGCGCGGCCAAAGCCCTGCTCACCACCAGCGGCACCCACGCGCTGGATATGGCGGCGCTGCTGTGCCGCCTGGAGCCGGGCGACGAGGTCATCCTGCCCTCCTATACCTTCTCCTCCACGGCCAACGCTTTTGTGCTGGCCGGGGCGGTGCCCGTGTTCGTGGACGTGCGCCCGGACACTATGAACATCGATGAAAACCGTATCGAGGAGGCCATCACGGACCGGACGAAGGTGATCTGCGCCATGCACTACGCCGGGGTGGCCTGCGAGATGGACACCATCCTGGACATCGCCCGCCGCCACGGCCTACTGGTGGTAGAGGACGCGGCGCAGGGGGTGCTGGCCTCCTACAAGGGCCGGGCCCTGGGCGCCATCGGCGATTATGGCTGCTACAGCTTCCACGAATCCAAAAACTACTCCATGGGCGAGGGCGGTGCCCTGCTCATGCGGGAATTTGACCCCCGGGCGGAGGTCATCCGGGAGAAGGGCACCAACCGGGCCCGCTTTCTCCGGGGCCAGGTGGACAAATACACCTGGGAGGACCTGGGCTCCAGCTATCTGCCCAGCGAGCTGAACGCCGCCTACCTCTATGGCCAGCTGGAGATGGCGGACGAGATCAACGCCGCCCGGCTCCACTGCTGGCAGCTGTACCGGGAGGGACTGGCCCCCCTGCACGAGGCGGGCCTCATCGACTGGCAGACCATCCCGGAGGGCTGCGTGCACAACGCCCACATGTTCTACATCAAGGCCAGGGACCTGGCCCAGCGCACCGAGCTGATCGCCTACCTGAAGGCCCACGGCGTGGGCTCTGTGTTCCACTACGTACCTCTGCACTCCGCCACGGCGGGGCTGCGCTTCGGCCGCTTTGACGGGGAGGACCGATACACCACCCGGGAGAGCGAGCGGCTGCTGCGCCTGCCCATGTACTACGGTCTGACCGACGGCGAGGTGGAACAGGCCGTGGAGACCGTCATCGCCTTTTTCAAGGAGAGGCGTTCATGACCGCTGAAAAAAATCGGCTGGGCCCGCTGCTGACCGCCGTCGGCATGGGCCTGCTGGTGTTTTTCGCCATAGAGAGCGCCCTGGCCCGGCGGGTGGGTCTTGACCTGCTGCTGCCGATGACCGGGGGCGTTTTCCTGCCCGGACGTCTGGCCCGGCTGGCGGCCTGCCTGGTGCTGGGCTTCGCCCTGGCGCTGACGGGCCGGGGCCAAAAGCTCCTGGGCCGCCTGGATCATTTCTGCGCCAGGGACCGAGGCCGCTGGGCCGTCTCCGCCGCCGTCACGGCGCTGTTCTTTTTGTGGACGCTCCGGGTGACGGTGCTCAGCTATATGACCATGGACGAGATGACGCTACTGCAGCACATCTCCCAGGTCCCGGAAAAGGGCCTGGCGGCGGTGCACAACACCCTGTCCCAGACCGTCTCGGAGCGCTCCTCCCCCTTCTCCGTGCTGCTGTGCCTGTTCATCGGCCAGTTTTATCGGCTGGACCCGGAGGGATACTGGTATCTGGGCTACCAGCTGGCCGTGCTGTTTCTCTCCTTCACCGTCATCGGGCGGTGCGTGCTGGTGAAGACCTGCCGCCGGGGCTGGCCCGTGTGGGCGGGCTGCCTGGCCTACGGCCTGCTGGGGGCCGGGGTGCTCTTTTACCCCCTGTCCCGGATCGCCTTTACCGTCACCGCCTCCGTGAACGCCACGGCCGCCGTGGCGCTGATCCTGTGCCGCCACCACGAGAGCACCCGCGCCGGGCGGGTACGCTGCGACATTCTAAGCGCGGTGCTGATGGTGCTGTGCTGTCTGCTGCGCCAGGCCACCGGATACAGTCTGCTGTGCTTCTGGGCCCTGGCCCTGGCCTATCAGGCCCTGCGCAACGTACTGGCGGGCCGGAAGGACCTGAAAAAGCGCCTGGGCGCCCTGGTCCTCACCGCCGCCGTCACCCTGGCCGTCATCGCGGGCGTGTTCGCCGCCGTGCCCCTGGAGTGCGACGAGGATTACCAGCAGGCGGAATATTACCGCTCTCTGGTGGGCGATTATCTCAAGGACTCCCTGACCCCCGAGCAGTATGCCCGGGCGGGGGTGTCCCGGGAGCTGGCCAACATGATCTTCTCCTGGTGCTACATGGACAGGCGGATCACCGCCGACCTGTTCCGGGAGGTATCGGAGATATATTACGCGGACCAGAAGGCCCAGCCCGCCCAGCCGCTTCTCCCCCGCCTATGGGCCACGGCAAAGGAGCTGGCCGTCACGTTGTGGGAGGACCCCCAGATGTTCTGGCAGGCCGCCGCTGCGGTGCTGCTGGGGCTGGGATGCCTGGCGGCGTGGGCCTGCTTCGGCCGCCGCTACTGGCCGGAGCTCGTCTGCGCCCTGTGCGCCGCCGGGGGCGCGCTGCTGATGCTGCTGTATCTGGTCCGGGACGGGCGGTTCCCCATCCGGGCCTTTCTGGTCATATCCATCCCCACCGCGGTGGTGCTCCTGCTGCTGGCCCTGGACGGGCCGGGCAAGGCGGAGGCCGCCGCTGTCCGCCCCGCCGCCCGGGTCTTTGCCGGGCTGTGCGCCGTCGGGTTCGCCGTACTGTGCGCTATGAGCCTGTACGCGGCGCCCCACGCCGCCACGGCGGACACCCGCGCCGACGTGTTCGCCCTGCAGAACGCCATCGAGAGCTATGCCCACACCCATAGCGATACCACCATCGTCTCCTCCGTCTACGACCGCCACGACGCCAACACCGACCCGTTCCACCCCCTGTCCGCCTATCCGGACAACCTGTGCCAATGGGGCTACTGCGGCGATCTGGCCAAGGACCCGGAGGAGCGGTTGTACGCCGACGCCTTTTTCCGGGACGACGTGGTGCTCCTGGCCGACAAGCCCTCGTCCGTGATCAACCTGCTCCAGTTCCTGTCGGTGGAATACGGTCCCGTCCAAGCCGTTCTGGAGACCCGGCTGCCTGACAGCGTCAACATCTACAGGATACAGCGCGTGGGTCCCGACGAGACGGACTATACAGGCTGGTATGAGCAGAACGGGCTGACCTACTACTTCCGGGACGGACAGGCCCTCACAGGCGAGCAGACCATTGACGGCAGCTCCTATGTCTTTGGCCCCAGCGGCTATCAGTCCATCATGTCGGTGCCTCCCGGGGATAAGCGCATCTTTACCCTGGACGCCTTCGCTCTGGTCCAATGAGGGAGCAGTTATGAAAGACAAACGGTCCCCATCCGACTTTCTCCGGCGCAACGGCGTGGCCCTGCTGTGTACGGCCGGGCTGTTCGTGCTGGTGTATCTGGTGGTGTTCAACTTCCGGTTGAGCAAGCCGCCGGACACCATATCCGACTACAACGCCCATATGCTGTGGGCGCTGGGCGCAAGCACCCAGTCGCTTTTGTCCTCCTTTTATGACGGCTCCCGGCGGCTGTGGTATGTCTTCGTGCGCCTGGTGTTCCTGGTCATCCCCAACGGCTGGAAATGCGCCGCCATCGTGACGGCGGTCGCCGACGCCGCGGCCTATTTCATCCTGTTCCGCTTTCTGGACCGATCCCTGCCAGAAAAGCTCCCCCGGTGGCTGCTGGCGCCGCTGGGGCTGTGCCCCTTCCTGGCGGAGGCCCTGATGCTGCCCGGCGGCACGTTCTACTGGAACGAGCACGCCTTACTGGGGGCCCTGAACGCCTGGCACAACCCCACCAACATCATGGTCCGGCCCTTTGCGGTGGCCGTGTTCTATATGACGGTGAACATCTATTCCCGCCGCCGCTATGGCCGGAACGTCCGGCTGCCTGTGCCGGAGAGCGGCTTTGCTTTCTCCGGCGGCTTCCGGGCCGAGTTCCGCGAGTCTGTGTTCACCCGGTCCGAGCTGGTGCTCTATCCCCTGTGCCTGCTGTGCTCCCTGTGGTCCAAGCCCTCCTTCCTCCAGTTTTTCGCCCCGGCCATCTTCCTGTTCCTGCTCGTGGACGTGATCCGGACCCGGGGAAAGCTGCTGCCTTTCTGCGTCAAGCTGGCCCTGGCCTATCTTCCGGTCATCTTTCTGCTCTACAGGCAGTTTTTCTCCGCCTTCTGGAGCGGTTTCGTCACCAGCGAACAGGTGTCCCAGGCCGCGGCCGCTGCGGCCGCTACAGCCACGGACGCGGCGGCAGACCCCATCCTCACCGCCCCGACAGGCGTTACGTTCTATTACGCCCGGGAGGGCATATCCAGTCTGGGACAGCTGCTGCGGCACATCTACGAGGACTGGAAGCCCATCGTGCTGTTCTGCGCGTTCCCGCTGTTTCTGCTGTTCATCAGCCCGAGGCAGAGCTTCTCCGACCCCTCTGTGCGGCTGGGGACGCTCTGCGTGCTGATCGGCCGGGCCGAGGAGGTGCTGCTGCACGAGACAGGCGCGCGGGCCTATGACGGCAATTTCAAGTGGGGTTTCGTGCTGGCGTGCCTGCTGCTGTGGACGGTGGCTATCAGCCAATATGCCATGCTGTTCCGGGAGAAGACCACCCGAGGAAAGCTGGCCCTGGTCGGCGGCATGGCGCTGCTGGCCTGGCATATGGCGGCGGGCGTGGCGTATATCGCCGCGCTGTTTCAAGGGGCAAATTATCTGATCTGAGCTTTTGGCGGTGATCCTATGACAAAAAAACGCTCGGCGGCCGCTTTTCTCTGCCGCCATGCGCTGGCGCTGACGTCTGCGGCCGGGGTATTCGCTCTGACGTATACCATGGTATTCGGCCTGCGCAACGGCAACAGCGACTTCTACCCCCACATCCTCTGGGCGCTCAACATGGATAAAGCCAAGATGCTGCGCAGCCTGTACAACGGCTCGGAACGGCTGTGGCACATCTGCATGCGCCTGGCGAATGCGTTCGTCCCCAACATCTGGCAGGCCGCCGCCCTGACCACGGCCGCGGCCAATACCGCCGCCTATTGCCTTGTATATGGGGCCTTTGCCCGCTCCGCCCGGGACCGGACCGCCCGGTGGCTGCTGGCGCTGGCAGCGCTGTGTCCTTTCTTCATCTCCAGCCTCACCTTGCCCGGCCACACATTCTACTCCGGGCGCGGCGCCGTGACCACCTGGCACAACCCCACCACTATCATGGTCCGTCCCTTTGCCGCAGCCGTACTGTATATGACGGTGAACATCTATAACCGCCGCCGCTATGGCCAGCCTGGCCCCCTGATCCCCCTGGACGGCGAGGCAACGCCCTTCGCTTTCTCCGGCGGCTTTTGGGCCCAGTTCCGCGCGCCTGTGTTCACCCGAGCCGAGCTAGTGCTGTACCCGCTGTGTCTGTTATGCTCCCTGTGGGCCAAGCCCTCCTTCATGCAGGTGTTCGCCCCGGCCATCTTCCTGTTTTTGCTCATAGACGTGATCCGCACCAAGGGAAAGCTGCTGCCCTTCTGCATCAAGCTGGCCCTGGCCTATCTGCCTGCGGCCCTACTGCTGCTGCGCCAGTTCGGCAATTTCTTCTCCGAGGGCTTGACGGTGGGCGCTGCCCAGACAGCCGCGGCGGTGGCCGCCACTGAGGAGAGCTCTGGCATTGGCGTCTATATCGTACCCGGGCCCTGGACCGGGTTCGGCCCCGTGCTGGAGGAGATATTCTATCGGTTCAAGACCACGGTGCTACCTTGTGCGTTCCCGCTGTTCCTGCTGCTGGCCGCGCCAAAGCGCACCCTGCGCTGCGCCAGCTTTCGGCTGGGCGTGGTCTGCGCCGCTGTGGGGCTGCTGGAAGTGCTGCTCTTGCATGAGACAGGCGCCCGGGCAGGGCACGGCAATATGAACTGGGGCAATTATCTGGCCTGCTGGCTGTTTTGGACGACAGCGGTGGGGCAGTATGTCCAGCTGCTCCGGGAAAAGACATTCTCTGGTCGCGCCGTCCTCACGGTCGGTACGGGATTGTTGCTCTGGCATATCTGCTGCGGCGTTTGTTACGCGGTCCTGGTCCTGGAAAAAAGAAATTTCTTTTTCTGAGCTTCGGCTCGGTCATATCATACTTGGAGGTAGATCATGGACGACTGTCAAGTCCCTCAGTCCGCCCTGCCTGCGCAGTCCGGCGGGAAACACGCCCTCGCGATCCGCATCGGTCTGATCGTGCTGGTCATATCCCTGCCCATCCTGATGGCATGCCTGTTCACCTTTTTGAGCGGCAACAATCCGTTCCGGGCCATCCCCGTCTGGAGCGACGAGCCCTGGTGGTTCCTCCAGTACGGCGCCATGAGCAAGTACGGCCGCCCCCTGGGCTATTTCGGCTACGGCGGGACCCACGCCGACGTAGGCACCTTTGGCCCCTGGGGCATGTTCCCGGCACTGATCACCGGGACGCTGGCCCGCATCTTCGGCTGGGGCCCCCACGCCTTCGTGTATTATAACTTCTTCTATCTGGCCGCGTCTGTGCTGATATTCATCCTGCTGACAAAGCCGGACCGCCGGGCACTGCTGATGATGGCAGCGGTCAACGCCATGATGTACATCGGCGTTTGCTTCTCTCTCATCGCCATGAACGAGGTACTGCGCTACGCCATGGCCGTGGTGCTGTCCGGGGTGATGGTCCGGCTGTGGAAGGAGCCGCAGGTGTCCCGCATCCGGCTGGTGCTGCGCTGGACGCTGATCCCCGTACTGCTGGTATACTCGATGTGGTTCTATCTGCCGCTGGTGCTGTTCATCCCCATATACATCGTGCTGATGCTCCGGCGCGTCAAGCCCGTCTGGCGGGTGCTGGCCGCGGCCGTTGTCACAGTGCTGGCACTAAAATTCCTGCGGGGCGTGAACAGCGCTACCTGCGCGCCATTTATCGATCCGGACCGGGTTGATCGGCCCATCCATCTCAGCTGGCAGTTGGAGCTGATGGCAAAGTATTATTCCTTTCTTGACCGTTTGGTCGCCGCCGATCCGTTATATGTGATTTTCCGCTCCGACAGCGACGCCCATCGCATGACACTTTGGTTCAGCATCATGGTATATGGTTTGATGGGTGTTCTGGCCTGGCGGGTGATCGTCGCTCTCCGGGACAAAAACAAGCGGGCGGGCCTGCCGCTGAACCTGCTGTGCCTGTTCATCCTGGTCGGGTTCTGGGGCGGGATCTTGCTGAAGTATAGCAGCGCCTATACCTGGACATATGTGCGGACCTGCAACACGGGACTTTGCTGCGTGATGCTCCTGGCTTGTCTTACCCCCCCGGGAGAGGCCCACGCCTGGCGGACGGCTGTCGTGTTAGGCCTATTGGGCCTGATCACCTTTGCCTCGGTCTTCTCCTCTACCTTCGCCACCAGCGATCGCTTTTCCACCCCTGCCCAGGATGCTGAGTGGGCAGAGCGTCGCGCCGCCCTGGAGGATGTGATCGAGCTGGACCCGGACGCGGAGGACCCCTGGGTCAACACCGTCAAGGTCAGCCACATCACAGAAGGCGACTATCTCAGCCTGCCCTATGGCGTGGGCATCAACACTGGCTGGGCCGATCCCCGGTACGTCGTCCTGGGGCACGCCGATTACGAGGACTCCGCCGAACGGGACACCGATCTGGAGAATCTGCAGACCGAGGGCCGCGAGATCATCTATGACGACGAATGCCTCACTGTGCTGGCAAAGCCGTGACCATCGGAAGGGGATCGCTATGAAAAAGCTCGCCGTCATCGGCGCCAATGAATTTCAAAACCCCCTCATCGAAAAGGCGAAGGAGATGGGTTTTGAGACCCATGTGTTTGCCTGGGCTGCGGGGGATATAGGAGAGCAGACGGCAGATGTGTTCCACCCCATCAGCATCACGGAGAAGGAGGCCATCTGGCAGGTGTGCCGCCAGGCGGGGGTGCAGGCCTGCTGCTCCATCGGCTCGGACCTGGCCGTGCACACGGTCAATTACGTCCAGCGGCGGCTGGGCAATCCCTGCAACCCGGATATCACCGACACCATCGCCACCAACAAATACGCCATGCGCCAGGCCCTGACGGAGGCGGGCGTGGCCTGCCCCCGGTTCCTGCGGGTCTCTGCGGCCCCGGAGGAGACAGCGCTGGATGGGATGGGCTGGCCGCTGATCGTCAAGCCTACGGACCGCTCCGGCAGCCGGGGCATCTACAAGGTGGAGGACTACGCAGCCCTGGCGGCGGCGGTGCCTCTGGCGGTGGAGCAGTCCTTTGAAAAGGCGGCCATCATCGAGCAGTTCATCTCCGGCACGGAGTACAGCTGCGAGAGCATCTCCTTCGCCGGGGAGCACCACATCCTGGCCCTGACGAAGAAATACACCACCGGAGCGCCCCACTTCATCGAGACGGGCCACGCCGAGCCCGCCGACGATATCCCGCCCGCCCTGCTGCCCGCCGTGCGCGGCACGGTGCTCTCGGCGCTGGACGCGCTGCACATCGCCTACGGCGCCAGCCACGCAGAATTTCTCATCACCCCCCAGGGGGATGTGCGCATCGTGGAGGTGGGCGCCCGGATGGGTGGGGACTGCATCGGCTCGGACCTGGTGTATCTCTCCACAGGCGTCGACTTCATGGCCGCGGTCATCGACGCGGCCTGCGGCCGGGCGCCGGACCTGACCCCCAAGCGGGCGCCCGGCCCGGCCCGGATACGGTTCATCTTTACCGCGGCGGACGCCGCGGAAATGGAAAGGATACGGCGCGCCGCCCCGGACACCGTCTGGCGGGCGGAATACGACGGCGCGCCGGACAAGGCGGTGACGGACAGCTCTAACCGCCACGGTTACTGGATCACCACCGTCTGACAAAAAGGAGGAAGCACGATGAAAACTCTCATGGTATTGGGCGCCAGCGCGCCCCAGGTGCAGCTCATCAAGGCCGCCAAGGGCCTGGGCTACCACACCGTGGTGTGCAGCATCCCGGGCAATTATCCCGGCTTCGCCGCGGCGGACGAGACCGCCTACGCGGACATATCCGACCCGGAGGCGGTGCTGGCCGCGGCCCGGCAGGTCCACGCCGACGGCATCGCCACCTGCTGTCTGGACACCGGGGTGCGGGCCCTGGGCTACGCCTGCGAAAAGCTGGGTCTGACAGGCCTTTCCGAAGCCGCCGCCGTCTGCTCCGCGGACAAGTGGAGCATGAAAAACGCCTTCATGGCCGCCGGGGTCAACACCGCCCGGTTCTGCCGTGTCGCGGACCAGGCGTCCCTGGCCAAGGCCCTGGAGACGCTGACGCTGCCTGTCATCATCAAGGCGGTGGACCTACAGGGCAGCCGGGGCATCTATATCTGCCGCACCCGGGAGGCCGCTTTTGAGAACGTGTCCCGGACCCTGGCCGAGACCAGCAAGGATTTCTGCATCGTGGAGGAGTTCATCGAGGGCAACGAGCTGGGGGCCCAGTCCTTCATTTATCACGGGGACATCCTGTTCGTGCTGCCCCACGGGGACAACACCTATCTCAGCGGCACCAACGTACCTGTGGGCCACTACGCGCCCCTGGACGCCCCGGAGAGCGTCCTGGCCGCCGTGGACGAGCAGGTCCGCAAGGCCATCCGGGCCATCGGTCTGGACAACTGCGCCGTGAACCTGGACCTGATCGAGAGGGACGGAAAGGTGTACGTCATCGAGCTGACCGGCCGGGCGGGGGCCACCTGCCTGCCGGAGACGGTGAGCATCTACTACGGCATGAACTACTATGAGATGATCGCCGCCATGGCCGTGGGCGACGACCCGACGGCCATCTTCGACCGCCGCACGGACGCGCACCGTCCCAACGCCTCCCGGATGCTCCTGTCGGAGAAGTCCGGCACAGTGGAGCGCATCGTGGACGGGGTGACCCGGGACGAGAGCATCTTTGATCTGTCGGTGATCGTTAAGCCCGGGGACCGGGTGGAGAAGTTCACCAATGCCAAACACCGCCTGGGCCAGGTCATCGTCCAGGGCCCCACCCTGGACTGGTGCTTCCAGCGCATCGACCAGATCAAGGAACAGTTTATCATCGAGATAAAATAGACCTTTTAGATTCGGAGGTGTGGGATATGACCACCATTTCCGTCGCTATCCCCTGCTACAAATCCGCCAAGACCATCGGGCCTGTGGTGGAGGAGCTGCGGGCCGTGTTCGCCGCCCAGTCCCAATATGACTATCAGATCATCCTGGTGAACGACTATCCGGAGGACGATACCTTTGAGGTGATAGAGTCTCTATGCGCTGGAGACCCAAAGATCGTGGGAGTGAACCTGTCCCGGAACTTCGGCCAGACCGTGGCCAAGATGGCGGCTCTGCCCTTTGTGACCGGGGACATACTGGTATATATGGATGACGACGGCCAGCATCCGGCGGACCAGATATTCCGCCTGGTGGAGAAAGTGCAGGAGGGGTACGATCTGGTATACGCCCGGTTCTCCCATAAGCACCACAGCCTGTTCAAGCGCTTCACCAGCTGGCTCAACAGCCGGGTCCTGGAGCTGAACGGCTCCAAGCCCAAGGGCATCACCCTCTCCAGCTACTGCGCCATGAACCGAGTGGCCATCGACGCGCTGCGCCACTATAAGAGCCCCTTCCCCTCCATGGGTGGGTATCTGTCCCACGTTGCCCGGCGGTATGCCAACGTGGACATGCCCCACCGGGACCGGATCACAGGCCAGTCCAACTACACCCTGCGAAAGATGCTGAATCTGTGGCTGACCGGATTCACCAACTTTTCCACCGTACCGCTGCGGTTTGCCGTGGTGATCGGCACGTTGTGCTCCGGCGTGGGCTTTACCGCCGCCTTGGTGGTGGTGATCCGCAAGCTCATCAATCCCGGCATCGCCGCCGGATGGACCACCAGCATCGCGCTGCAGCTGGGCATCGGCGGGGTCATCATGCTGTTGCTGGGCCTGTGCGGCGAGTACATCGGCCGCATCTACATGACCGTGAGCAACATGCCCCAATATGAGATACGCCAGACCATCAACACGCCGAAAAACGATACAAAGGAGATCTGATATGTTGAAACGTCTGAGAGAGCAATATGACCGTCTGTATATTGCCGGCGAGACTTTCGTAAAGGCTTGTCAGGATCGGCGCACCTTGCGGCAATATGCCAAATACTATGATTACAACCCTGTCGTAGACCAGGAGTATAAGACCTCCATTCGGGCCTACTGGCGGCAGTTCAAGGTACGCACGCCCCGCAAGATCTGGTTTTACCGTTATTGTACGAACCACAAGCCGTTCAGTCCCAAGTATCTGCCGGACACCCTGTGGCACAGACGTATCATCCCCTATTTCAATAACCTCATCTTCGCCAAGGCCTGGCAGGACAAGTGTATGCACAGTCTGTTCCTGCCCGGTATGCGGCGGCCCACCACCGTGGTGAAGAACGTGGCCGGCGTGTTTTATGACGACGACTTCCGCCCCCTGACCCAGGAGGAAGCCATGGCCCAATGCCATAACAGAGGCCGCATTTTGGTCAAGCCCTCCGTCGGCAGCGGCGGCGGCAACAACATCCGATTCTATGACAGCGAAAACATCACCGATCAGGAGATACTGGATATATTCCGCCGTTACAAAAAGAACTTCATCATTCAGGAGAAGGCCGTTCAGCACGAGGATCTTGCCCGGCTGAGCGCCAATTCCCTCAATACGGTCCGTGCCGTCACATTCTTTTACAAGGGTCAGGTCCACCTCTTGAAGGCCGTTCTCCGCATCGGCGGCGGAAGCAACGAGGTAGACAACATCTCCCAGGGCGGCTCCCAGTGCCCCATCCGGCCGGACGGACGGCTGGAGAAAGTCGGCTTCAACCACATGAATGGCCGATATCAGAACGTGGAGACCTGCGCCAATGGGATCCGCTTTGAAGATGTGGTCGTGCCGCATTACGACCGGGTGGTCAAGGCTGTGTGCAGCCAGGCGGAAAAAATGGCCCATTTCAAGATCATCGGCTGGGATATCGGCGTGGCCCCCGACGGAGAGCCTATCCTGATCGAGTTCAATGTCGTCCCGATCCTGAACCAGGAGACCACCGGCCCTGTTATGGGTGAGTTCTCCGACGAGGTCTATGCCGAGGTCTTTGGAAGAAGATGATCTGAAAAGGAGTTGCCCATCATGAATATGAACGACGAGGTCATCTGCGGCCATCTTGTCACAGCACAGAAAAAACGGGTCAACGCCGTATATCTGGACCTGCTGCAGGAGTTTGACCGCCTGTGCCGGAAAAACGGCTTCACCTATTGGCTGACCTACGGCTCCCTCATCGGCGCGGCGCGGCACAAGGGCTTCGTCCCCTGGGACGACGACGTGGACGTGCAAATGCCCCGGAAGGATTTTGACAAGCTCCGGCACATGACCAGCGAGGCCTTCGGCGCCAGGGACCCCTATTTTCTCCAGACCCCCTATACCGAGCCCCTGTTCCAGCAGCGCATCCTGCGCTTTCGCCGCAGCGACACCGCCTGTGTGTCCCCCTATGATCTGAAGATGGCCACCAAAGCCGGAGGCATCTATAACATGGGCCTGGCCCTGGCCATCTTTCCCCTGGATAACTGGCCCAAGAGCCACCTGATCCAGAAGCTCCAGCTCACCATCGCCCGCACCGGGGTGGATTTCCGCACCGACGGGGGCCAGGTGAAGAAAAAGACCTTGCTCAACACCGTGATGCGTCTGGCGGACAAGGTGGTCACCGAGAAGATGATCGTGCAGGTCATCAACGGCATGTATAAGCTCTGTCCCAAAAACCGCAGCGGCATGGTGCAGACTTTCGAGGGGTTCTATAATGGCCGGAACGTCTGGCCCGCAGAGGATTACGCCGGGTCGGTCATGCTACAGCTGGAGGACATCATGGTGCCCGCGCCCATCAATTATAAGGACGTGCTCACCGTCCGCTACGGCGACTATATGCAGCTGCCACCGGAGGAGGAGCGGGTGGAGCCCCACGTGGACTTCATGAGCGCGGACGTGTCCTACAAGGACGTGGTCGAGATGGGTCCTGATGGAGAAGTCGTTCTGCGCAGGCAATAAACATAAGCAAGAGGCGCATGGATACATCGCGCCGTAGAAGAGGACCCATTATGACCCGAACTCAAAACTCCTTTCTGAATTATCTCACCGGCATGGGCTCGACCATCACAGAGGTGCTGCTGAGCTTTGTCACCCGCTCCATTTTTATCCGCACGTTGGGGGAGGGCTATCTGGGCATCGAGGGCTATTTCAGCTCTATCCTCTCTATGTTGTCCCTGACGGAGCTGGGCTTTGGCGCCGCCATCGTGTTCAAGCTCTATAAGCCGCTGGAGGAAGGTGATCAACGCCGCATCCAGGTGCTGATGAAGCTCTACCGTCAGCTATACCACATCGTCGGCGGCGTGATCGTGGTATTCGGCCTTTGCCTCGTCCCATTTCTGCCCCAGCTCATCCGGGACTATGACCATTTGCTGGAGCTGGGATTGAAACCCGGCTTCCTCTTCCTGCTCTATGTGTTCAACAGCGCCTCCTCCTATTGGTTCTTCGCCTATAAATCCGCGCTGGTGCGCGCCTCGCAGAAGACCTATCTGCTGACGGCCAGCGGCTATATTATCACCCTCCTTGGCGTCCTTGCCCAGATACTGGCCCTGCTGCTCACGAAAAACTTCATCGTCTATGTGGCTGTCATGATCGCCCAGTCCCTGGCGCGGAATCTGCTGTACGCTGCTATCTGCGATCGGCGCTTTCCCTATATTCGGGAGAAGATCGACGACCGCGTTTCCATGGAGGAGCTGAAGGAGTTTTTCAAGGATTGCTCCGCACTGCTCATCTATAAGCTCAACAACGTCGTCATCTCCGGCACCGACAATCTGATCCTGACCGGTTTTGTCGGCATCTTCACCACGGGGCTCTACGCCAATTATGTCGCTATCCGTGCAAATCTGGAGCGCCTTCTGTCGATCTTTGTCAGCTCCCTCAAGGACTCCCTCGGCAGTCTCTACTCCACCGGGAAACGGGAGTGGTCCCGTTTGGCGTTCCGGGTTGTGAATCTCATCTCTGTCTGGGTCTTCGGCGTGGGCGCCATCGGCGTGGCAGTCCTGGCGGACGATTTCATCACCCTGTGGGTGGGGGACCGCTTCGTGGTCCGCTCTTTCACTGCGGGCAGCGTCACCGTGGCCACCCCCGTGGCCCTCTGGCTGGGCATAGAGATATATCTCGACGGACATAAAACTTATCTCAATTATTTCCGGGAGGCCATGGGCCTGTTCCGCCAGGTCATGATCCGCCCCATCCTGGGCATGCTGTTGAATCTGGTGACCTGTCTGTGGCTGGTGCCCCGGGTGGGCATCGCCGGATGCATCATCAGTACCAATGTTGCCGCTATCGCTAATCTGACCCTCGATCCCATTATCATCCATAAACACGCGCTCCAGGCCTCGTCCAAGGGCTATTTCCTCCGGAACGTCCTCTATACGCTGGTGGTGACAGCCGCCTGGCTTCTGTGCCGCTGGCTGTGCGCCTGCATCTCCCTGGGCGGCATTTTGGGCTTCCTCGTCCACGGCTGCGTGTGCGTGTTGGTACCCAGCGCCCTGTTCGGCGTACTGTTTTGCCGCACCACAGAATTTCGCTTCCTCCTCAAAAGCATCCAAGGGCTGCTGGTGAAAAAGAATCAGCTTGCCTCGGAGGCGGAGGACAAAGGAGATGCCCATGAATCCTGACTATTCCATCATCGTCCCGGTATATAAGGTGGAGCCCTATCTGCGTCAGTGCGTGGACAGCATCTTGGCCCAGACCTACGGGGATTTTGAACTGATCCTGGTGGACGACGGCTCTCCGGACAACTGCGGAGCCATCTGCGACGAGTACGCCGCCAAGGACAATCGCATCACCGTGCTCCACCAGGAGAACAAAGGCGTCACCGCCGCCCGGCGGGCCGCTTTGGACCGGGCCCGGGCAGATTATATCTGCTTCATAGACTCCGACGACTATGTGTCCTCCGATTGGTTGGAACAGATCGAAGCGTGCGCCGCCAACGGGCGACCGGATATCATCTTGTTCGGATACCGCATAATCTGGGATGGCGGCGAGAAGCCCACCCGGGACGTGCCGCCCAGTGTGGAGCCTGGTTTTTATGACCGGGCCCGGCTGGAGGCGGAACTCTGGCCCTACATGCTCTACGACCGGAGAAAGCGTTTTTACAGCCGCCTTTTGGGCAACGGCTTTCTGTGTACAAAGGTCTTTCGCCGCCGTCTGCTTCAGGAGCATTTTATATCCGACGAGCGCATCGCCGTGCACGAGGATGTGGCCACGAGCTACGAGTGCGTATACGCCGCGGACACGCTCTTTTCTTGTCCGCGGTGCCTATACAACTATCGGCATCTGGACACTTCCGCTTCCCGTCGGTACCGTAGTGACTATGTCCAGCAGCTGCGCTGGTGCGCCGATTACATGTTCAGGCACCTGGGAGCGGAGCCCATGATGGCCGACCAGGTCAACGCCTACCTCGTCATGCGGACCATGAGCGCCGCTATACGCATGCTGTCCGCAGAAAAGACCTCCTTGAAAGCCGCTCGCAGGTTCCGGGACGACATGAAGAACTCACGTCTGGCGGAGGTGCTGTATCTGCGGGGCCTGCCCCTGCGCATCCAACTGCTCATGCTGCTGCTGAAATGCCATCTGTACAGCCTTGCTGCCTTTCTGATCCGGCTGCGGATGTAAAAAACTGATAAAAAGCGCCCCGGCCATTTTGGCCGGGGCTCTGTCGCGTTCTATGCTTTCTTCTCTTCCCACCAGCGATCCAGGTAGGACTTGTCCAGGCTGATGTGTATGCCGTTATGCTTTGCCACCCGCTTCTCCTCCGGGGGCAGCTTCCGCCAGTCACCATAGTGGATGGTCAGATAGGTCTCATAGTCCGCCGGGCAGGGGAACTGCATATCCTCAAAGGGCATTTTTTCCGTCCGCAGGATGCAGTCACTGGGATAGATATACAGATCCCCAAAGACCTCCATAAAGGAGCGCTCACACGCCTCCGGGGCATACCGGGTGAACAGCTTCGTTCGGCGGTTATGGGGCCAGTCGTGGGGAAATATCAGCTTGATCACCACCGCCACGCCGCGCTTCAGCTTGTCAATGGGCGTTCTGTCCGGCAGGGGGCACCGCCGAGCGTAGTCCACCCGCCAGAGCACCCGCAGCTCCTTGCGCATCCGCCAGGCCTCCCACCGACTGGCAGGATAGCCGTCATAGGGGAATATGTCGATGTTGATGCCGTGCCACATGTCCGGCATCACCTCGCTCGGGCATATGAACGTGGTGCGGGTGTCATGGACCTTCAGGAACATACGGTGGTTGTGAACGGTCTTTTCTGAATCCACGACGCCGATATGATGGGGTGCCAGTTCCTCCGGAGCAATGGCCCGGAACTTCTCATAATCCTGCCGGGGCATGCCGATATCGATGTCGTCGTCCCAGGGGATGAAACCCTGATGGCGGACGGCGCCCAGGCAGGTGCCGCCGTCCAGAAAATACCGCAGACCATTGCGCTCGCATACGTCCGCCACCGCCTTCAGTATCTCCAGCTCCTTTAGCTGGATCGCCCTGATATCTATCTCCATGGGCTGATGTCCTCCCCCAGTCATTGAAATATCACAATGCCGGGGCACCCTTCGGAAAGAAGGACGCCCCGGCATGAGAGCTGCTTACTCCGCAGCGGTGCCCATGACGTACTCGTCGCCGTTGGGGAACTTGGTGGTCAGGACCACGAAATTATCATAGTAGAACACGCCGTCCTCACCGTCCGCCACCAGGCAGCTGGCGGAATAATCCTTACTGTTGGGCTCGCCCAGAGCGGCGATCAGCTCCTCCACCTTGCCGCCGACCAGCTCTTCCTCCACCTTGCGCTGCTCCTCGCTGAGAGAGGCCAGCCAGTCGCTGTTAGTGAGCTGCTCGGGAGCGCTGTTCTCCTCAGCGGAGACCATCTCGTCGTCCGCGGCCTCCTCGGGGGGCGCGGTCACGGTGGGCAGCTCGGTGGCCTCAGCGGGGGCCTCGGTGGGCTCGGCAGGGGCTTGCTCGGTCTTGTTGCCGCCGCAGGCGGTGCACAGCATGGTCAGCGCCATCATCAGCGCAAGAATGCCGATCATAGTTTTTTTCATCGTAGTTTCTCCTTTTCTTGATCGATCGTTGGTCTTGTCCAGATCACAACTGTTGTATTATACTCAAAAGCATCGGGCGTGTCAAGCGCCGCCGTCTTGTCTTGGACCAGGTTTTTTGCTATAATGCTGTATCATCTGTTTTGAGGACACCGCCATGAAAAAAGCGCCCAAAAAACTGCCCATCCTGCTGGCCTCGTTCCTGTTGCCCGCCTGCGTGCTGACCGCAGCCCTGGCCCTGACGGGCGTGACGCCCTTCGGCAGCCGGAGCCTGGGCGTGCAGGACATGTCCAACCAGTATCTGGCCTTTCTGGCCTCCCTGCGGGACATGCTCTCCGGCCGGGCCAGCTTTCTCTACCTGCCCAGCATGGCTCTGGGCGGCAGCATGACGGGCGTGACGGCCTACTATCTCATCAGTCCCCTGAACCTAATCTGCTGCCTGTTCCCCCGGGAAAAACTGCTCACAGCGGTAACGGTGGTCTATATCCTCCGCACGGGCCTGTGCGGCGTCACCATGGCTCTGTACGTCGGCCAGCGCCGCGGCTGGAGCTGGCGGCTCACGATCCCCGCCCTGGGCTATGCCCTCATGGGCTATATGAGCGCCTATAGCATCAACTATCAGTGGCACGACTGCATCATCCTGCTGCCCATCGTGGCCCTGGGGGCCGCCCGGGTGGCGGAGGGCCGCCGTCCCTGGACCTACATCCTCTCTCTGGCCGGGGCCCTGGCGCTGAATTTCTACATCGGCTACATCCTGTGCATCTTCTCGGTGCTCTTTTTCCTCTACGAGCTGCTCTGCGGGGAGACCCCCCGCCGGGGCCGCGCCCTGCTCACCTTCTGCCTGGGGAGCCTGGCGGCGGGGGGATTGGCGGCGGCGGTGCTCATCCCGGCCTTTCTGTCCCTGCAGGGGGGCAAGGCGGCGCTAGAGCTGGAGGGGCTGTCTTTCACAGTCAAGTTCCACCTGCCCCGGCTGCTGGCCAAGCTCTTTCCCGGGGCTTTCAACTTCGACGAACTCAATCCCGATGGTCTGCCCAACATCTTCACAGGCACGGCCACGGCCGCGCTGGCGGTGCTGTATCTTATGAACCGGGCCGTTCCCCGGCGGCGTCGGGTCGGCGGGGCGCTGCTGGCGCTGGCGCTGGTGCTTTCCTTCTGGCTGGCGCCCCTGGACCTTTTCTGGCACGCCATGAACGAGCCCACCTGGTATAACTACCGCTACAGTTTTTTGTTCAGCTTCCTGCTGGCCGCCGCCGCAGACGGCGCCCTGGCCGCTTTCCGGGCCGGGACCCGGCCGTGGCACCTGCTGACGCCTCTGGCCGCCGCTGCGGTATGCGCAGCGCTGGCCTTCGCGGGCCAGAGCTACGGCTTTTTCTCCTCCTGGCATATCGCCCTGTGGTCCGGGGCCGTGACCGCGCTGCTCTGCGGTGGGCTCTGGCTGGCCCTGCGGCCCGATAGGACCCCCCGGATCCTGGCGTGCCTGGGGGCGCTTATTCTGGCGGTCCATATGGCCGACCTGGGACTGAACGCCCGGCTCACCCTGGCCGGGCTCACCGTCTCCGCCGCCGACAGCCAGCGCTGGGCCGCCTACGTGGCGGAAAAATCCACCGCCCTGGCCCTGGCGGACACCGGAGACCAGTTCATCCGCATAGAGAGCCCGGACCGGATGGACCTGGACCGCTGCGAGCCCATGCTCTTTGGCTACGACGGCCTGAGCCACTACAGCTCCACCATCCCCCAGAAGAACCTGGACTTCCTGCAGCGGCTGGGCCTGACCCGCTTCACGGACCTGTACGTCCTCTACGACGGGGGCGTCACCGCCGGGGCGGACAGCCTGCTGGGGGTGGGACGGCTGGTGACAGCATCCACGGAAAAGCCCTATGGGGCCACCGGGACCAGCGGCCCCTACACGGTCTATGAAAACCCCTTTGCCCTGCCCATCGGCTGGACGGCGGACGACACCTTCGCCGAGGTGACGGACGGGGCGGACTGCTTTGGCTATATCCAGGCCCTTTATGAGGCCGCTGCCCCGGAGGTGGACCGGGCGCTCTATATCCCTGCCGAGACGGAGACGGCGCTGGAGGGCCTGCAGGAGACGGACGGCGGCTACGCCCTGGAGGGCGGCACCGGGACCGTCACCTATACCCTCACCCCCCAGGCGGATGGGCCCCTGTACGGATATCTGGACATCCCCGACTATCCCGGCGTGATGGTGTATGTCAACGACACCTTCACCGCCTTTTACGCCACCGCCCAGCAAAACGGCAGCCTTCTGCTGGGCACCTTCTCCGCCGGAGAGCCCGTGACGGTCCAGGTGCGGGCCTCCACGGACCTGACCGTCCGCCGGGCTGCCTTCGTCACCGAGGACGCCGACGCCCTGGCCGCCTACAGCCAGGCTATGGCCGACGGGGCCTGCCCTCTCACCAAGCGCTCCAACGCCCATTTCACGGGCTCCTTCACCACCGGAGCGGGGGACAGTCTGCTGGTGCTCACCATCCCCTATGACCGGGCCTGGCATATCACCCTGGACGGCCAGCCCGTCCAGGCCCGGCAGGTCCAGGACTGCCTCACCGCCATCCCCGTGACGGCCGGGAGCCACACCCTGGAGATGCGTTACCGCCCCGCGGGCCTTGTCCCAGGCGGATGCGTCAGCCTCCTCACCGCCGCCGTCTGTCTGGCGGTGAGCCGGAAGAAAAAGAAATAAGGCCCCCGCGGGGGCCCATAAGAAAGGGGCGCGGCTCACTGAGCCGCGCCCTTCGCGTCGGTCATTGGATGGGCACCAGCATGCCCTGAAGCAGGAAACGGGGGTCGCTGTAGCCGCTAGAATAGTCACAGGTGGACAGGGTGATCAGCTGGCAGCCCGTGGTCACATTGGCCCGGGTACCGAAGAAGGAGTGCGAGGTGATGTTGTTCAGGTAATTGCTGTAGTCCGCGTCGCTGAAATAGGAGGGATAGTTGTCCAGCGTGGACTCCACGATCCGGCCCGCGATCAGGTCGATGCGGTAATCCTGGTCCGGGGTGAGGAAGTACATGCTGGGGTGCTGGTCATAGTAGCTCTGGGCCACATAGTCCTCCACAGAGGCGAACATGGAGCCATCCTTCATGTTGTGGCCGTAGATGATGTAGTTGCTGTAGATGACGCCCAGGGTGGCGTTGGGGTCCACGAACAGGGTGCCGGAGGTGTTGGGCTGCTTGGAGGTGAAATCCCGGTGCAGATAGTACTCGTTGTCGCTGGTCTGCACCACCGGGTAGTTGATCTGGGTCCCCTCGCAGTAGAGCCAGCCCACCACGTCGCTGTTGACGCTGCGCAGATATTCCCAGTTGACGGCAAAGGGCGCCTCGGACTGGACCTCCACCGTGGCGTTGGGGTCGGGTGTCTCGTCCGGCCGCAGGGTGGCGTTGGGCTCCGCCAGGCCGGACAGGGCCTCGTCGGCCAGGGCGTTGTAGGCCGAGCGGTCCCTGTGATAATTCAGCAGGGCCGAGCCCAGCTTGAATCCGGCGAACAGCACGCCGCCCACCAGCAGCACCACGATGATGATCAGCGGCAGGCTCTGCTTCTGGAATCCGCGCCGTTTTCTGGGGCGGTAATCGTCCGGCTCCACCGCCACCCGGCGCTGGTCGCGCCAGGGCTCCGCCGACGGACGGTATTGCCGCTGGCGTGGCGGTTCCTCCCGATACTGACCCTGACGGGTCGGTCCCTCCCGATACTGTCTCTGCTGGGGCGGGCGCTGACCCTGACCCTGGGCGCGCTGCTGGGGCGGGCGCTGGCCTTGGCCCTGGGTGCGCTGCTGGGGCGGGCGCTGGCCCTGACTCTGCGGCCGCTGCTGGGGCGGGCGCTGGCCCTGGCCCTGGGCGCGCTGCTGGGGCGGGCGCTGGCCCTGGCCCTGGGCGCGCTGCTGGGGCGGGCGCTGACCTTGGCCCTGGGCGCGCTG
>CANROZ010000010.1 GCA_947632365.1 uncultured Oscillospiraceae bacterium
AACGGCGTGCCCTTCGTCCACTACTGGCTGCACAACGGCTTCATCAACGTGGACAACCAGAAGATGTCCAAGTCCCTCGGCAACTTCTTCACCGTCCGGGAGGCCGCCGATGTCTACGGCTACGACTGCATCCGCATGTTCATGCTCATGAGCCACTACCGCTCCCCCCTGAACTACTCCGTGGACATCCTGGTCCAGACCCAGGCCGCCCTGGACCGCCTGAAGACCGCCAAGGACAACCTGGACTTCTTCGCGGCCAACGGCCGGGACGGGGACATGACCGAGGCGGACGCCGCCTTCGTCCAGGGGCTGGATAAGTACCGCCAGCGGTTCATCGAGGTGATGGACGACGATTTCAACACCGCCGACGCGGTGAGCGTACTCTTCGAGCTGGTGCGGGACGTGAACGCCGCCGTCTCCCCCTCCACCGACCCCACCAAAGCCCTGGCCGAAGCCTGCCGGGATATCCTGCTGGAGCTGAGCGGCGTGCTGGGCATCCCCTTCGGCGCGGCGGAGGACCTGGACAAGGAGATCGAGGAGAAGATCGCCGCCCGGCAGGCCGCCCGCAAGGCCAAGAACTGGGCCGAGGCGGACCGCATACGGGACGAGCTGAAGGCCGCCGGGATCATCCTGGAGGACACCCCCCAGGGCGTCAAGTGGCACCGGGCCTAAGCCTTCCGATCTCGTCGCACACAAACCGTGTCCCTCCAGGGGACACGGTTTTGGCTATTTTGTCTCTTGTGCGGAAATTAATAATCCTTCATAATAAGTAGGAAATACGCGAATAAGACAAGGAGCGATATCATGGCGCAGACAGAGAGAAGACTGGATTCCGGCCGCATGGGCGAGATGCCGGAGGGACGGCTGCTGCTGTCCATCGCGGTGCCCATGATGCTGTCCATGCTGGTACAGGCGCTGTACAACATCGTGGACAGCATCTACGTGTCCCGGGTCTCCGAGGACTGTCTGTCCGCGCTGAGCCTGGCCTTTCCCGCCCAGAACATCATGATCGGCCTGGGCACGGGCACCGGGGTGGGCGTGAGCACCCTGGTCAGCCGGGCCCTGGGCAGCCGGGACACGAAGCAGGCCAGCCGGGTGGCGGGCACCGCCGTGGCCTTGAGCATGTGCTGCTGGGTGCTGATGGCCCTGTTCGGTATTTTCGGAGCGGACATCTTCATCCGCTCCCAGACCCAGGTGGAGAGCATCCGCGCTTACACCGACTCCTATCTGCGCATCGTCACCATCGGCTCTACCTTCGTGTATCTGGAGATATGCGTGGAGCGGCTTTTGCAGTCCACGGGCCAGACGAAGCTGTCCATGTGGACCCAGATGATCGGCGCCGTCACCAACATCATCCTGGACCCCTTCTTCATCTACGGCTGGTGCGGCCTGCCCGCCATGGGCACCGCCGGAGCGGCCATCGCCACGGTCATCGGCCAGGCGGTGGGCACCGCCGTGGGCTTCTGGTTCCACTTCCACAAGAATAAAGAGCTGCCCCTGCGCTGGAGCGATATCCGCCTGCCCTGGCCCATCGTCCGGGACATCTACCGCATCGGCTTCCCCTCCATCCTGATGGTGGCCATCGGCTCCGTCACCAACTACCTGATGAACATCATCCTGGGGGCTTTCACCTCCACGGCGGTGGCGGTCTACGGGGCCTATTTCAAGATACAGAGCTTCTTCTTCATGCCTGTGTTCGGTCTGAACAACGGCATCATCCCCGTCATCGGCTACAACTACGGCGCCCGGAAAAAGGAGCGCATCTACCGCACCATCCGCTACGGGGTGATATACGCCTCCTGCTTCATGCTGCTGGGGGTGTTCTGCTTCCAGGTCTTCCCCCAGGTGCTGCTGGGCATCTTCAGCCCATCGGAGACCATGCTGGCCATCGGCGTGCCCGCCCTGCGGCGTATCAGTCTCAGCTTCATCCTGGCGGGCTTCTGCATCGTGGCAGGCTCCGCCTGCCAGGCCCTGGACAGGAGCATGTACTCCTTCTTCGTGTCTGTGCTGCGGCAGATCCTGGCCCTGATCCCCGCCGCGTGGCTGCTGAGCCTTACCGGGAACGTGGACAACGTGTGGTGGTGCTTCCCCATCGCCGAGCTGGTGAGCCTGGCCGCCAGCATCTTCTTCCTCCGCCGGGCCCTGCGGGGCATGGAGAAAAAGCTGTCCGCCACCCCCTGACCTGCACCCGCTCCATCTCCCCCGTTTTGCGGGGGAGATTTTTTGCGCCAATTTCAAATAAAGTATTGACATTTAGTAACTTATGTGATAAGTTTGTTCCGTGTCGTAACCAAATTGTAACTATTTGGAGAGAGGAACCGTGATCGGCATGGCAGAACAAGCGTTCAACCCCACCGCTCTGCTGGGGGGATATCTGAAGGAGACGAATCCGGACCAGGCGGTCAAGCTGGCCCGGGAGCTGTGCAGTCAGTTGGAGGGCGACCCAGAGAGCTTCCACGGTGCCGTCTGGCCCGGCAATGTGGACCTGGACGTGGACGGCAAGGCCGTTCTCGGCCCGGGCAGCCATACGCCCGCCAATGAGCGGCCCGCGGACCAGGTGGAGTATCTGGCGCCGGAGTTTTTCTGGGATGGGTCCGGCTCCGCCGCAGCGGACGTGTACTCCGTGGGCCTGCTTCTGTACGCCGGGTGTAACGGGGGATATCTGCCCTTCCAGCCCCGGGACGGCGAACTGACGGATAAGGACCGCTCCGACGCTCTGCGCCGTCGGATGAAGGGCGAGGCCATCACCGCGCCGGAGGGCGTCAGCGACGAGCTGAAAAAGGTGATGGAGAAGGCCCTGGCCTACGAGCCCGAGGCTCGGTATATCACCGCCAAGGAGCTGCTCACGGCCATCGGCCGCACCGACGAGGCCCTGCCCGCCGCCGAAGCGGCAGGCGCGGCGGCCGCAGGTGCTGCTGTCGGCGCGGCGGTCGGCATCGCGGCGGCCGAGAACGGCGGGCCCAATGACAAGGAGCCAGAGGCTGCTGCGAGCGGCGAGATCGCCGAGGACGGCAGCGACGAGCCTCAGGACCAGGAGCCCGCGGCGGAGAGCGCTCCCCAGGAGGCTCCCGCCGACGAGAAGCCGACACAGGACGCCCCCGCCGAAAAGAGCGGGGCCGATACGGATGATTTTACCTTCGGCGACGGGCCGGAGAAGGATGATAAAGCCGCGGCGGCCACAGCAGCGGCTGCTGGCGCTGCTGTCGGTGCGGCGGCCGCAGGCGCCGCTGTCAAGGCCGCCGGGAAAAAGAAGAACGGCAAAAAGAGCGCCGCCGAGGCCAAAAAACCTGGCCGCGTCCAGAATGCAGCCCCGTCCAAGGCGGACGCCACCGGGGCCAAGCACGCCGCCAGCGGCGGGGCCCGATTCCAGGCCAGACCTCAGTATAAGGTCCAGAAGGATTTTGAGAGCACCCCCAGGGCCCAGCGGCGGGTCCAGTCCGTGGTCCCCGCCTCCCAGAAACGGAAAAAGCGCTCCGCAGCCATCCCCGTGCTGTGCGGCGTGGCCGCGGCGGTGATCCTGGGCAGCGTGGGCTATGGCCTTCTCAGCCACAAGAGCCCTGTGGAGTCCGATCTCTATACCCCCAACGACGATATCGAGGCGCCCGCTCCCGTGGTGGTCACCATCGCCCCCACGGAGGAGCCCTCTCCCTCTCCCCGTCCCACGCCCCGCCCCACGGCTACCCCCGCGCCCACCCCTGAGGTGGTCCTGGACGCCGAGGGCAATGTGATCGCCGTCATCGGCGGCACAGGCGCCGGAGCGAGCGCCACCACCGGGACGGGCACGACCACTGGAACAGGCACAGGCACGACCACCGGAACGGGCTCCGGCTCCGGCACAGGCTCTGGCACAACGGGCACTGGCACCGGGTCCGGGACAGGCTCCGGCACGGGCTCCTCCAGCGGCGGTAGCGGCTGGTCCGGCGGCGGTTCTTCCTCCGGCGGCAACAGCGGCTGGTCTGGGGGCGGTTCCTCCTCCGGCGGCAACAGCGGCTGGTCCGGCGGCGGTTCTTCCTCCGGCGGCGGCTCCTCCAGCGGTGGTTCTTCCTCCGGCGGCGGCAGCAGCTCCAACGGCGGCTACAGCGGCCCGGTGGACGCGGCCAATGACACGGTCTACATCACTGGCAATCTACTGCGTGTGCGCCGGGGCCCCGGTCTCAACTATGCGGTCTTCGGCTGGGTGAACGTGGGCGACAAGCTCCCCCGCACCGGGACCGTGAACGGCTGGAGCCAGGTAAAGTATCAGGGCCAGGTGGGCTATGTGTCCAACGACTACGTGACCACGAATGACCCGTCGGCCACGCCCACGCCCTCTGCGCCTCCCGCCATCACCGCCTCTCCCGCGCCGACGCCCACCCCCGCTTCGACGCCGACGCCCTCGCCTACCCCCGCCGCTACACCTGCCCCTGCCCCGGTCTATACCGCCACGGCGGAGGACAAGAAATACAGCGACCTGCAGGACACCTCTCTGGCCACCATCGCCTCCCAGGAGGAGATGGACGCCGTAGCCGAGGCGCTGAGCGGCAACAGCTCCCTGCGCTACGCCTGGGTCAGCGTCACAAAGGAGAGCGACGGCTGGAAGTCCGGCGGCACGGCGATCAGCACCTCTTTCTGGAAGGAGGGCCACCCCGTCGATGGCAACGACTGGGCCCTTCTGGAAAAGCAGGAGGACGGCACCTGGAAGCTCATCTCCGTCCAGTCCGAGGGCTTTGACGCCGCCAGCGAGACATACGCGGGCAAGATCGGCTACGTGACCAAGACCACCGCGTGAACCCACAACAAAACACGGGACGCTTTTTGAAAGCGTCCCGTTTCTTATGTCTCTTTGTCACTCCACGGAGAACTGCCCCGTATCCCGGACCAGCTCGCAGAACACCGACTCCTCCGGGCAGGTGCGGGAAAAGCGCACGATGCCGCCCCCCGCCCACTCAAAGCGGATATCCCCGGTCCGCAGGGCCGGATGGGCGTTTTTCAGCGCCGCCATCTGGCGGTACAGCTCCTGCATCCGGCGATCCTCCCGGCCCCAGGGGAAGGGCAGGCGGTTCATGGGGTCCCGGCCTCCGGTGAGCCCGGCCTCGTCCCCGTAGTAGATCACCGGGGACCCGGGCAGAGCGAACTGCAAAAACACCGCCGCCTGCCGCTGGTTCCAGTCCGGCAGTACCGTGCCCACCCGCTCCGTGTCGTGGGTGCCCAGCACCGCCATGGTGCAGTCCAGGGCCGCCGCCGGGTAGTGCTCCGCCAGGGAGGCCACCGTGGCCGCCAGGGCCTCGCCCCCGTCCCGGCCGGAGGCAAAATCCAATATGGCCGTGCGGAAGGGATAGTTGATGACCCCATCCAGTTCGCCGCCGATGAAGTATTTCCGGCGGACGCTGTAGCTGATCTTGTTGGAAGCGTCCTCCCAGACCTCGCCGATGACCACCGCCCGGGGGTCTTCCGCCTTCACCCGGTGGTACAGCGCCGCCAAAAAACCGTCCGGCAGCTCGTCGGCCACGTCCAGGCGGAACCCGTCCGCCCCCCGGCGCAGCCAGGTGGCCACCACCCCGTCCTCGCCCAGGATGTACTCCAGGTAATCCGGGTCCAGCTCGTTGACGCAGGGCATCACATCCACGCCCCACCAGGCGGTATATTTCTTGGGAAATTCCTGAAAATCGTACCACTTATAGTACTTGGACGCGGGCCCGGCCGACACCGCGCCCCCACCGAAGTGGCGGTCCACGTCAAAATAGCGGCTGTGGCTGCCGGTGTGGGAAAACACACCGTCCAGGATGATCCGCATGCCCCGCGCGTGGACCGCGTCGCACAGCGCGGTGAAATCCGCCTCGGTGCCCAGCATGGGGTCCACCCGCATGTAATCCGCCGCGTCGTAGCGATGGTTGGACCAGGCCATGACGATGGGGTTCAGGTAGATGACCTTCACCCCCAGGTCCGCTATGTACCCCAGCTTCTCCATGATGCCCCGCAGATTGCCCCCGGCAAAATCGGTGGCGTCCCGGGCCCGGGGCACAAAGGTGGCGAAGTCCCGCACCGTATAGGGCTCCAGCTTGCCCGTCAGGTCGCAGTCCCCGCTTTTGGCGAACCGATCGGGGAATATCTGATAGTACACCATCCCCCGATAATCCTCCGGCGGGGCGTAGTCCGCCGGGAGCACGCTCAACTGCCACAGGTCCCCCGCGCCCATATTGGTGCCGCTCCCGGCCCGGAACAGGTCGAAGTCCCCATTTTTGTCCCAGATGTGGAACTTATAAAAATACAGGCCCGGCGTCTCCACCGTGAATCGGGCGGTGAACACGTCGTAGTCCCCCTCCGGGTCCTGGCGGTCCAGCGCCGCCTCCAGCCCCTCGGCGGTGAGGATCACCCGCCGGGCCTGGCACTCCGCGGGGATGCGGATGCGCACCCGGCAGGGCTGTCCGGCCCACAGGGGGCCAAAGGGCGTCTTGTCCGCCCGGTCGCAGCAGTCAAAGAGTATATTCATCCGGTCTCCTCATGGAAAAGCCCCCGCCTGCCGCGGGGGCTGGGTGATGATGTGATCGTTCAGTTCTTGTCGTTCTGGCTGCCCAGGACGGCGGCGCCGCCCGCAGCGGCGGTGGACTCGTTCTCCCGACGGATCTCCCGCTCCCGGATGATCCGCTCCAGCGCCACATAGATGGCCACGATCCGGTCCAGCTGGCTCTCATCGATCACGTCGATGTAATACACGTCGTGCAGGGACACCCACTTCTGGTGGGTCCGGGCGATGACCGCGCCCAGCTGGTTGACGAACTCGTAGTTGTGCTGCAGCACGTCGCCCCGGAGCTGCCAGCCCAGGCCCTCCAGGTCGATCACGTCCCGCATCACATGGAACCACTCGGTGCGCACCTCCACCACGGACCCGTCCGCAAACGTCACATCATGGGTCTCATGCAGGGAGATGGGCTTGTGGGTGATGGTGGCCACCTCCCGGCCGTCGGCGCCTCGGACGTAGGTGGTATCGTGGATGGAGATGGCCTTGCTCTCCACGGTGTACATGACCTGGTCGGACTCGTCCATGATCTCCATTTTCTTGTGGATGGACAGCATCTTGCTCTTGGCGTGCAGAAGCATGGCGGCTTCCCCCTTTTATATTTTTGTTTCCATTATAGTAAAAACCCGCCCGGCTGTCAATCGCGGGCTTTCCCGGGCTCTTAATAATGCATTCATTATTTATTTACAAATCGTTACAAGTTTATTCACCATTGTCCGGCGGGGATATCGTATCATATGATCACAGGGACCGAGGGAGCCGGAGCCGGGGCTCCCGAGGAAACAGAGCATTCATGAGCTAGACACTTTTCATTTTTCACTCCTCTCTTCTTTGTTGCAGAGCCGATCACCCTCGGGTGGTCGGCTTTGTACATGTTGGAGGGCATAGCCCTCCAACATGTACAAAGCCTCGATCTCTTTTCGATCGAAAGCGACCGCTTTCGATCGAGAGAGATGCGGCCCGCTCCGGCGGCGAACTCTGCGAGGCAGTACCCATCGAGAGGGCGGGGTTGTTTTTTTGCCGGGAAACGTGGTATCATGGTCCGGTAACGGAGGGATGGACATGCTTTTGGAACAGGAACGCATCCTGGTGGCGGAATACGGGCGCAGGCTGGTCCGGTCGGGCCTCACCACGGGCACCGGAGGGAATCTGAGCGTCCGGGATCCGGCCACGGGCTATATCGCCGTCAGCCCCAGCGGGATGGACTACGGCGACATCGGCCCCGCCGATGTGACCGTGCTGGACGAGAGCGGCGCCGTGGTGGACGGCGGCCGACGGCCCACCACCGAGTGGGCCATGCATCTGGCCTTTTACGCCGCCCGGCCGGATCGGCACGCGGCAGTGCACACCCACTCCCCCGCGGCCACGGCCCTGGCCTGCCTGCGGCGGGAGCTGCCCGCCATGAGCTATCTCATCGCTCTCAGCGGCCGGGACGCGGTGCCCTGCGCCCCCTACCGGGATTTTGGCACCCCCGCCCTGGCGGAGGCGGCTGTAAAAGCGGCGGATGGCTGTGACGGGGTGCTGCTGGCCAACCACGGCCTCATCTGTCTGGGGGCCGATATGGCCGCCGCCTTCCAGCTGGCGGAGCAGTTGGAGTTCTGCGCGGACGTATATATGCGCTGTCTCGCCGCAGGACAGGAGCCCGTTCTGCTCACCGCCCAGGAGATGGACCGGGCCCGGGCGCAGTTCGGCGTCTACGGCCAGAGAGGAGCGGCGCTGACATGACGAGAGACATCCCGCCCTTCGAGGGCTTTCCCAAGGACCTGCCCGACTTTCTGTGGGGGCTGGCCCTGAACAACGAGCGCACCTGGTTCAACGACCACCGGGAGGAATACCAGCGGTGCCTGCACGTGCCCATCCACGCTCTGGCGGAGGATGTGCGCGCCGCTATGGAGGAGCGTTTCCCCGGCCAGGCCCCGGCACTGCATGTCTCCCGCATCTGGCGGGACGCCCGGCGGCTCTTCGGCCGGGGCCCCTTCAAGGAGCACATGTGGTTCTCCCTGGGGGTGTCCGGGGAGATATACACCCCCACGCCCCAATTCTGGTTCGGCATAGACGCCAAGAGCTGGGAGGCGGGCATGGGCACCTGGAACATCTCCGCGTCCCAGCTGGAGCTGTGGCGCAAGCGCATCGACACCGCCCCCCGGCGGCTGGAGACCATCGTGAAAAAGCTGAACAGCCGGGGCGACCTGCACCCTTACTGGCAGCTCTATAAGCGGCCCAAGGGCGACCCGGGCCCCCTGCTCTACGACTGGTACAATGCCCGGACCATTGAGATGGGCAAGACCGTGTGGTTCGAGCCGGACCCGCCCGGCAAGGAGCTGCTGGACCAGGTGCTGGACGTATTCAGCGCCCTGATGCCCCTGTACCGATATCTGCTGGAGCTGGGAGACGGTTGACGGCTGGCCGAAGATGTGCTACAATCTTTTTAGGAATCTGTCCTAAAAGGAGCATGTCCTATGACCCGTCAGCGGGAATTGATATACAGCATCGTCACCGCCGCGCCGGAGCACCGGACGGCGGAGGAGATCTATGACCTGGCCCGGGAGCAGATGCCCTCGCTGGCCCGGGGCACGGTGTACCGCAACCTGGGCATCCTGGTGGAGGAGGGCCAGCTCCGTCGTCTGGAGACGCCCCATTCCCCCGCCCGGTACGACCGGGAGAGCCGTCCCCATCCCCATCTGGTCTGCCAGCAGTGCGGCCGGGTGGAGGACCTGACCATGCCGGAGGGGCTGCTGGAGCCCATGGCCCGGCAGCTTGGCATCGACCTGACCGGATACGATCTGAAGCTCTACCATATCTGCCCCGCCTGCCGGGGGATGAAAAAGGAGGACCTGTGATGAACCAGACGCTGGAGGACCTGAAAAACCGCCGCTCCATCCGCAAATATACGGCCGAGCCCGTGACCCGGGCGGAGCTGGACGCCGTGCTGGAGGCCGGGACCTGGGCCCCCACGGCCATGAACGCCCAGCGGGCGCTGATCGTAGCCGTGACGGACAAGGCCGTCCGGGATCAGCTCAGCCGCATGAACGCCGCCGTGCTGGGCTCCGACAGTGACCCCTTCTACGGCGCGCCCGCGGTGTGCGTGGTGTTCGGCGACGGCACCTGGGCCAACGGCGACCGGGACGGCAGCCTCATCATGGGCAACCTGATGAACGCCGCTTACGCGGTGGGCCTGGGCTCCTGCTGGATCAACCGGGCGGACGCCATGTTCGCCACCGAGGGGGGAATGGCCCTCAAGGCCAAATGGGGCGTGCCCGCCGAATACACCGGGGTGGGCTGCTGCATCCTGGGTCACCCCGCTGAGACCCCCGCCCCCAAGCCCCGCAAGGAGGGCTACATCATCCGGGTGGAGTGACGGCGGCATATTCCGCCCCGGGAAACTTATACTATATCACAAGGAAAAGGGGCCGCCCTGCCGGGCGGCTCTTTTTCTCGAAGGGAGGGAACAGGCATGAGATGGTCCACACTGCGGGAAAAGCTGCCCAAGGCCGCAGAGGAATTTGGCAAGGCGGACCTGTGGCTGTACGCCACCAGCGGGACGTATTACCTGTTCTTCTCCCTGGGCCCTCTGGCGGCGGTGGTGCTGGGCCTTCTGCCCTGGCTGCCCTTCACCGAGCAGCAGCTGGCCGACGCCCTGCTGGCCTACGCCCCCGGTCCCTTCCGGGATATGATCGCCGCGCTGGTCTCCGACGTGTATGCCGGGTCCGCCCTGGCCCTGGGCGTCGGTATCGTGGCGGAGCTCTGGTCCGCGGGCAAGTTCGCGGGGCTGCTCATACGGGGCGTGGGGCAGATATACGACGGCCAGCCCTACGGCGGGTATCTCCGGCGGCGGCTGATGGGCATGGTGTATACGGCGGTGCTCATCGCGCTGGTTCTGGGCAATCTGACGCTGGTGCTGTTCAGCGAGCGGCTGCTGGCGGCGGCGGGCCTGAGCGAGAACGCCAAACTGTGGACGGTGCTGCTGCGGATGCGGGGGCTGCTGTTCTTCACCGTGGTGACCCTCATCAACGCCCTGATCTACCGCACCGTGCCCCACCGGGAGCTCAGCTTCTGCCGCCAGCTGCCCGGCGCCGCCTTTGCCGCGGCGGTGTGGCTGGCCTTCTCCCAGATATTCTCCTGGGCGGTGGATCGGTTTCGGTTCTACAGCATATACGGCGGGCTGGCCATCGTGTTCGTGTCCTTGTTCTGGATATACTGCTCGCTGTATCTGCTGTTTCTGGGGGCGTGGCTCAACGCCCTGCGGGACAAGATATAGATCAACGCGGCGGCCATTTTCATGGCCGCCGCATCCGCTTTTTGTATGTCATGCCTTTTTCCACAGCCAGGCCGCCCAGAAGGCCGTGCCCAGCCCGGCGCCGCCCAGGATATTCCCCACCGTCACGGGCAGCAGGTTCCTGACCAGGAAGGCGCCCCAGCCCAGCCCCTCCTCCGTCACGCCGTACCGGGCGGCGGCGAACAGGCCCGCGGGGATGTAGAACATATTGGCGATGCAGTGCTCGAAGCCGCACAGAACGAACACCATCACCGGGAAATAGAGCCCGATGATCTTGCCGCTCACGTCCCCGGCAGCCATGGCCATCCACACCGCCGCGCACACCAGTACGTTGCACAGCACGCCCCGCATCACCGCCTCCCCGAAGGCCAGGGAGGTCTTGGCCGCGGCCGTGGCGATCAGGCTCTCGTAGCTGGCGGCGAAGGTGCCCCCGCCCACCGCCAGGGCCGACACCAGTACCGCCCCCGCCAGATTGCCCAGGTAGACCACCGCCCAGGCCGCCAGCAGCTGTCCGGCGCTGATGCGCTTTTCCAGCAGGGATATGACCATCAGATTGTTCCCGGTGAACAGCTCGCTGCCCGCCACGATCACCATGGCCAGCCCCGCCGGGAAGATACACGCCCCCGCCAGCTTGCCCGCCAGGGCGGAGCCGATGACGGACGCCACCCCCGCCAGGGCGATGAACGCCCCCGCCAACACCGCCAGCAGGAACATCCTGCCCTTGGGCATGGCCGCCTTTCCGGCGCCCACGGCCACATAGTTCTCCGCGATCTGTTTTGGTGTGTTCATGGCGTTCCTCCTGCGAAAATGCTTGCATTCTGTCCCATACCGCTGTAATATAATTGGTATTCTTTGGGATTTTTCTGTTATCCTTATTGTAACATGCCGAAAGCCCTTCTGTCTATGGAAACGAGGAACTCTATGCTGCATCAATCCGATCTCACCGTGAACGCCGCCGGGCATCTGGCCCTGGACGGCGCGGACACCGTGGCGCTGGCCAAAAAGTACGGCACGCCCCTGTATCTGCTGGACGAGGACATGGTCCGCGCCCGGATGAAACTCTATGTGACCGCCATGGCGGAGGCCTTCCCCGCCGGGAGCCGCCCCTATTACGCCAGCAAGGCCCTGTGCTGCAAGGCCCTGTGCGCCATGGCCCATGAGGAGGGCATGGGGGTGGACGTGGTATCCGCCGGGGAGCTCTACACCGCCCTGGCCGCGGGGGTGCCGGGGGCAGATATATGCTTTCACGGCAATGCCAAGACCCCGGAGGATATCCGCTATGCCATCGCCAGCGGCGTGGGCCTCATCGCCGCCGACGGACAGGAGGAGCTGGAGCGCATCGATCGGCTGGCCGGGGAGGCGGGCGTGCGTCAGCAGGTACTGCTGCGGGTGACGCCGGGCATCGACCCCCACACCTTCGCCGCGGTGAACACCGGGGTGGTGGACGTGAAATTCGGCGTGCCCATCCCCACGGGCCAGGCCCTTGCCGTGACGAAGGCGGCGCTGGCCCTGCGAAACATCGACCTGGCAGGCTTTCACTGCCACATCGGCTCTCAGATATTCGACGCGGACCCCTTCCGTCTGGAGGTGGACGCGATGCTCTCCTTCATGGACGCGGTCCGGCAAGAGACGGGCTACACGGCCCGGGCCCTGGACCTGGGCGGCGGCTTCGCCGTGCCCTATGAGGAGACGGAGCCCGCCCCCGACTGCGCCGGGATGATCCGGCAGGTGGCGGCGCGGCTTTATGAACAGTGTGAAAAATACGCCTATCCGGCCCCGGTGATCTCTATGGAGCCGGGCCGGGGCATCGTGGCCGCGGCGGGCATCACGCTGTACACCGTGCAGAACGTGAAGTCCGTCCCCGGGGGCAGCACCTTTGTGGCCGTGGACGGGGGCATGACCGACAACCCCCGCTACGCCCTGTACAGCGCACGGCACAGCGCCGTCATCGCGGACCGGGCAGGGCAGGCCCAGGACTGCCGCGTCACCATCGCCGGGCGGTGCTGCGAGAGCGGCGACCTCATCGGGGAGAATGTGGCTCTCCAGCAGCCCCGGACCGGGGACACCCTGGCCGTGCTGGTGACGGGGGCCTACAACTACTCCATGGCCTCCAACTACAACCGGGTGCCCCGGCCGCCCGTCGCGGCCCTGCGGGGCGGCGCCGATCGGCTCATCGTCCGCCGGGAGACCCTGGCGGACGTGGCCGCCCTGGACCTGTGAAGGGGCGGCGCATCCCCCTGCCGGGCCAGCGCATCCTGCGCACGGTCATATCCGTGTGGCTGTGCTTCGGGGTATACCTGCTGCGGGGCAGACAGGGGCTGCCCATCTTCTCCGCCATCGCGGTGCTGTCCGGCATCCAGCCCTATGTGAAGAGCATGGGCGCCCTGGCCAAGGAGCGGGTGCTCAGCACCCTTATCGGCGCGGCCTGGGGGCTGATCCTCATCACCCTGGAGCTGCTCTTTGCCGAGGGCGGCGTGCCCTCGGACGTGATACACTACCTGTTGGTGGGGCTCTTCACCGGATTCACCATCTACTCCACGGTGCTGCTGCGCATGACGGGCATGGCGTCTCTGGCGGCGGTGGTGTTTTTGTGCATCGCGGTGAACCACATCCAGGGCGTGAACGCCTATGCCTACGCTTTCAACCGTCTGCTGGACACGGTGATCGGGCTGCTCATCGCGGAGCTGGTCAACCGGGTGCAGCTGCCCCGGGTCCGGCACGGCGACACCCTGTTCGTCTCAGGCCTGGGCACCACCATCTTCCGGGAGAACAGCACCCTCTCGCCCTACTCCAAGGTGGAGCTGAACCGCCTCATCGAGGACGGCGCTCCCTTCACCATCGCCACCCGGGCCTCCCAGGCCACGGTGCGGGAGCAGATGCGGGGGGTGGACCTGCCCCTGCCCGTCATCACCCTGAACGGCGCAGCCATGTACGATCTGAAAAATGAGCTGTACCTGCACACCGTGCCCATGAGCCCGGAAAAGGCCCGGCAGGTCATGACCTGGGCCCGGGCGGAGGGCCTGCCCTTCTTCTGCCACATCATCCGGGACAACATGCTCATCATCCGGTACCGGGAGCTGGCCAACGACGCCATGGCCCAGGCCTATGAGGCCCGCCGCCGCTCGGTCTACCGCAACTATGTCCACAGCGGCGAGGACGTGTACGAGGACGTGGTGTACCTCACCATCGTGGAGAAGACCGAGCGCATCGAAGCGGCCTATGGGGCCCTGTCCCGGCAGAGCTGGGCCGACGGCTACAAGCTGGCCAAGGAGGTCTACCAGTTCGGGGAGGGCTATTCCTTCCTTCGGGTGTACGATGACGCCGTCTCCTGGCAGGAGATGATGCGCCGCCTCCAGCGGCAGATCGGGGCCGCCCACACCGTGACCTTCGGCAGTATCCCGGGGGAATACGATGTGCTCATCCGTGACGCGGACCGGAACACCGTGGTGAAGGAGCTGCGCCGCCGCTATGAGCCCGTGGATATCCGCGGCTGGCGGACCATGGTGCGCCGATAATGAGAGGAGACCAGATGAAAACGATCGCCATCCCGGGCTATGCCGACCGGGTGCCCAACTACATCGCCGCCCTGGAGGCGGAGGGCCTGCGGCCCCTGGTGACCCTGGACCCGGTCCGGGCCGCCGCCTGCGAAGGACTGCTGCTGCCCGGCGGCGGGGACATGGACCCGGCCCGCTTCGGCCAGCCGGACCGGGGCTCCCGGGACATCGACCCGGCCCTGGACCAGGCCCAGCTGGCCGTGCTGGACCGCTTCGTTCGGGCGGGAAAGCCCGTGCTGGGCATATGCCGGGGCCACCAGGTACTGAACGTGTACTTCGGGGGCAGCCTCATCCAGGACCTTCCCACCGCGGCGGACCATATGGCCCACGACCACGTGGACAGCGTCCACCCGGTGGAAAATGCCCCCGGCGGACTGCTCTGGCGGTTTTATGGCCCCAGCATGCACGCCAACAGCTCCCACCACCAGGGCCTGGACACGGTGGGCGATGGCCTGCGCGTCACCGCCCGGGCCCCGGACGGGGTGGCAGAGGCCATAGAGCATGCCCATCTTCCCATCCTGGGGGTCCAGTTCCACCCCGAGCGGATGGCCTACGCCCACGCCCGGCCCGACACCGCCGACGGCTCGCTGATATTTCAGTGGTTCAAAAAACAGCTATAAAATGTGCCCCGGACGGCGACCGTCCGGGGCGTCTTGTGTTTTCCGCTACTTTTTATTCGCGGCGCAGCGCGTCGATGGGGTTCAGGTTGGCGGCCTTCACCGCAGGGATCATGCCGAACACCACGCCGATGAGCATAGAGAACAGCACCGCCACCGCGATGGCCGGGTAGCTCACCGCCGTGGGCGTGCCCATGGCGGAGGCTATGAAGCGGCTCAGTCCCACGCCCGCCGCCACGCCGATCATACCGCCGATGCTGGTGAGGGCGGCGGCCTCTGTGAGGAACTGCCACAGGATGCGCCGCTTGCGCGCGCCGATGGCCTTTTTCAGGCCGATCTCCCGGGTGCGCTCCGTGACCGTCACCAGCATGATGTTCATCACGCCGATGCCGCCCACCAGCAGGGAGATGCCCGCGATCCACAGCAGCTGGTTGTTGGTGGCGTTGGATAGCTTCTGGATATCGGCTGCCTGGCTCATCAGATCGTCGCTGCGGTAGGAAAAACCGTTCTCGGACGCCGCGGCGGAGACCTGGCTGGCGGTGAGCAGGTCCTGGGCCTGCTGGCCGATGCGGGTCATATCGTCGGTGCTGGCGGCCTTCAGGATGACCCCCTGGGGCTCGTCGAACCGATAGACCGTGGGCCAGTCGGCCAGGGGGATGAACACCCGCCCGCCGGAGCGGTCCGCGTACATGATATAGTCCTGGTAGTTCTCGATGACAAAGTCCGAGGTGGCGCTGCGCTCCACCACGCCCACCACGGTGAAGGGCTGGCGCTGTATCTCCAGGATCTGTCCGATGGGGTCGTCGCTGCCGAACAGCACCGTGCAGGCCCCGCTGTCCAGGATGGCCACCTTGCGGAACTTCCCGTAATCGTCCTGCACGAAATCCCGGCCGTGGGTCAGGCGGTATCCGCTGGCGCCGAAATAGTATGGGTCCACGCCGTACAGCTCGCCGGAGAAAGCGGTGTTCTTCCAGCAGACCTCGCCGTTATACACCGAGCGGTCGCAGAACAGGCTCACCGCCTGGACATTGTCCAGCTCCAGCAGGTCCTGCCGGGTCTCCTCGGTGACGGGGGTGACCCCCTCCGGGGGGCTCTGCCAGGTCATGTCGTACTCGCTCTTGTTCTGGCACAGCCGCACCGTGACGGCGTTTGTCCCGGCGCCGATGAGGCTCTCCTTGATCTGGTCGTTGGTGCCCTTGATGGTGGACACGATGGTGATGATGGAGGCGATGCCGATGATGATGCCCAGCATGGTCAAAAACGACCGCATCTTGTGCCCCCAGATGCCCTGGAAGGCCAGGGCTACGTTCTCAAACATATCCCGCCCTCCTCCTATCAGTATCCGTTCCAGAGGGAGCTGGCGTCCTCCCGGAAGTTGACGGGCGCGCCCTCCTTCACACTGCGGCCATAGGGGAAGGCCAGATAGTCCTCCTCCAGGTCCAGGCCACCCAGTATCTCGGTGGAGTCGCCGTACAGGCTGGCGCCTGTGGTCACGTACCGCTTCTCCAGGGCGCCGCCCTCCCGGGCCGCGTACACATAGCTCCTGCCGCCCTCGGTGCGGATGAAGGCGTTCATCAAATAGAAGCTCTCTGTTCCGTCTTCCTCCTCCTGGGACGCGCCGCCCACGGAGTAGTAGATATTGACGTAATAGCCCTCCCGCACGTTGGCGTCCTCGTCCAGCTCCACGGTGAAGGGATATTTGGACACGTTGGTGTTGGCGTTGTTGACGTAGTAGTCCACGTATTGGTCTGTGGTGGGGTACTGGGATATCTCCGTGATGGTGGCCTCCAGCTGCTCTCCGGCCATGTAGTTCTCCACCGTCACCTTGTCACCCACGGCGAGATAGCCCATGTCGAACTCGCCCATGTACGCGGTGACGAAGTAACCGCCGCCGCCGGATATGACCACCATGGGCTCATTCTGCTCCAGGGCCTGGTCCGGCTCCAGCACCGTCTTCACCACGCCGTCGGTGTCGCACAGCACCTCGCCGTTGGAAAGCTCATATTCCACCTGCTTCAGTTCCTGCTCCGCCAGCTTCAGGGCGATGGTCTTGCTCTTGATCTCCTGCTGGGTCTGGGCGCGCATCTGGCTGATCTCCTCGGCGCTGTAGTATACCCCCGGATCGAAGGACACGCCGCCAAGGCCCGCATCCTCCATGGGAGGCTGGACATGCTTGGGCACATACATGGGCTCCATCACCCGGAACAGCCAGAACTGCCGCCAGGGGTCGCTGGGGGACCTGGACAGGGTGAACTGGACCTCAAAGACCCGCAGCAGCTCGCCCTGCATAGAGTCGTTCTCCCGGACCTCAAAGACCATATAATACTGGGCGCCCTCAGGCACAGCCGTGGGCTCCGGGGTCTCCTCCGGGGCCTCGGTGGGCTCGGTCCCCGGACCCTCCGTGGGCTGAGTGGGCCCGCCGCCGCCCTGGTCCGGGGCATGGGTAGGCTCCGTCCCCTCGGTGGGCGTAGGGGCGGGCTCGCTCCGGACGGGGAACACGGGCTCCGGCTCGCCCTGGTCCGTGAACAGCGCTTTCAGCGCCGCCATCTGCTCGTCGCTGAGCTTGTCGGCGATGATCTGCTTCTCGTCCTCCTCCAGGCCCTCATACAGCGCCTTCAGCGCCGCCGCGTCATCCTTCCGGTCCGTGAACAGCCGCAGGATGTCCTCCGCGGAGATCGTCCCCCAGGGGATGGGGGTAGGTCCGGGCGTGGGGTCGGTCCCGGCGGGCTCCGTGGGGGTGGGCGTAGGCGTATCCTGAGCGGGAGTATCGGTGGGCGGCGCCTCGGTAGGCGGCGCGGGCGTATCCTGGGCAGGCGGGTCCGCAGGCGTCTCGGTGGGCTGGTCGGAGGTCTGCTCCGCCTCCCGTAGCACGTGAGCGCTCCGGGCCGGGGCCAACAGCGCCGTCAGGCTGTAGCCGTGGCCTGCGCCCACGGGCATGCGCGCCTCCGGCCCCATGGGCGCGGCCAGGCTCTCGCCCTCGCCGCCGCCAGGGGTCTGGCTGGCGTCCGGCTCCGCACTGGCATCCGGTTCCGCACTGGCGTCCGGGCCAGCGCTGGTCTCCGGCGTGGGTGTGGGGCTGGGGGAGGGCTGGGCCAGCAGGAGCAGATGTTCCACATTGGCGTCGCCAAGATACAGGTCCTCTCCCCACAAAAACACATAGGGGTCCTCCGCCGTGCCCGCGCCGCCCTGGAAATAGGGCAGGTCGGTGGGCTGGGGCGCCTGGGTGGGCTTAGGGGTCCGCATGGGCGACACATAGCCGCTGCCGGGGGACCCCACTTTATAGGTGTCGATCTCCTTCAGGGTCTCGTCGGCCTGCTTCAGCTCCAGCTTCAGCTGGTCGATGGCGATCTGCTTGCGAGTCAGCTCCACCTCGTCCAGGGTGGTGTCAAAGGCCAGGATGGGGTCGCCCACCTTCACCTGCTGGCCCTCGGTCACATAGACCTCCGTGACCGTCTGGGTGGAGGAGAGATACACCGACTGCATCTTGTCCGCCCGCACCTGGCCCCCGGTGTTCACCCGGTTATACCAGATGCTGCTGCTGCCAAGCTCCGACAGGGGGTAGGCGTCCACCGTCTTCCCCGTGCGGTTCTTCAGATAGTAATATCCGCCGCCGCCCGCCGCGCTCAGCACGATGGCGCACACCAGCACGATGGACACGATCCGGCGCGCTTTGCGGTTTTTCGGCCTGGGGGCCGTATCCCGGGGGGCGGGCACCTCATGCCGATGGGGCTTTTCCGCCGCCTGGGGCGCCCGCTCGGGCGCAGGCATCTCATGCTTGGCCATCGGCGCGGCTCCTTTCCTCCGACAGCAGCTCCCCGTCCAGGATGCGGCGCAGACGCCGCGCCCGGGCGCCCACCTTGGGCTCATGGGTGATGAGCACGATGGTGGCGCCGTTGTCGTTCAGTTCGTCAAAAAGGTCCATGACCTGGTGGCCCGAGGCGGTGTCCAGCGCGCCCGTGGGCTCGTCCGCCAGCAGCAGCTTGGGGTGGTTGATCATGGCCCGGGCGATGGCTACCCGCTGCTGCTGTCCACCGGACAGCTGGTTGGGCATGAAGTCCATCCGCTCGGCCAGACCCACCATCTCCAGAGCCTGCTCCGCCCGGCGCAGCCGCTCCCGCTTTTTCACCCCGGCGTAGAGCAGCGGCAGCGCCACGTTCTCCCGGGCGGTGAGCTTGGGCAGCAGATAAAAGCTCTGGAACACGAACCCCAGCGTGGAGTTGCGGATGTCCGCCAGGCGGTTCTCCGAGGCGCTGGCCACGTTCTCCCCGTTGAGGTAATAATCTCCGCTGGTGGGCACGTCCAGGCAGCCGATGAGGTTCATCAGCGTGGTCTTTCCCGAGCCGGACGGCCCCATGATGGCAAGGTAATCCCCCTCCTCGATGAACAGATCCACGTGCTTGAGGATCTTCACCACCTCACGGCCCTGGGGGTAGTCCTTGCATATGTCGTGCATCTCTAACAGCATGGCGCACCTCTCAGGGCATCGCCACGGCCTCGCCCGCCATGGCGGCTCCGTCGTCGGCGAGGTCCTCCGCCTGGGCGGCGGGGTCATACTTCTCCGTGGCCTGGCCCTCGGTCAGGCCCTCCTCGGGGAAGGCGATATAGTCGCTCACATCCAGGCCGTCGGCGATCTCGTAGCAGTCCGTGTTCTCGTCGTACTGGCCCAGTTCCACAGCCCGCTTCTCCAGCTTATCCTTGCCGTCGTCAGCCCAGACGTAGGCGTCCTCGCCCTCCATCACCAAGTAGTAACTGGGCAGCATGGGCCCGGCGGGCTTTTCCTCCTCCCCGGTGTCCGGCTCGATGTATACGTGCTGGCCCAGCAGCAGCCCCTCGGTGCTCTCCAGCTCTATGTAGAAGGGATACTTGCTGGCGGTGGTCATCTCGTCGTCCCCAGAGGAGGAGATGTACACCATGCCGTCGCTGTTGTCGTTCTTTACCGGATTGTCCCAGTCGATGGAGGACAGCACGCCCCGCCAGGTGACGGAGTTGTCCAGTCTCGACCGGATGAGCATCTCCATGCCCTCGGTGAGGGCGTAGGCGTTCATCTCGCTGATGTCCCCCTGGACCCGCAGGCTGGTCACGTCGGTGACGGTGATGAACTTGACCCCCGTGTCGCCGCCGGACTGTTCGTCGTCATAGTAGCCGTAGGAGTCGGCGCTCCCCTCCTCGTCCACGCTCATCACCCGGCCCGCGATGGGGGAGGTGATCTCCGTGTTCTCCAGGGCCGCCTCCATGGAGGCGATATCCCGCTCGTTGAGGGAGTTATTGTACTGCGCCTCCCGGATATCCGCCTTGCGGGAGTCGATCTGCAGGGTGTAGCTCAGCTTCTCCGAGTCCTTGGCCTTGGAGCGCTGGCCCTCCAGCTCGGATATCTCCGCCTCGGCGGCGGAGATGGTGTTGGCAAAATCTTCCCGCTTCAGATACAGCCGATCCAGGTCCAGCTGCATCTTCTCGCTGTCATAGCAGAACAGGGGCTCCCCCTCCCGAACGGTGTCCCCCTCCTTCACATATATCTCCAGCACGGTCTTGTTGGAGTCCCGCTTCACGTCGGCGGTCTCGCCAGAGACCACCATGCCTGCGTAGCGGTCTAGCAGGCCCACGGCCCCGCCGTTCACGATGGAGGCCACCGCCTCCACGCTCACCGCCTGGCCGTTGTTGGCCGCGCTGTCAGAGCACCCCGCCAGCACCGCCAGCAGCAGCGCCCCCGCCAGGGCCCCCGATAAGCTCTTTCTCATAGCTTCCTCCTCACATTGGCGCCGGACTGTCTGTCTGTGGTCCCGACACCCTGTATGTTGTATATAATAATATGTTTATACACAAAAGGCAACCATCCAATTCTTAAGATTTCATTAAAGTTTTCCCTGCCTTACCAGCGCCCGCGCCGGACTTCGCCGCCCGGACAGTATAAAACAATTTGTTTTACATGTCAATATAACAAAATGTTTTACCTATACTTTATGTGTCACTTTCATCGAATCGGAGGCACAAGATGTATAGCCGGATACGGGACCTGCGGGAGGACGGCGATCTGACCCAAAAGGAACTGGCCGTCTACCTGAACTGCTCGCAGGTCTGCTACTCCCACTACGAGCTGGGCAAGCGGGACATCCCCTCGGACGTGCTCATCAGTCTCAGCCGCTTTTACGGCACCAGTGTGGACTATCTGCTGGGTCTGACAGACCAGCGCGCTCCCTATCCCCGCAGCCGCCGGAGCCGTTGACAAAGGCCGGGCGGCGGCGTATACTGGCAAAGCCGCGCACGCGGCGGAAAAGAGGTCCCTCCCTTGCGCACAAGCTCCCTGAAAAATTCCGCTCTGCTGTTTCTCACCGCCCTCATCTGGGGCGTTGCCTTCGTGGCCCAGAAGGACGGCATGGCCTACATCGGTCCCTTCACCTTCAACTGCATCCGCTCCTTCATCGGGGCGCTGACCCTGCTGGCGGCGCTGCCGTTGCTGGACCGGGCGCGCAGCCGCACCGGAGGTTTTGAAAAGGGCAACCGCCGGGATATCCTGGTGGGCGGCGCGGTCTGCGGCGTGGCCCTTTTCGTGGCCGCCAATCTCCAGCAGTACGGCATCGCCCTGCAGAGCGCGGACACCAATGTGGGCAAGGCGGGCTTCATCACCGCCTGTTACTGCGCCCTGGTGCCCATCGCGGGCCTGTTCATCGGCAAAAAATCCCCGCCGCTGGTGTGGCTGGGTGCGGCGGTGGCCGTGGCGGGCTTTTTCTGTCTGTGCCTGATGGACGGCTTGCTGGCCGGACAGGGGCTGGACCTGGAGATGAGCGATCTGCTGCTGATGCTGTGCGCTTTCGGTTTCACCGTCCACATCCTGGTCATCGACCGCTTTTCCCCCCTGGCCGACGGGGTGCGCCTGAGCTGCGTACAGTTTTTCGTCTGCGGGCTTCTGGGCCTGCCCTGCATGCTGCTGGAGCGGCCTGCCCTGGCCGATATCCTGGACTGCGCCATGCCCATCCTCTACGGCGGCGTGCTCAGCAGCGGCGTTGCCTACACGCTGCAGATCGTAGGCCAGAAGGGCGTGCACCCGGCGGTGGCCTCCCTGATCCTGAGCCTGGAGAGCGTGATCTCCGTCCTGGCGGGGTACGTGCTGATGCCGAGCTCCTCCCTCTCCGGGTGGGAGTTGTTCGGCTGCGCGCTGGTGTTCGCCGCCGTGGTGATGGTGGAGCTGGCCCCCCAAAAAGAGTCGTCCCACCTGTGACCGCCATACATAAAAAAGTCCCCGTCCGACGGACGGGGACTTTTGCGTCATATGTACTTTCATATCAGGTGAACACATTGCCGGACGCCACGACCTCCGGGATATCGGTGTCGTGATAGGTGCCGTTGTACTTCCAGGTGACCGTCATGGTCCCGGAGGTGTCCAGGGGCACGTCCAGGTGAGTGGAGAACAGCTCGTTGCTCTGCTGGCTATTGCCGCTCACGTTGATGCTCTTTCCTGTCACGGAGGTGGAATAGCCGTTGTAGCTGATGGACACGGAACGGCCCGAAACGCTCAGACTGTAGGAGTTGACGGTCCCGGTGATGTAGATGCGGGCCTTGTCGTTGTGGGTCTGGGCCTTCCAGCTGACGTTCAGGTTCATGCCCACGCCCGTGTTGGAGGAAAAGCTGCCGGAGCCGATGTTGGTGCCCGGCACGCTGGTGGGATCGGGCTTCTGGGTTGGCTTGGCAGTAGCTTTGGGCTTGCTGTTGTTGCTGGAGGAGCTATTGTTGTTGCTGCTGGAGGAGCTGTTCTTATTGCTGCTGCTGCTACTGCTGCTTCCGCCGCTGCTGTTGCCGGAGGGTCCCGGCGGGCTGGTGAAGCCCACCTGGGTCGGTATCACCGTGGGCACAGGTATATCTGTGGCCTGGACCTCAGCGGTGGGCGCTATGGGCTGGGCGGAAGGCTGCACAGCCGCAGTCTCCTCCCCGGTGAACCGATCCAGCGCCACCACCTCGAACCCGACCAGTAGGCCCAGCACGAGAAACAGTATGGCGGCTCTCTGTAGTCTCATGAAAATCCCCCCTGTTCATGCGCAGGCGCCGACGGACGGCGCCGTTAACTCAACGTATAATCCGGGTATTATTTGTATTATACGCTACTTTTCCCATAAACGCAACAGATTTTGTCACTTTTTGTCATTATTTTTCCGCCGCCCGGAAATAGTCGGTCTCCATGACCCGCCGGGCGTAGATATAGCCGTCGTAGACTGTCTGGCACATCCGACGCACATACCGGGCCGCCTCCGTATCGGTGGAAAAGCGCTCGTCCGCCGGGTCAAAGGTCCCTGTCCCGGCGGTGTAGCAGCCCGCATCGGTGGCCCAGTCGGAATAGGCGCTGCCGTACAGGGCCACGGGCCGCCCCTCGCCGTCGGCGCTGAGAAGGTCCCGTCCGGAGAGGAACCGGGCGTCATAGGCCGCACCCAGCAGGTCCAGCAGCGTGGGCGTCACGTCCAGCTCCGAGCAGGGCGCCGTCACATGGGCCCCCGTCAGGCCGTCCCCCCAGAGAAAGAGCCTGCCCCGCAGGGGCTCCGGGCTGCCTGTCAGCACCGCCACGACGGTGTCCCCCGCGGCATCCTGCCGCTCCAATGTCTCCCACAGCCGGGCCAGGACCGCCTCCCCGTCCTGCCCCTGCAGATACTGATACACCGCGAAAGGGTCCTCGCCTCCGGCAAGGTCCGCCACCGTCTCCGCCAGGTCTCCGTCCGCCATATCGAAACCCAGCGCCCCGTAAGCCGCCGCCCGGTCCACATCGCCGCCGCAGGCCCGGCATATATAGCCCGCTGCCCCCAGGCATTGGCCCAGGGCATAGGGCAATCTGGTGCCCTGCTGCCCCGCCCAGGCCATGGCCGTCCGGCTCTGCACCATGGTGGGGACCAGGCCCGACAACAGGGCAAACTCCCGGCCGTCCCGGCCCTGATACCACACCGGGGCGTACACGTCATCCACCTGCGCCCCCTCGGACAGCAGTTTATAAAGTCCCGGCGTCTGCACCCGGTTCACGCTCTCCGGCACCCATTCCTCCGCCAGCAGCAGCACCAGGTCCTTCCCCGCCAGCAGGCCCGTATATCGGCCCTTGGCCGTGGGGGTGCGGGTGAGAAAATAGCTGTCTATCTGGGTGATGAGGGAGCTGCCCGCCGTGTCGGCGGTCCGGGGCCCGTCCAGGACCAGCACGTTATAGCGCCCGCTGTCCCAGGACGCCGCCATGGCGGCCGCTTTTTCCTCCGCCGTGGGCAGCTGGGCCCGGGCGGCCATCACCGCCCCCAGCACCAGCACCAACAGGACCAACACCGCCCGGCGCATATCCGTCCCCCCTTTTTCCGCTCTGTCTATAGAATGGAACAGAGGCCCTGTCGAAGGGGGTCGGAACGGGCCGACGGGAAAAAATAAAATCCCCGCCGCAGGACTGCCGCAGCGGGGAAACGTCTCTATCCTGTCATCTGTGGGCGCCGTAGAAGAAAAGCGCCACCGTGCCCGGGCCCACATGGGAGCCGGTCACAGGCTCGTAGCACACGGTGAGTATCTCCCCCGTGCAGCCCGCCGCCCGGAGCTTCTCCACCACCCGGGCCGTATCGTCGGGGCTGTCACAGTGGGCCAGGCCCACGCTCTGGGTCATGTCCGTGCAGTTCTCCTTATATTTCGCCACCAGGGTGTCCAGGGACCGCCTGCGGCCCACGTTCATATGGCGCAGCACGATGTGCCCCTCCGCGTCCCCGAAGAGGATGGGCTTGACATTGAGCATATTGCCCACCACCGCCACGGCGGTGTGCAGCCGCCCGCCCCGGCGCAGGTATTCCAGGTCCTCCACGGTGAATATCTGATACATGTGGTCGCACTTCTCCTGCACCTTGCGCACCACCGTCTCATAGTCGGCACCCTGCTCCCGCAGATCGGCGCCGTACAGCACCGGGAGCCCCTCTCCCAGAGAGGCAGCCTTGGAGTCGATGATGGAGATGCGCCGCTGCGGGAACTCCTCCCGTAGCTCCGCCGCCACGGTCCGGCCCAGGCCCACCGTGCCGCTGATGCCGCTGGACATGCCGATGTATACGATGTCCTCCCCCGCCTCCAGGATGGGGCGGAAGGCGTCCAGGAACACCGCCGGGGCGGGCATGGAGGTGCTGGTCACGGCCCCGGCCCGCATGGCGGCGTAAAAGGCCGGACCGTCGAAGCCGTCCTTCGCCACGTCCAGCAGCTTTCCGTCCACCGTGCAGTGGATGGGGATGATATCCAGCTTTTTGCTCTCCACCAGCTCCTGGGGGATGTTGGCCGCCAGGTCTGTAAAGATGTGATACATGCCCAATGCCTCCTTGCGCACTTCTCCTTTACAGCTTACCCCGGCTCCGGTCTTATGGCAACCTCTTGTTCCGTCCCCCGCTCTCCTCGCCGCGAGAGCACTCTCCCATCCGTTCGGAGGAGGACTCTCCGATTCGTAGAATCCCGCTGTTTTCAAGGCTTTGCGGCCTCAGGCAGACAGCAAAGGACCCGCCGTCAGTCCAGCTGCGACGGGTCCATGCCCACCAGGGAGTCCACATAGGAGCGCATCTCCTGCCGGGAGCGGATGCGGCGGGATTTGTCCAGGACCTGGCGCTGCTGCTCCTGGCTCAGGCCGGAGAACACATCCATGGCCTTCGGGTTCCGGGCCAGGGCTATACCAAATCCCAGAGGCACGCCCGGGCCGCCTGCAAAGTTCTTGTCCACTTTCATCACCGGGGATAGTATCCCCGGCCGCGGCAGGAGTATGTATGCGCTCAGCCGTGGAGCTGCCGCACCAGAGCGATCTCCTCCGCGTAGCCTGCCTCCGACTCCTGGGGCGTCTCCAGGATGAAGGGCAGCTTCTCCAGAACGGGATGGGTGACGATGCGCCCGATGGCCTCCAGGGGTATGAGCCCCTCGGTCAGCCGGGCGTGGCGGTCCTTGGGGCTGCCCAGGGGATTTTTGCTGTTGTTCAGATGTACAGCCTTCAGCCGCTCCAGCCCCACCGCCTTGTCAAAGGCCGTCAGCACCCCGTCCAGGTCGTTCACGATGTCGTAGCCCCCGTCCCACACGTGGCAGGTGTCCAGGCACACCCCCAGCTTTTCGTTCAGCGCCACCTTGTCCATGATGGCCCGCAGCTGGTCGAAGCGGCCGCCCACCTCGCTGCCCTTGCCCGCCATGGTCTCCAGCAGCACCGTGGTGGTCATCTCCGGGAACAGCACGGCGTTGAGGGTCTGGGCGATCTTCTCGATGCCCACCTCCAGGCCCTGGCCCACATGGCTGCCCGGGTGGAAATTATAGTACTGGCCCGGGGTGTATTCCATGCGCCGCAGGTCGTCCGCGAAGGTGTTGAGGGCAAATTCCCGGACATTCTCCTTCTCCGCGCAGGGGTTCAGGGTATAGGGGGCGTGGGCCACGATCCGGTCGATATCCCTCTCCCGGCAGAAGGCCAAAAAGGCGTCCACGTCCGCCTGGTCGATCTGCTTGGCCGCCCCGCCCCGGGGGTTGCGGGTGAAAAAGGCGAAGGTGTTGCCGCCCAGGGCGGCGATCCGCTCCCCCATGGCCTGGTAGCCGCCGGAGGCGGAGATGTGGCATCCGATGCGAAACATAGCGTTCTCCTCTCTATTCGTCCGCCAGCAGCTGGGCCGCGGCGGTGATATTGACCCGCTCCCGGCCCCGGAGCTCCCGGGCCGAAGCGGACAGATGCTCCCCATCCATGTGCATGGCAAAGTCGATGAGCTCCTGCAGATCCTCCGCCGAGGCATCCTCCAGCTTCACCAGGGGGAAGCCCGCCTCGTGGCAGAAGGCGTCCACTTTGGGGTCGTAGCTCACCCCGGCGGCGGGGACCCCGTCCCGCAGGGCGAACACCAGCCCGTGCAGCCGCATGCTGAGCACCACGCTCATCCTGCCCACCCGGCGGGGGTCCGACGACACCGCGAAGGGCACATCCCCCAGCTCCGCGCACACGCTCCGGACCGCCTGGCGGTCCTCGGGGGCCAGACAGATGAACGTGGGCGGCAGCTTATACCGCTGCCACAGATACCGCGCCGCCGCGGCAAAATCCGGCACATGCTCCCAGAATCCTGGCCAGGGCCGCAGTATGACGCCCGCCCGCTGCTCCCGTTCCGCCGCCGCAGGCCCCGGGCCGATGGCCGGATCCGCTGAGAGCAGCACTTTGGGATTCGTCACGCCCCAGTCCGTCAGCGTCTGCATGCTGTCCCGGTCCCGGACGGTGATCACATCCGCGAAGCGGTCCAGATAGTCCGCCGCGCGGCGGACCTCCTTCTCCCGGCGGATGGGGCCCATGCCCACTCCATAGAGCATGGTGGCACAGCCCATGGTCTTGGCCAGGCGCAGCGCCGCCAGATAGAACCACAGGCTCCGGCGGCTGGTCACGTCCTGCAAAAGGCTGCCGCCGCCCAGCAGGAACAGCTTTGCCCTTTTCATGGCCCACAGCCAGCCCGGCAGGTCCAGACGGCCTATGCCGTTGACTTCAAAGCGCCGGACCGCCTTTTTCCCGCCCCGGGCGATGACCGTGATGGGCATATCCCCCTCCAGACGGCGCAGGGACGCCGTCATGGCCGCCAGGACCGCGTCGTCCCCGGCATTGGCCATGCCGTAAGCCCCGGATATGACCGCCCCCCGCCGTGCGGCGGACGGATGTGTGGACCTGTTTTCCATTGCCGCTCCCTTACGCTGACGTTGTCTTTGCTTTTCCTTATTATACACACTTTTCTCCCCGGAAACAATCCCGGCGAAAAGGCCCGCCGCGGCAGCACAAAACTATTTGCTATTTTTCCCGTATGATTGTATAATAATTGATCGTGGACAACAGCAGGAGGCAGAACATTGAGCGAACGAGTCGTTGATATCCTTATCTCATCCTTTCCCCGCATCCTGGGCCAGGGGCTTCTGGTCACCATCCCCCTGACCGCTATATCCTTCGCCCTGGCCCTGATCATCGCGGTAATCTGCGCCATGGTCCAGATCGCCGACGTGAAGGGACTGAAGCAGCTGGTGCGGTTCTACATCTGGATCATCCGGGGCACGCCGCTGCTGGTGCAGCTGTACCTGGTCTATTTCGGTCTGCCGGACCTGGGGCTCGCCCTTCCCGCCTTCCCCTGCGCGGTGGCGGTGTTCGCCCTGAACGAGGGGGCCTACTGCGCCGAGACCGTCCGGGCGTCCATCGAGGCGGTGCCCAGGGGTCAGATGGAGGCGGGCTACTGCGTGGGCATGAGCTACACCCAGATCATGCGGCGGATCGTGCTGCCCCAGGCCTTCCGCACCGCGTTCCCGCCCCTGTCCAACTCCCTCATCAGCATGGTGAAGGACACCTCCCTGGCCGCCAACATCACCGTGACGGAGATGTTCATGGCCACCCAGCGGGTGGCCGGCCGCACCTATGAGCACCTGGCGCTGTACGCCGAGGTGGCTCTCATCTATCTCATGTTCTGCACGGTGATCACCTGGCTGCAGCGCCTGGGAGAGAAAAAGCTCAACGCCATGAACGGGGGGAACGTGATCCGTGCTTGAGGTAACGGGACTGAGAAAATCCATCGACGGCCGGGAGATATTGAAGGGCGTGGACCTGGCCGTGGAAAAGGGCGACGCCCTGGCGGTGCTGGGCCCCTCCGGCGGCGGCAAGACCACGCTGCTGCGGTGCCTCAACTATCTGGAGCGGGCCGATGCGGGGACCATGACCTTCCAGGGACAGCGGATGGATATGCCCGCCCTCTCCCGGAAGGATATCGCCGCCTATCGGCGGCACACCGCCTTCGTGTTCCAGAATTTCAATCTGTTTTCCAATAAGACCGCCCTGCAGAACGTCACCGAGGGGCTCATCGTGGCCCGAAAGATGCCCAAGGCCGAGGCCGCCGACCGGGCCATGGCGGCCCTGGAGCGGGTGGGCCTGGCGGAGCGGCGGGACGCCTATCCCAGCCAGCTCTCCGGCGGACAGCAGCAGCGGGTGGCCATCGCCCGGGCCCTGGCCGGGGAGCCGGACGTGATATTCCTGGACGAACCCACCTCCGCCCTGGACCCGGAGCTCATCGGCGGAGTGCTGGAGGTCATCCGGACCCTGGCCGAGGAGGGCATGACCATGGTCATCGTCACCCATGAGGTACATTTCGCCCGGCAGGTCTCCACCCGGGTCCTGTTCATGGACGAGGGCGCCGTGCTGGCGGACGCGCCCACGGCGGAATTTTTCGAGGAACAAAAATTGGAGCGGATACAGAGCTTTCTCCGCTCGCTGAACAGAAAGGAAGGTTGACAAATGAAAAAACTGTTTGCTCTGACGCTGGCCCTGGCGCTGTGCCTGGGTCTGGCCTGCATCCCGGCCGCCGCCGCGGAGAAGGACCTGCTCACCGACATCCTGGACCGGGGCGTACTGAACATCGCCATGGAGGGCACCTGGGCTCCCTGGACCTACCACAACGAGGAGGATGAGCTGGTGGGCTTCGACGTGGAGGTTGGCCAGGCCATCGCCAGCTATCTGGGCGTGGAGGCCAATTTCGTGGAGGGCGAGTGGGACGGCCTGTTCGCCGGGCTCGACTCCTCCCGATACGATCTTGTCATCAACGGCGTGGACGTGACCGAGGAGCGCAGCGAGAAGTACGACTTCACCGACCCCTACGCCTACATCCGCACCGCCCTGGTGGTCCGGCAGGACAACACCGATATCAACTCCTTCGAGGACCTGGAGGGCAAGACCACCTCCAACAGCATCGGCAGCACTTATATGGAGCTGGCGGAGGATTACGGCGCCACCTGCGAGGGGGTGGACTCCCTGGGCGAGACCATGCAGATGGTGGAATCCGGCCGGGTGGACGCCACGCTGAATGCGGAGGTTTCCGTGCTGGACTACATGGCCCAGCAGCCGGACGCGCCGTTGAAGATCGTGGACTACACCGACGAGGCCAACCTGATCGCCATCCCCCTGCGCAAGGGAGAGGAGAACGCCTCCCTGCTGGACGCCCTCAACGTGGCCATCTCGGAGATGGCCGAGGACGGCACATTGACGGAGCTGAGCATAAAATACTTCGGCTCGGACATCACCCAGGCGCCGGAAGAATAAACCCAAAGCGGCGGGAGATCCCCGCCGCTTGAGCTTGTCAAAACAAGTTTTGACCTCGATTTGCTCTGCTCGACGGGAGTGAATCCCGTCGGCATAATCCAAAAGCCTGATGTATTGCGGCTTTTGGATTTACGCGCGGCCGTGGGGCCCCCACAGGAAACCAGCGAAGCGTTTCCTGTGGGGAGAGGAGATGCCGCCGCCATTCGAGCTTTGCCGTTCCACGGCAAAGAGAGACCTGGCTGGC
>CANROZ010000011.1 GCA_947632365.1 uncultured Oscillospiraceae bacterium
ATCAACTTCATCCGGAACATCCCCGCCCTGGCCTACGCGCCGCTGATCGTCATCATGGTGGGCGTGGGCAAGACCCCCGCCATCATCCTGATCTGGATCTGCACCTTTATGACCATGTGCGTGACCATCTACGGCGGCATCGCCAACATCGACACCACCCTGGTCAAGGCCGCGCGGGTGCTGGGCGCCAAGGACATGGACATTTTCTTCCGCATTACCCTGCCCGCCACCGTCCCCTTCATCATCACCGCCGTGCGCCTGGGCCTGGGCGCCGGACTGACCACCCTGCTGGCGGCAGAATCCACCGGAGCGCAGGCCGGCCTGGGCATGCGTATCCGCGCCCTGTCCGGCACCTTCGAGTCGGCTCCCATGCTGATGTATATCATCATCATCGGCATCATCGGCATGCTCTTGAACATGCTGGTCAATTTCATTGAAAGGAGGCTGACGTCATGGCAGGAGAAGAGAGAGCAGTGAAGCTCCACATCGACAACGTTTATAAGGAATATAAGGGCGAGCACGGCACCACCGTGGCCCTCAACGGCGTGAACCTGGACATCATGGAAAATGAGTTCGTGTGCGTCGTGGGCCCCTCCGGCTGCGGCAAGTCCACCCTGCTGAACATCATCGCCGGGCTGCACGAGGCCACTTCCGGCACCTGCTATCTGGACGGCAAGCCCATCACCGACGTGGGCGTGGAACGGGGCGTGGTGTTCCAGCAGTACGCGCTGTTCCCCTGGCAGACAGTACTGAAAAACGTCATGTTCGGCCCCCAGATGAAGCGTCTGCCCAAGGCCGAATGCGAGGCCATCGCCCGCAAGTACATAAAGCTCGTCGGCCTGGAGGGCTTTGAGAACTCCTACCCCAAGGAGCTGTCCGGCGGCATGAAACAGCGTGTGGCCATCGCCCGCGCCTATGCCAACAACCCGGAGGTGCTGCTCATGGACGAGCCCTTCGGCGCGCTGGACGCCCAGACCCGCGCCCAGCTGCAGACGGAGCTGCTGAAGACCTGGGAGGAGGAGCAAAAGACCTGCTTCTTCATCACCCACGACGTGGACGAGGCCATCCTGCTGGCCCAGCGGGTGGTCATCATGTCCGCCCGTCCCGGGCGCATCAAGCGCATCGTGGACGTGGACATCCCCTATCCCCGGGACCAGGCCACCAAGAACGACCCCCGCTTCCTGGAGCTGAAGACCGAGGTCTGGAACGAGGTCTACCAGGAGTACCTGGAGGTCCGCAAGTAAACCGTACCTGACCCGGCAAAGCCGGAGAACATAAGGTAAGAATTTATTTAGGAGGATAACCATGAAAAAGTTTCTCGCACTCGTTCTGGCTCTGGCCATGGTGCTGAGCCTGGGCGCCATCGCCTTCGCCGCCGAGGAGCAGGAGCCCATCACCCTGCGTGTCGGCTACATGGCCAACTACGCGTCCCTTTGGGCCGTGATGACGGGCATCAACGGCGGTTACTTCGAGGATGAGGGCATCACCATCGAGCTGACCGAGTTCGGCGACGGCCCTTCTGAGATCGCCGCCATGGAGGGCGGCTCCATCGACCTGGCCTACATCGGCAAGGGCGCCCATCGGCTGTGCATCACTGGCAGCGCCATCATCTTCGCGCCCAGCTCCGTGCACACCACCGACCGTCTGGTCTGCTCCGCCGATTCCGGCATCGAGACCGTGGAAGACCTGGCCGGGAAGAAGATCGGCTACAGCGCCGGCTCCTCCTCCGAGACCACCCTGGACAACGCCCTGAACGTGGCTGGCCTGACCCGCGACGACGTGACCCTCAACGCTCTGGATCCCGGCTACATCGTCCCCGCCATGATCTCCGGCGACATCGACGTGGCCGTGACCTGGAACCCCTACACCTCCATGTGCCTGGAGCAGGCCGAGGGCTCCTATGAGATCGAGTTCGCCGACGGCTCCACCAACATGTCCAGCTGGATCTGCCTGCCCGACTACGCCGCGGAGAACCATGACACCCTGGTCCGCTTCAGCCGGGCGCTGTTCAAGGCCATGGACTACGGCGCGGACCCCGAGCATGCCGACGAGGTGGCTGGCTGGTGCGCCGAGCAGACCAAGACCGAGAAGGACATCAACCTGCTGCAGTGGGGCGACGCCCACTGGTTCAACATCGAGGACATGGTCACCGCCATGGAGGACGGCACCATGAAGGGCTACTATGAGGGCGTGCAGAACGATATGCTCGCCGGCGGCAACATCACCGAGGAGGAGGCCCATGAGGACGTGGGCGACTGGGTGCTGTTCGACGTGATGCAGGAGGCCCTGGACCAGGTGGCCGAGTAAGGCTTGACAGCGTGTAAGCCTCTGTTATAATACCTTAGGGCCCTGGGAAACCCCAGGGCCCTTTTTATGACGCCGTTACTTTATTCAATTCCTTCTTTTTACAGCGAGGGCTGTATCCTATGAACATCACCGTTGAACATACGCCAAACGACACCCTCCGTTTCGCCGGAGAGGAGCTCTGTTCTTACCTGGGGCGGATGCTCCCGGCGGAGCATGCCTGCGCCATCCAACTGAACGTGTTCCCCGCCCCGGGGAACGACCGCTTCTCCGTGGACCTCTCCCCCCACCGGGGGACCATCACGGGCAACAGCTCCAGGGCGGTGCTGCTGGGGGTATACGACGCGCTGCGCCGCCTGGGCTGCCGCTTTTTGGCCCCCGGCCGGGAGAATGAACTGGTCCCTTCCCTTGCCTCCGATGGGCTCCGCCTGCGCTATGAGACGACAGCGGCGTACTTCCACCGGGGCGTGTGCATCGAGGGGGCCGACAGCCGCGAGAACATCCTGGACTTCATCGACTGGCTGCCCAAGCTGGGCTTCAACGCCTTCTTTTTGCAGTTTCGGACCCCCTATGCCTTTCTGGCCCGCTGGTATCGGCACCTGAACAACCCCCTTCTGCCGCCCCAGACGCTGGGGCCGGAGCTGGTGCAGGCGGTGACGGCCCAGGCCCAGGAAGAGCTTGCCCGCCGGGGACTGATGCTGCATAAGGTAGGGCACGGCTGGACCGGAGCGGTGCTGGGGTATGAGACCGACTCCTGGGACGCCGAGGCGCGGCCTCTGCCGGAGGACAAGCGGCCGCTGGCCGCCCAGGTGGATGGGACCCGGGGTCTGTTCGGCGGCGTGCCCGCCAACACCAACCTGTGTCTGTCCAACGCCCGGGCCCGGGAGCGCTTTGCCTCTCTGGTGGTGGATTACGCCCGGGATGATCCTGCCGTGGACTATCTGCACGTCTGGCTGGCGGACTGCTTCAACAACGTGTGCGAATGCCCCGCCTGCCGGGAAAGCACCATCTCCGACCAATATGTGGCGCTGCTCAACGACATCGACCGACGGCTTACGGCGGAGGGTCTGGACACCAAGCTGGTGTTCCTGCTGTATCAGGAGCTGCTCTGGCCCCCCATCCGGGAGCGGCTGGAGCACCCGGAGCGGTTCGTGCTCATGTTCGCGCCCATCAGCCGCACCTTTGCCCGCGCCTATGACGCCGCCCACGTGCCGCCTATCCCCCCCTATGTCCGCAACCGCATCACGCTGCCCGGCGACCTGGGGGAGAATCTGGCCTTTCTCCGGGGCTGGCAGGGGATATTCGGCGGGGACAGCTTCGTCTACGACTACCCCCTGGGCCGGGCCCACTATGGGGACCTGGGCTATATCCACATCGCCCGGGTCATCTGCCTGGACATCCGTCGCCTGCGGGAGCTGGGCCTGAACGGCTATATCAGCTGTCAGGAACTGCGGGCGGGCTCGCCCAACTTCCTGCCGAATTACGTGATGGGCCGGGCCCTGCTGGACGGGGACGCGGACTTTGACGCGCTGGTCCGGGAGTACTTCCAGGCCGCCTACGGTCAGGACGCGCCCCTGGCGCTGGCGTATCTGGAGAAGCTGTCCCATCTGCAGCTGTGCGACTATGTGAACGGCAAAGGGCCCCGCACCGACGCCGACGCCGCCAAAAAGGCCGAGCAGGCCGCCCGGCTCTGTCAGCAGCTGGCGGCGGATGCCGAGGGCCGCAGCGGCCCCTTCTGGACGGCGCTTGGCCGCCACGCCGCGTATGGCCAGCGGCTAGCCCGCGCTCTGCAGCTGCTGGCCCAGGGCGACGAGAGCGGCGCCCACGCCGCCTGGGAGGAGATGGCCCGGTATATCCGCCACTCCGAATCCGCGTTCCAGCCCTGGCTGGATGTGTATCGGGCGCTGGACGTGACGAGCGGTTACGCCGGGCTGTAGCCCCCGGCGCGGCCCATCTGCACGCTCACCTGTCCAGCCACAGAAAGTCCATGAATCCCGGCACCAGCTTTTCCCAGCTGGCCTCGCTGTGGCCACCGCCCTGCTGGCAGACCACCCGGGTCAGGGCGCCCTTTTCCTCCAGCCGCCGGGCCAGTTCGAGATTGTTTTTCGCGGCGGGCGTGTCGTAGTCCCCCGTTTTCTCCTGTCGTTTGCCGCCAGCCTCCTTGGTCCCCCAGGAGAGATAGACGCGGGTGTCCGGGTCCATGGGCGCGTCCCGGATATCCTCCCGCAGGCTGGGCATGCAGGGCGATATGCTGCTGGAGACGCAGGCGGCCTTGGAATAGACGCCGTTATATCTCACGGCGGCGTACAGGCTCATTAGCCCGCCCATGGACGAGCCGCCAATGGCCGTGGCCGCCCGCGAGGCATATGTCCGGTACTCCCGGTCGATCATGGGCTTCAGCTCCCGGGCCATGAAGTCCATCGTCGCCCCTCCCGTGCCCAGCAAATCGCCCCAGAACTTGCCGCGGAAGTGGTACGGGCAGTATTCGTAGAGCCGCTCGTTGCCCTCGTGTCCGCACTCGATGCCCACGACGATGATCGGCTTTTCCCAGCTCTGCAAAAAGCTGAGCAGGCCCCAGCTCTTGCCGTAGGTGGCGTCCTGGTCCAGGAACAGGTTGTGCCCGTCGAAGAAATACATGACCGGGTAGCGTTCCGAGGAGCCGTCGTAGCCCTCCGGCAGCCAGATGTGCAGCGGGCGGTTTTTGCCCGCGGGGGTGAAGAGCATGTCGCGCTTGATGAGCATCCAAATGCCTCCCATCGTGAGATCGTTGCTCCGATTGTACCATAATCAAAATGCCGCGTCCATCACTGTGTGACGGGCGCTTTTTCTATCGTTCCCTATGACGCACCCGGCGGGATGTCCCGCCGGGCGTGCTGCGTCGCGGCGGTCCGTGCAAGATCACGGGCCGCTTTTTGCTCTTGTCAATAGCTCTTTTCCCGGCTGAGGAGCAACGTGCCGTCGGCCCGCTGCCCCACCAGGTGGCCCATGGTATACCAGAGCCGCCGGATATCCTGCCACTGGGCCGCCTCCAGCCGAAGCCGCTCCTCGGGGATGATGGCATCGGCGGGGATATCCTCCCGCCAGAGCGCCGCATCGCAGTGGCCGCCGACGAAGGCCACCGTCCCGTCCTTTCGCAGCCCGGCCACCGCGAAGCTGCCGTACCCGGGAAAGGGGTCCCCGCCGCCGCACAGCTGCACGATATCCGTCCAGTGGTCGAGCTCCCGGAACACATGCTGATACAGCTCGGTCATGTGGCCCGTCTGGCGGCCCAGGGCGCGGACGCGCCCGTCAAAGCCCAGGCCCAGGATCACGCTCTTCTGCTCCCACTCCCACTCCGGCCAGCCCTGTGTCATGCCCGACAGGGCCGTCAGCTCCCGGACCCCCTGCCAGCGGGTCATCTCCTGCAGCGCCGGGCAGGGGTCCCCCTCCAGCCGGACCCGGCCGTCCAGGCCCAGCAGAGCCAGGTAAGGGCGCTCGTCCATTGAGCCGCCCAGGACCTGGACCACCGGACTGGGGCAGCGTATATGCGCCGGGAACTGCGCCGCCATGTCCCCGCCCCATGGGGCGCAGACGCGCACCTGGCCGTCGTGGGTCAGTCCCACCAGCAGGGTGTTCTCCAAAAAGGACCGATCCAGCCGGATGATCTGCAGGGAGCGGATGTCCCGCCAGTCCGGCACGAACCGTTCCCCATGGGACATGATGTAGATGCTCCGGCCCGTGGACACCAGTGTCCCGTCCCGCCGGACGCCCACGGTGAAATGATCTCCCGGGACCAGCTGCCGCAGGTCCGACCAGCGGATGTCCTCCGGCAGGTCCTCAGGGCGGGGCTCGCCGCCGGGACCGTTGTCCCGGCACGTGCATGACCAGCTCTCCCGGTCCCCGGGCCGGGCAAATGCGTCCTCAAAGGTGACGGACCCGGCGTCCCAATCCACCGGGCGCTCGTGCCATTCCGGGGTGCCGATGACCTGGCCGGAGGCCAGCTTTCCCGCAGCCCACTCATCGTCGCAGGTGATATCCTTCAGGCCCCGCCAGTGGAACACGCTGGTCTGGCCGTAGCGCCCGTAGCCGTAGGCGATGGCCGTGCCGTCGGGCAGCAGGCCAATCATCTTGAACCTGTCCCGGACGATCTTCACCGCCTGCCGCCACAGGCTCACGTCGGCGATCTGCAGCTGGCCGTATACATCGTCCTTCCCGAAGGCCCGCGCCGTGCCGTCCTTCCGCAGGGTCATGGAGCCGCAGTCGTACACTTTCTCCAGCGCGTCCATGTCCTGGATATAGTCCGCCGCCGTCGTCTCCCGGTTGCCGCCGAAGGGGGTGTAACGCAAACCGCTCACCCGGTCCGCCCGGCGGACGGCCAGATGCATCATATCCCCGGACAGCACCTCCATGGCGCCGGAGAGCAGTTTCTCCAGCTCCCGGGTCACCGTCTCATAGCTTTTCGACATATTCTTCCCGCCTCCTCATCCACACGGTCAACAGCGTCTATACACATATCCAGCGCACGTCCTCCGCCTCGGTGAGGAGCGGCGGCTCAAAGCTGCGCAGCATACGGGCCACGGCGCTCTCCGGCACGCTGTCCCGCCGGGACAGGTTCCGGCGGCACCGCTCCTCCCATCCGGTCTCCAGGTACTCCACCCGCACCGCCGCGCCGTAGCGGTGGAACAGCTTGATCCAGCGGCCCCGATTGGCCGGGGACAGGTTCGTGGCGTTGAATACGAAGGGCATTTTCTTGCGCAAAAGAGCCCTGGCCTGGTCCCGCGCCGCGCGGAGCACCGAGCCGCCCCCGTCGTCCGGCGCCGCGCCCAGTTCCCGGCGTACCCCGTCCAGGGACACCATGGGCAGCTGTCCGTAACGGGCGGCAATGTATGTATCCTTGCCTGTGCCGGGCAGGCCGCTCATCATGACCACCGTGCCCCAGGCGGCATCGTAGACCCTCTGGCCGGGCGCCGCCGCTCGGCCGATCATATCCGCCCAGCGGCTGGCGGCGTCCGGATAGGAAAACGGCCCCCGCAGGCAGCCCGCCTCCTCCGCCAGGGCTCGAAAGAGCGCTATATCCTCCAGCCGCTCCGCCTGGTCGGCGCAGACCCGGCCCCGGATATCCGCCTCCGCCAGCACCGCCAGCTTTTCCAGCGTGAAGGCCGCCGTCAGCTCCCCCGCCGACGCCATCTGTCGCAGGGCCCGGGCCGGGTCGTCCCGCTCGAAGATGTGCAGCGGCCGCATGTGCCACCGGACCAGCAGACATACCGCCTCCCGCAGACCCAGAGCCTCCGGCGTTCCAGCGAGCCCCAACTGGGCCATCAGCAGCTCTCTGGCCATCTTCGCGCCGACGGCGCTGTGGCCAGGGGAGGTCCAGCGCCCCTCCTCCAGCACGGTACACCGGGCCTTGCCCAGGTCGTGCAGCGCCGCCGCGGCCAGAAGCATCTGCTGATCCTCCGCCCCCAGGGCCAGAAACGACGGCTGCCGGGCCATTTGCTCCATCACCAGCCGGGTGTGGGCCAGGGCGTCGCCCTCCCCGTGATAGACCGGGTCCTGGCCCACGCTCGCCAGATCGGCCAGAGTCGGCTCCAGCTTTTCAAGAGGTATGGTCCATGCCACGGTCATCACCGCCAAACAAAGTCTCCATCGGCACGGCCAGGCCGTTTGGCACGATGGGTCGGCTCTGCCAGTGGGAGTCGGACAGCTGCACCGCCTGATAGAACGTGGGGCGGACGAATTTCATGCGGTCTGCCACCTGGCCGCCCTCCTCCACCTTGATGTACAGCCCCTCCATGAGGGGCAGGGGGTCCGTCTCCCGGACCTGCCGCTCCTCGTCCAGTCCCAGCTGACGGCTGACCCGGCGCAACGTCTCCAGATGGTCGCCGCCGATATAGTTGGACGGGCCCAGCAGGGCCGTCAATGCCTCTTTATCCGTAAATTTCCCCTCCGCCAGCACCGGAACGGACACCACTGGAAGCCCAGCCAGCATGGCGCGGCGGGTGGGCGTGTCCAGAAATCGCCCGGTCTGCCGATCCAGGATGTCGAACTCCAAAAAGTAATGGGGCAGTCGGTCATAATAAACCGTGTGCTTGGCGTACATCCACTCGCCGTACATCACGTATCGGGACCCCAGCACAGCCCACAGCCTGTCCCGCAATACGCCCGCCCACTGCTTGAAAAGATCATAATGCCGCTCCCGCCAGCCTCCGGTGAGATAGTGGCCCCGGCTCTGGAGCAGCAGCTCGCCCCGCTCGTCAAAGGACACGGCAGAGTTGGCCCCGTCGCACTTCTCCTCCACCACCAGATGTCGCCCGACGATGACGCGGAAGGGTATCTGGCGCAAATCTTCGTCCCCCGGCTGGAGCCGGGAGCCCTCCAGGTGGGGCGTGCGGGGGTATTTGATAAGGTCCATGGCTATGCCTCCTCTCCGACGGCGGCCGTCAGGATGAGATGGCCCGGCACGCCGCCAAAATGCAGCCGCTCACACCCGGCGTTTCGGAAAATCTCCGTCAGCAGCGGTTTTGTGAGCAGGTGGATGTGCTCCGGGTTATCGTCCTCCTTGCTGGGCGCCGTCACGGCCACATACCGCCGGGCGATGCGCACCGCCGCCGTCACGGCGGCCTGCACGTCCGGGACGTGCTCCAGCACCTCCAGCATGGTCACCACGTCCGCGCTCTTCTCCGGCACCGGGCAGGCGCAGATGTCCGCCTGCATGGCCGTGAGCCGCTCCACGCCGCCCCGGCGGATATCCTCCAGAAAGCTCACCCGGTAGTCCAGCAGGTCCAGACATGTCACCGACACGCCGGGAAAGCCGTCCAGAAAGGGAAAGAGAAACACGCCCCGGCCGCTGCCCACGTCCAGCAGGCTCTCCGGCTGAATGCCCCGCAGAAAGCCCAGTATCTGCCGCACCCGGGGCAGGGTCTCATGGCCCCGCTTGAAGCGGTAGAGCTTCACGCCCCAGGCGCTCCCCTGGTCCAGCAGCGCCGCCAGCTCGTCCTCCGTCAAGGCGTCCAGGGGCTTTTCCGCCCAAGACGCCGACAGCGGCAGCCCGTGCCGGGCGGCATAGCCCCGCACCGCCGCCGCGGCCAGCTCCTTATACATCTCGTCGTATCTCATCATACCTCCGGCGCGGGCCGATATGTTACGTTGGTCACTTCGGCAGGCGCCTCCCCCTGGTCCCAGCCGTCCACAGTGTAGCGCATCAGCACCTGCACGTTCCCGTCGGTCAGGCAGCCGACCTCGACGGAGTACTCCTTCTCCCCGGTGTCGATGAACAGGGCCTCGTTCTCTGTGAGCGCCAGGAGCTTTAGCAGACCCGGCACATCCACGCCGCAATATTTCAGCGGACTTCTCCCCCCGGCTTTCAAATCTCTGAAGCCCGGCGCGGGCCGCAGGACCCGGGCCCGGCGCCGTCCGCCGATCCAGCCGAAATGCCCGGCGTCATATTCCACCTGCTCCCCCGTCTCCCGGATGCCCCAGATCGGGACGAGCTCATTGGGCTGGGCAAACGTGACGGCCCCGTCCTTGGGAAACGCCCGCAGGTTCACCACCACTGCCGACGCCCAGCCGCACCGGAAGGTGCTCACTGGCGCGGAGGAGGTATTTTTACGGATGTTGGGGAAGGCATACTGAAAATAGCCGCCCCCCAGCCGATAGCTGCCCTCGGCCAGCCGCCAGCCAAGGCGGGACAGCTGGTCCTCCGTGCCGTTCAGCAGCTTGTCATATATCTCTCTTGCCTCCGGCACATCCCGCTCCACAAGGTCGCAGAAACTGTCCAGCAGCGCATCGTATCTCTCATCCGGCAGGTGTTCGCCGCTGTCCACGCCGAACATGTCGTGCAGCGCCTTCTTCGCCCGTTCCACCCCTGCGGCGGCGGCTTTTTCCAGCCACTTTCGGGACTGGACCTCGTCCTTGGGGCAGCCCGTGCCGCTGTAGAGCATCACGCCCACGTTGCTCATGGCGTCGGGAAGGCCCGCCTCGGCGGCCTTCAGGAACCAGGCGAAGGCCTCCTTCCTGTTCGGTATGACCTTCTCCTGCCCCCAGGGCAGGAAGGACGGGAGCACTGTGGCCTGGTAATTCTTATAGAAATACAGATTGCCGATGGCGAGCATCCCCACAGCACTGCCAGCGTCCGCCGCCTTTTTGTAGGCGCTGAACGCCTCGTCCAGCTTTCCCGCGTTCTCCAAGGTCAGGCCCTTCTGCAGCTGGGCCCCCTCGTCCACGAACAGTTTTTCAACCATCGGTCTTTCCCTCCGGGCTGTAGGTCATGGCGAGATACTTGCTCTCCCACACCGGGTCGCACATATCCTCGTCGTCCACCTGGCAGTCGTGCCAGAGGTCCTCCGCCACCTCTTCGATCACGCCCCGCAGTTCCAGCTTCTCCAGGTATTTGCGGGGGATGGCATCATAGCCCAGGGCCGCGCCCAGGATGTTCCCGGCGATCGCGCCCGTGGAGTCGCTGTCCCCGTCGTGGTTCACCGCGGCGACGACGCCCTTTTCAAAATCGTCAGCGTATTTCAGCGCGCAGTATAGGGCGATGGCCAGGGCCTCGTCCCCTACCCAGCCCTCGCCCAGCTGGCGGATGGCGGCAAGGTCGTCCGCAGCCTGGCCGGAGAGCCGGACCGCCTTGCCCACAAGGGCCAGCAGCTCATCCATATGCTCTGCCGCCGGGAACACCTCCGGCAGAGCGGCCATGGCGTCCTGCACCGCCGCCGCCACCGTGTCGCCGTGCCCGGATATCCGGGCGATGATATGCACCAGCATGGCCGCGGGCAGATACCCCAGCTCATGGCCGTGGGTCAGCACCGCCGCCCCGGCCCCGATCCGGTCAATCTTCTCCTGGGTGTAAGAGCCGTCGTTGAAGTACAGGCCGATGGGCGCCACCCGCATGACGCCGCCGCAGCCTTTGCTGTGGTTCAGGGGCATCTCCATGGTGCCGTCCCCGCCCGCCGCCAGGGCGGACATGCAGGTGTTCCCCGGCGCCCGGAGGCTGAACAGCTCCGGCACGTTCACCAGCCAGGAAAAGTGGTATCCCTCCGGCAGCGGGTACTTCTCCGTCTGGGTCCGGTACCACTCCTGATAGCTGGTCATGATGTATCCCTCATAGGGGCCCATGATGCCCCGGGTCATCCCCCGGGTGGTGCCCAGCAGCAGGCCTGTGGCGGTGAACAAGGTCATCTGGGTGTCGTCGGATATCTGCGCCACGCCGTGACGAAGCGTATATTCCGTGATCCCGCACTTCCCATAGTTTTGAAAGATGGAGGCGGCGGACATAAACTCCACCGGGTAGCCCAAGGCGTCCCCCACTGCGCCGCCCACAAGGCAGCCTTTGAATCTGTTCAGCTCACGCATCGGTATCCTCCCTCAGTCACCACGACAAAGCGCTTTCCGCCCTTTTTCATACGTCGTCCTCCCTAAAGCACTTCGCCTGTTGCATCTCCTTCCAGCAGGGCTTTTCCAGGTCCAGCACATCCTCCGTCACGGTGACGGTGTCCGTCTTGTCCGTGTAATAGACGCTGGTGAGCTTCCCGCCCTCACAAAGGAGGAAGCAGCGGAAACAGCGGTCCTCATGGAGATAGTCTGCGCTGCCGAAGCAGGGGAAGCGCTCCGCTGCCATTCTTCCGGCGGGAAAAACTTCGCAAAGATGCCCACGACGATGTCCGTCAGTCCCATGGGTCCTCCTCTCCGACGTTCAAGGGCGCGGCGCGCCCTCCCCGGTGCTGAAGCGGTAATAGCCCCTGTCGATGCGGCGGCCGCTCACCAGCGACGCCGCTGTGATCTCCGCCTGACTAGGGGTCAGGTCCAGCCAGAGCATATTTCCGTCCGTCCACTCCCTGGGCCGGAGCGGTTCCTCCGGCTTCAGCGTAGTGGTGCGGACGCTGCCGCCGTTGACATACAGGATGCGCCGCTCCCTGTCCGTCTCCACGCAGCCAGTCAGACAGTTCATGGAGATATGGGTGTGTCCGGACAAAAACAGGATGTTCCGGTGGGCCTCCAGTATCTTTTGCAGCTGCCCGTCCCGGCTGAAATAGGGCATATCACCGGGCCGACGGCGCTGGGGGTTATGGGACAGCAGCGGGGCGTGGCACAGCACCACATGCCATGCCGCCTTTGTATCTGTCAGATGCCTGTCCAGCCAGAAGAGCTGTTCCGGGTCCCGAAACGCCAGTCTTCGGCCCGGCACGGCGGCGTTGAGCCCGACGATGTCGACGCCCTTTAAACCCGCGGCCCAACCGCCGCCCGGGCCCCGCTCCACCGCAAGCCCCAGGCGCTCCGCCCGGTCCAGCAGCCGCTCTTGCAGGACGAAAAAGCCCTCCCCGGTGTCCGGCACGGACGGGACGGGAAAGTCGTGGTTCCCTGCCACGGCCAGCATGGGCGTATCCGGTGGCAGTCGGTCCTCGATGAGCCGCCGGAGCAGCGCAAACTGCTCCGCTGTGCCGTCGTTGACCATATCCCCGGCGCACAGCACTCCGTCCCCCGTTCCGGCCAGCGCCAGGGCCTTTCCCACCCGCCAGGGCTTGTCACTCAGATGCAGGTCGGTGACGAACCCCAGGCGGACGGCCCCCTCCATGAGGGGTGCAGGCTCCCGATCCGGCAGGGGGATGAGCGCCTCCTCCGATCTCATGTCCGGCGTGACCGCCCGGACGAGAACATGGGTGGCCTCCCGGGGCACCGCCCGGCCGCCAGCGAAGCGGAACGTGCCGTTGCCGGACGGGTCCACGGGCACGAAGGCGAAGGCCGTCCAGTCCGGCAGCGGGCCGCTCCCGTCCGCCCACCAGAGGCCCGCCATGACCGCGTCGGCGGCATGGACCTTATACAGCCCATCGGCGCCGCCGGGGCGCTCCCACTCGACCCGCAGCCGGATCACGCGTGCACGCCGTATCTGGCCATCAGCTGGTCGAACTCGCCGGAGGTCTTCCACTGGTCCATGGCCTTGACGCGGGCGACGCTCCAGGGGTGGGACTGCTTCGTGGTGAGCAGGGCGTAGAACAGCTTTCCGGCCAGACCCTCGTTGCCCTCCTCAAAGGCGGTGTTCTGCGCCCGCAAATCGTCCAGGGTGAAATGCACGTCCAGCCCGGACTGCTCCACGCCCATCAGCCGCGCCAGGCCCTGGATGCCGAACTCGGGGCCTCCGGCCGCGATGGCTCCGGCCCGGTCGGCGGTCAGCTCCTGCAGGCGGCGCCAGTTCATGAGCGCCACGTATACCCCCACCGAAGCCGCCTGGGCCACGGCCTTGGGCAGGTACTGCAACAGGGTGGTCAGATTGGCCGCCAGGTTATAATATAACACATGGCCGCTCTTGATGTGGCCCAGCTCATGGCCCAGCACGAACAGCAGCTCCTCCTCCGGGCAGTTGGTCAGGAAGGAGGCGTGGAGCTCGATCACCTGGTCCTTCACGCCGATGGCCATAGCGTTATAGGTGTAGTCCTGCTTCACATACAGGGGATACTCCTGGGGCATGTCCAGCCGCTCCAGGGCCTTGCAGTATATTCGATGCAGCTTGGGGCTGGTGGCGGCGGTGACGCGGAAGTCGTCCCCCTGTACCCTCGGCAGCGTGCTGGTCTGCACCACCAGCTTCATATACGCCTCCACCAGCTTGTCCATCAGCGGTATCTTCTCCAGCACCGCGTAGGCCGCGTCATCTCCGGGATATCGGTAATCCTCGGTCTTGAGACCGGGCAGTCTTTCGTATTCCATGTCAATCCTCCTGATCGTCCAGGATGTCCTGGTAGGCCGACTGGTAGAAGTCGAACAGCTCCACATACCGCCCCGCCAGATAGAGCTCGTCCTCTATGACCGCTTTCGCGCTCTTCATGGTGCCCGCGACGGCGCCGGGCCGACGGAGAAATTCCCGCGCCTGGGTCATATAGCCGCAGGAGGGGTCCGCCAGGTCCATCTTCTCCAGCACCGCCAGGGGCGCGCGTCCGGCCAGGATGGCCCGCGCCGTCTCGTTCAGGTCTCCGGTGGCCAGCAGCGCCGCCCGGTCCAGGGACAGCTGGGCATACTTCTGCCAGGTGATGAACAGCGCCACCATGGGCGCGGCCAGGGAATCCGGCAGCAGCCCCTTTATGGCGCACAGCATCTGCACGAACCGTATCTGGCAGTAGCCGCTGCGGATCGCCGACATCTGCCCGGCGATCAGGCCCCAGAGGCCCCGCTCCGTGACGTTCGGGAGAAGCTCGGTGCTGATGACGAGCATGGGCTGATCCACGCCCTGCAGGTGCATGGTCAGATCATATGTACGCTCCATATAGACCTCCGGCTTCTTTTCCGCGCCGAACATCTGGCAGCCCTCGTCCACCATAGCCGTGAGCTTGGGCGATACGCTGGCGGTCACCTGGGCCTTGCTGGAGCGGTAGAGCATCCGCATCTCGCGCTCCACGCTGTTTTTGCTGATCCACTGGAGTATCTTTTGAAAGACCTCGCTGCCCTGGATGGCCTCCGTGGCTTGTCTGTCCAGGGGATGCTGGAACGTCTTGGGGTCCAGCGTCAGCCCTTTGGTATTATAAAGTGCCATCCCGCTCCCTCCTCTCAATCAAATTCCTCGATGATGTCGTCATAGCCGCCGCTCTGTATCCACTTGTACAGCTCCACCAGCCGATCGTTTTTCCACAGGTCCATGCGCATGATCGTCTTGGCGTATTGGGCTGCGTTCGTCAGCTTCGCGCCGCTCTGATAGGCCTGTATGCACTCCGGCACCGCCTTCGGATCGCACAGCGCGGCGGGGATGCCCATCTCCCGCATCAGGGTGCCATAGGCCGCGTCCGTGTCCTGGCAGGCCAGCAGGCCTCCCCGGTCCATGGTGAGCCGGGACTGCCGATACCAGTTGGCCAGCGGCGGCACCACGATCTCCCGGGCCACGGGGATGATCCCCACGGTCTTGACCACGGCCTCGGCCGCCAGAGAGAGCTGGCGCGTCCGGGCCTTCAGCGCTGTCACCGCCCGCCCCAGCTTGAACCGGAGCATCTTCTCGTCCAGTTGCTCCAGGGCGTATGTAGCCACAGCCAGGGAGGCGTTGTCCCCGGCATAGACATAGATGTCCAATGTGGCCTCCCGCTGGAGGAACAGCCGGGGCACGGGGGCATAGTCCAGCGTGTGGCACACCTCCTCCAGCAGGCCGTACAGCTCCGGCATCTCCGCCGCCGTCACGGCAAAAGCGTTGCCGAGCATCTTCAGCTGCAAGGTGAGCTGGGTCTCCTGCCTGGCGGACCACTCCAGCACCTTCGCCAGCCATTTGGCCTTGTTCAGCATCTTCTGGGCCGTCATATCATCTGGGTGGCAGAAAGACTCCACCTTCAGGCCCGTCAATGTCACCATGATATCCCTCCTCGTCCGGACATCGTCCGGTATCTCTCGTTATTATCCGCGCAGATGCAGCCAAAGGCTCACCGCGCCGATGATGGCCGCCGCGCCGCCGATGGCGGCGGGCAGGAACCACTTGGTCTTCAACAGATCGAGCCGCTCCTCGTCGTCCTCGTCCTCCGTCGGTCGGGGCCGAGGCTGGGGCCGGGGCTGGGGCATCGGCCTGGGCTCCGGTTTGGGTCCCGGCTTGGGCTCTGGCCTGGGCTCCGGCTTGGGCTCTGGCTGAGGCTCCGGTTTGGGCTCCGGTTTGGGCTCTGGCTGAGGCGCCGGCTTGGGCTCCGGTTTGGGTTCCGGTTTGGGTTCCGGTTTGGGTTCCGGCTGAGGCGCCTGCACCGACCCATACAGCGTCTCGTCGAACACCAGCCCCAGCGGCGCGGCCAGATAGCCGTCCATCCGGTCCCTGTCCACCAGGCAGCCCACCTGCTCTTCCGTCAGAGATATCTCGCTGACCCGGCAGAAATACTCCAGCGTGGCCTCCTCCGACAGCATCCGATAGGGCACGGACGGAGGCGCGGACACGATGCGCTCCCACACGTCCCGGTACCGACTGCCCTGGGGCAGGGTGATCTTCTCCTCAAATCGGCCCAGCAGCGCTCCCAGCGGCTCCGGCAGTACGTCGTATCCCTCCGGCCCGAAGTACACCTCCACACAGGCGGTGGCCTGGTCGGCGAATGCGGCGTGGTCCAGAAGGCCCCAGGCGCCCATCTGCGTCGGTACCAGGGCATCCTCCCGCCCGGCCTGGATCACCAGGGACAGGGTCTTGACGCGGCCGTTTTTGTCCGGTTTGGAGGACCGCAGGTCCTTGGCCACCAGACACTCCTTCCCGTTCTCCCGAAACAGCGCCATGCTGGCCCCGCCGTGGGTCAGTATCTTCTGCGCCGAGGGCAGAAGCCCATCGAAGGCCCCCTTCCCCTCCGCCAGCGCCGTGCCCGTGACCGGGTCGACCCGACGCAGCACGAAGCCGGAGCTGGGGGTGGAACAGTAGAAAAATACGTCCATTGGAAACTCCCTCCTTTTCCATTTCTCACAGGGGACGACCTGCGGCGCGCCCGACGGCGGTGCGGTCATGTTGCAGCTGGCCCAAAAGGCCTCCGCTGTCGTCCGGGGCACCAGCGCCCCGGCGGCCGCGTCCCGCCGGACATGGGCCGCCGCCCGCCGACGCAGCGCATCCAGGGCGTCCCCGTCCAGCCCATAGTCCGCCCCCTGGTATACGACAGCGCCCGCCAGCGCCGCCATGAACCGGGACGGGCAGTCCAGGGCAAAGGCCATGAGCGCATCCACCGCGCCGTCCTGCGGCCCCTCGCCGCAAAACACCGCGTGCAGAAAGCAGGCCCGCCCATTCTCGTCCCGGGTGGCGGTGGGGATGTCCCGCACGAAGCCGACGCGCCGTCCGTCCAGCTCTCCCCAGAACAGCAGAGCCTTGTCCCGGGTGAACGCCGCGCCCGTCTGCGCGGGCAGAGCGCTGCGGCCCACCTCCCGCAGGTCCATGGGCCCCGGCCATTTGGCCGCCTTCAGGGTATATCCCTCGCCGATCACATAGCAGTTGATATAGATATCCATCTTTCGCCTTTCAGCCCGGCTTTCCGTCCTTGAGCCCCAGTCGGTCGTAGATCACCTCAAAACCGTCGCCGGAGGTCTTCAGGTTGGCGGCCACCTTCTGGACGGCGCCCAGGAGCTCCTTGTCCTTGGCAAGGGCGGCAATGCCCTTGGCCGCCAGCCACAGCAGCGCCCCCAGCAGGCCAAAGTTCAGCATGGCGCCGTTGAGCAGCCACCTGCCGGGGCCCTTTTTGTTCTCGGCCGCCGCCACGCCCGCCAGGATATAGACCAGCAGGTACATGAGCGGCTGTTCGCAGTAGCGGGGAGAAAACTTCGGGTCCGCGCCCCGGAACCGAAACATGGGATAGCGGGGCATGGCCTTCATGGACGCGGGGCCGTCTCCGGCGCCGTATTTGATGACCACCTGCTTGCCGTCCCCCCGGTCCTTCGTCCTGTAGTGGTCAAAGACCACGTCCCCCAATGTCAGGATAGGCACGATGGCCACGGTATATTCGTCCTTCGAGCCAAAAAACGTCAGCAGGTCCTGATACCCCAGCCGCAGGCGGCGGCTCAGCTCGCCCATCTGGTCGCTGTAATAGTATTTCTCGCACTTCAGAGGCACGAACAGCACCAGCTTCGGCGGGAACTTCGCGCCCTTCTCGCCCTCGATGTCGGCCCGCAGCGCCGTGTCGGCCTGGACAAAGTGGTTGTGGATGGCAACGGGCATATTCACCGCGGTGTGGAGCTGGCCCACGCCGTCCGTTTCCTTGCCCTCCATGAGCGACGGGGCGTCCACGGCGACGATCACCACGGAGCTTCTGGCCAGCTGGCGCTTGAAGCCCTCGCTCATATCGTTGAGGATCTCCTCGCCGGGCACGTCCACGAAGTCCACCACCTGCTCCCGGTCCCCCTCCGGGCGGCTGGCCAGGCCCAGGAAGAAGCGGTAGGTGATATATTCATCGGTGGGCGCGCTGAACTGCTGGCCGCCCGCCTCCCCCTCCAGGGTGCAAAATTCCTCCTGGTCCCGGAACGTGGTGAATATCATTTGCAGCTGGGACTGCTTGGTGCGCATAAGGATCTTCGTGGCGTCGTCGGCCCGGAAGCGGAAGCCCGTCTGGTCTCTCATGCGCTCCATGGCGGTGATCATGCTGGACAGCACGCTGCTCTTGCCCGCCCGCCGCTGGCCGATCATCAGGACGGTATAGTCCGCCTCCCGGAACGTCACCGACTTGGGCATGTTCAGCTTGGCCGCCCGGGCCTGCTCCTTCTCCCGCTTTTTGGCCTCCCGTTCCTCTTTCGTCTTCATGCCGCGCCTCCGCTCACCGAAGGGCATCCATGGGGTCGTTCAGCACGGCGAAGCCCTCTTTCTCGTCCGTTTTCAGCTGGCCCCGCAGCTCCTTCCGGCCCGACTCCAGCACCTCCTGATTGGGCAGATGGCGCAGCAGGTCGATAAACCTGCTGAGGATATTCTGGTTTTCATTGCGCCGACGGCCTATGGCCACGAAGAACAGCAGGATGTACAAAAGCGGCTGGGCGCAGTCCTCGGGCTTATAGAAGTGCTCGCCGTCCGCACCATATAAAAACACGTACTCGCTGCGCCAGTTCATGTTCAGGTAGCCCGTCGCCGGGTCGACGCTGACGGCCTCTACGGGCCGACCGTCCTTTCCCTGGGGCTGTACGAACTGGAGAAACTCCATGCCGCCCATGGTGATGCAGGGAGACACCGCCACGGTGCAGTCGTCCTTCTGGGCCGTGCACAGATAGGTGAGCAGGTCGCTGTATCCAGCCTTGACCGCCGCCAGCAGGTCGCTCATATTTTTCTTATTGGAGCTGCCGCTGCGGCCGTTGTTGCGGTACAGCTCGCACTTCACGGGCACGAACAGCACCATCCGGGCCGCCTGCTTGGCCTGAAACGCCTTTTTGATGGCGTCGGTGATCACCGTTGGGCGGTTGAACACATCGTGGAACCGCCCCTTGTCCTCCATGAGATGGGGGCTGTCCACAGCGATGACCAGCACCTGGCTGTCGCTCATCAACTTCTGTACGACAGACTCGTAGACGGGGTCGACGAACCACTCGCCGGGGATATCGATAAAATTCAGCTCCACAGGGGAGTTGTAGCTGCCCTGGAACGTCACCTTGCAGGGGAACTCCTCCTGTTGGGATGTCTCGGCGTCCTCGGCATAATAGCTGACCTGCTCCCAGTTGTCCTCGGAGAACAGCTGCTCCATGCCCGCCTGATAGAGGATCAGGCTGTTGGCGTTGTCCATGGTCAGCACGATGCTGCCGCTGACGAACAGCTTCATCATATCCCGCTGCATAGCGGCCATGATGCTGGTCTTGCCGGTACGGCGGCCGCCGCACATCAATACGTTGATCTTCTTTGCCATGTCTTATCCTCCTATCCTTCCCCTGCCGCAGAGGACCTTGTACCCCTGGGCGCTGTCCAGGCGGCGATGGCCCAGCAGGGCGATCTCCAGCATAAAGTCGTCGATGTGCGGGATGAGCCGAAGCGCCTCCCGGAGCTTGTTCAGGATGCCGCCCGCGTTCTTCTGCTCCTGGGCCTGCCGATACTGCATGGACACGAAGGCCAGCAAATAGAACAGCGGCTGCTCACAGTATTTTGGCTCATAGGCGGCATTGGCCGCGGCATAGCGGTAGTTGATCTTCGCCGGAAGCGGCAGGCCGTCCTTGGTGGATATCTCCTCCACCGCGCCGTCCGGCCCCGTCTGGAACGACTCGAACACCACGCTGCCCAGGGTCTGGATGGGGGCGATGACACAGCAGACGCTGCGCTTTCCCGTCTCGTCGTCGCGCAGGCCCTTCAGGTGGCTGATGAGCCCGGCGTACTCCGCCTCCACCCGCTTGGTGACCTCGTCGATCCGGCCCTCCCGGTAATACTTCTCGCATTTGAGCGGCACCAGCAGCACCAGCTTCTCCCCGTCTGAGGCCAGGTGCTCCCGCAAAAAGTCCGTCACCAGCTCCGGCCGATTCTTTCCGGCGTGGTAGCGGCCGTCCGCCTCCATGAGGCAGGGGGTGTCGATGGCCACGATCACGGCGTCGGCCTCGCGGATATAGGCGGCCACGGTGTCCGCCTCGCTGCGCAGATACTCACCGGGATAGTCCCGTATCTCCAGGTCGATGTTGATCCGCTCGGTGTTCATGCCGTAGGTGAACTGGAACAGGCTCTCCCCCGAGTCGCCGGGCAGGCCGCTCTCCGTCACCAGGTCGCCCTCGTCATGCAGGCCTGTGAACATCCCCATCAGGAGATTTTTCTTGTTCTCCAGAATGGCCTGGGTGTCGCCGTCGGCCACCAGGAAAAGCTGCGTCCCAGCCACGGCGGCCTTCTGACTGTTGTAAAGGGATGTGATCACGCTGGTCTTGCCCACGCCGCGGGCCCCCAGCATGCACACGCGCATGGTCAGCCGGGGCGGCTCGGTGTTGGTCTTTACCAGATTTTTCACGCGCTCCTTCAGCTCGTTCAGCATATGCTCTCCTCTCTCTTTACAGGCGGAACGCGGCCGCCGTGTTGTATTCCTGCAGTCCCTGGATAAGGTCGATCCACTCCTGGAACAGCACGCCCTCCGCCTTATGGCTCTTCAGCTCGTCCGCCCACAGCAGGCCGGACCGATCGGCGAAGAAATTGCGCCACTCCATCTTCACGCCGTCGGAGTAATAGATGCGGTCGCAGAAGTCGGCCACCTCGGCGTACATGGCCCGGTTGGGCTTGACGCACAGCTGCTCCATCACGGCCTGCAGCTCCGCGGCGATGGAGCCCAGCTTCTGGTGCAGGATGGCGAAGATGCTCACCGCCGTGCGGCGCAGGTTCCCGGTGGCCAGCTGCGGCACGGCATGGAACAGCATATCCAGCTCATCCAGGCTCCGGCGGACCTCATAGGTCAAAAACCCCTTCACGGTGAAATCGAACCGGGCCGCCGTCTCCATGGCCAGGCGGATGTTGGGGTAATCCCTGCCCAGGACGTTCTCGGCGAAATCGTTGAACCAGGCCCAGGCGGGGCGGCCGTCCGCAGGGGGCGGACAGAGCTTTTTCAGGCCGCATTTTTCGTACATCACCGCCGCCAGGGAATCCTTCATCTTGCCGATCACGTCCCCCAGCACCACGTCCACGTTCAGAAAGTCCTGGGATATCTGGTTGCGGACGGAATCGGCATAGCGGATATACAGCGCCGAGGGCTGCTCGCCCCCCTCCAGCGCGGAGAGGATCTCCTGCTGGGAGGGCAGATACACGTCCGGGCCCGCCTGGTCCTGCATCCGCCGGAAGATATCCTGGGCGTTGCTGCTCAGGGGCACGCAGGGCTGGTCCCGGCGCTCCCGCCAGGTCTGGGTGATGATGAACAGCTCCTTGCGAAGCTGGGTCATGGCCTCCTCGCTCAGGCTGTGGATCAGCGGGGCTAGGCTGGCGTTGGTGCGGATATCGGAGCAGAGCACCTTCTGCGCCCGGGCGCACAGGGCGCTGTACGCCGTTTGCAGATCCTTCAGGGCCGCCTCCGCGTCGTCCCGATAGGTCTTGTCGATGCTGTCCAGGTGCTCCGCCAGCTCGCACAGCAGCGGCAGCAAAAATTCCTCCTGTACCGCCTTGGCGTCCACCGCCCGGAGCATCTTCGCGCTGTCCGCTCCCGGCCAGCGAAATTCCTTCAGCTTGTTGACCGCCGCGGTGCAGAAGTCCGTATTCACCGCCGGGTAGTCCTTATCCGACGGCCAGTTCTCCGGCTTGGGCGGCACGTGGTTGATGAACCAGAACAGCCAGGAATCCAGGTCCCGCCCGGCGCAGGCCTTCTCGATGGGGCCGTATACGTTCTCCACCAGCTCCTTGGGGATACCGCCCCCGGCGCCGCTCTCGGGCCGATGGAACACCACCACCGCGTCGGAGCGGTCCGTCACCGTCTTGAGCATGCTCTCCTGGATGCCCTCCGCCCGGTCGCCCAAGCCCACGGTGTCGATGAGGCTGATGGGCCCCAGGTCCTCCTGGGGGAAGGAGCAGGTGATCTCGCAGGTGTCCACCGCCAGATACTTGAAATACTCCTCCCGGGCCGGATCGTTCGTCTTTTTGCCGTTGTTCTGGGCCACGAAGGTGACGATCTGGTCCTCGTCGTACAGGTCAAGCGGCGCCGCCCCGGCGTAGGCGAGCCATCCGTCGTCCCCGTCGCAGTGCTCCACCAGCTTCTGCAGGTATTCCAGCAGGTTGCTCTCCGCCGAATAAGACGGGATGGCGGAGTGCACCACCGCCAGATCGAGAGAGCGTATCTGCTCGGCGGACTGCAAAAGAGGCCGCTTGTCCACGTCGGGGATCATCTTGTCCAGATAGGTCTGAGCCATCCGGCGCATATCCTCCCGGCTCTTGAAGGTGAGATGGGCCTTCAGAGGCGCCCCCGGCACGTTGTAGATCACCGACGGCGCTCCGGTACAGTCGGTGGAGTCGAAGGCGGGGATCACCTTGTCATTCAGGCCGCTGATGGACTTGAGCAGTGCGCTCTTGCCGATGCGGGCCCGGCCCACCACGGAGATGTTCACCGTCTGGCGGGCGCACCGGGCGCGGTATGCCTCCAGGGCCTTCCGGGCCCGGGCCGCCGCATCCTTCACGCCGCCGAACTCCAGCGCCTGCAGCTCCCAGACCATGTCCGGGTGCTTGGCCAGCATGGCGGCGAAGGCGCTGTCCGGGCGGACGGTCCCGTCCGGGGCGAATATGCCGTCCCGGGTCGTCTCCATCCGCTGGGTCTGCTCCATGAGGCGGTCCAGCGTCTCCAGCTTGCCGTCGATGGCGGGCAGCCGCTGCTGCCGCCGGGTGATGATCTGCTGTATCTGTTCCTGTATCTTCATAGCCATCCTCCCTTGCTTTTTCTCTTGTATGGGTCAGTTGCCGATAAAACCTTTCCAGCGGGCCGTGAGACGGTTTTTGATCAGCTTTCCCCGCCGATCCGGCACGAAGCCGACGATCCGGCTGTGGTCCGCCTCCCGGATGAGCAGGGCGTCCTGCCCCTTGTCCCGGACCACGTCCACGTCCTGGCCGGAGAAGTTCTCGATGGTCAGCACCTTCTTCGCCCCCTTCAGGCCCCTCTCTTTTGCCCGGGCATCGAGAAGCCGACGATCCATCTCCCGTTTGTCCTCCGATATCGTCTCCGACGCTTTCTTCGCCAGATATACTGCGCCTCCGTTGGCGCTGGGCAGCCGAAAGGCGTTCTGGAGCAGCCCCGCCCCCAGCACGATCGCGCTCTTGCCTGCGATCTTGACGGCGGGCCCCGCCGCCGGGGCCAGGAGCTTTGCCTGCCGGGCCAGCTTTTTCGCCGCGCCGGGGTCCTCATAGAGGGTGGCGCAGTAGCGCCCGGTCGCGCTCTCGTGCTCCAGGTACAGTATCCCGTACCAGGGTCCCTCCTTCAGCTCCCCCTCCGGCGTATAGACGCAGGCAGCCACCCGGCCGCTGTCCATGGTATAGCGCATTGGCGCACCTCCCTCAGAAAAAATAGCTTGTCAGTCGGCGGGAGACCCGCCCACGGCCGTCCCCTGTCAGTTCTCGCCTTCTATGAACGCCTTCCATCGTCCGAGGATCTGTCCTTCCTCCCCGCCACTGCAGTTCGGCGTCACTCCGATATCCTGTTCCTTCCCGTTTACCCTTTTCACGACGATCATGAAGCCAATATCGTCATCAAAGAACACATCATCTGCGCCGAAGGAAACGGAGAACAGGGTATCGTAGCTCTGCCCCTGCCACGCCTTTTTCGCTTCCTCCCAGTCTTCATTCATCTTTCCAAATGTGTGGTATTTGGCAACAGGCGGCAATGCCACGCTCAAAGCCCCTTTGGCTAACGTCAAAGCGAACCGCCCCGCCATCCTAGTGGCAGGCCAGGCAGCACTCACCGCTTTCTCCAGCGTGGTCTTTTCCCTGGCGCTGACCAGGGAGAGATAGAATGTGCCGTTCAGCTCCAACAGCTGCAGCGTTCCCTGGCGCTGATCATCGCTGTCGTCAGTCACGACGATCACATCCCCTGTTTCCATCTTTCGCACAGCGCCGCTCCCCTCTCAGAACAGCAGGTTGATGAAACCCATGACGAACCCCAGCGCCGCGCCCAGGTAGACGATGGCCTTCAGCTCCCGCTTCATGATGCCGAAGATCATCTGCTCCAGCTGCTCGGCCTTGAAGGAGCTGACCTTTTTCACCACGATCTGCTCGATGTCCACCGCCGCCAGCACCTTGTCCATGTTCGCGGCCAGCACGCTCTCATAGAGCGCCGCGGCCTTTTCCACCGCCCCGGGCAGCTTCTCCCGGTTGGCGGCGTATATCTCGCAGGCGGGCTTGTCCAGCATGCTCTCGCTGATGTGGCCGATCTCTTTTTCCAGCAGCGCCGGGCCGTTTTTGCGGATGGCGGCGTCCAGCTTCTCTCCCACGGCGGTGCGGATGGAGGCGCTGAGCTTCTCGTCCAAAAACGCGCCCGCCGCCCCCAGGGAGTTGCGCAGGGTCTGCACGCCCGTCTCCACGATGGAGGCGCCGATGTGGGCCTGCACCAGCTTGTCGGTGAGAAACGCCGCGCCCTTTTCCGTCAGCGTCTTTTCATAGCCCGCCACACGCTCGTCGCCCACGTAGCCGCCCAGCACCTCCCGGACGGTCCGGCGGTCGTCGGCAAAGCTCTCCGCCGCGCCCATGAGGCCAGTACGGATGCGGTCCAGCACCTCCGGGGACAGCATGGTCTGGCGCATGGTCTCGGCGTTGAGCAGCTGCTGGCTGATGACCCGGCCGATGGAGGCCGCGATGCGCTTTTTCTGCTGGGGGATCAGACCCGGGGTGAAGGGCACGTGGAACTTCCCTATGTATATGGCCCGCCGGGGGCGGAACAGCATCTTGATGGCCAGATCGTTGGTGATGTAGCCGATGACGCCGCCAACAATGGGCGCTATGATGACCTTCAGCATTCTTTTTCCTCCCCCTGCTGCAACAAATAATAAAAATAAAACTGAAGCCATTATAAATGACTTCAGTTTGGATTTGGTACGCAGGTTGCAGACTTTTGCGTTATGGTGTCAAAATCTGTCAATCCCACGTGGATATCACCACATCGGACCGCCCGGCCAGCATCTGGCTCACGGCCTCCATCTGCTCGGCGGAGCACCCCACCCGGTCTAGAAACGGCAGCGCGGGAAGGATGTCCCCCAGGGCGGCGGTGTCCAGCCCCACCGTGTTCAGCTGCTCCAGAGCCGCGAGGCCCCCTAGGGGCGCCGGGTCCAGCAGCTCCGACCCCCGCACGTCCAGGTATTCCAGCTTTGTCAGCGTCTCCAGGCCCGAGAGGCTCGCCAGCGGCATATCTATGAACAGCTGCCGCAGGTCCGTCAGCTCGGAGAGCACCCGCAGGTCCTCCGTCGGCTCGTCGGCCCAGAGATACAGCTGCTCCAGCCCGGTCATGCCGCCGATGGCCGCCAGGTCCTGGCGTCTCGTCGGACGCAGGAACAGGCACACCAGCTCGTCCATGGAGCCCAGCTGGGACAGGTCCGTCAGCGCCGGGCAGTCCATGATACTCAAATATTGCAGCTTTGGGATGGCGGCGATGGCCGCCAGGTCCGTGATATCGGTGGCGCCTGCGTACAGCGTGCGCAGTGCCCGGCATTGGGCCAAAGGCGTCAGGTCCCGGACGGCGTTGTCGCCGATGAACAGGTCCATCATGTGCTGGCACTGGCTCAAGGGCGTCAGGTCCGTGATCCCATTACCGTGCAGGGCCAGGCGCACCGTCCACTTCCCCGCCAGGGGCGTCAGGTCCGTGATGCGCTGGTTGCACAGGGCGAGCTCCTCCAGCATGGGAAAGTTGGGGATATCCTCCAGGGTGTCCACCGTCCCGCCTGTGGGGGCGGGCTGTCCGTCGATCAGCAGCTCCGCCCCGTGTATGTGCATCTGCCACCAGTCGTCGAAGTGCTCGTTCCCGCACAGGAACAGGTGGGTGATCTGTTCCAGGTCCTCCAGGGTCACCGTGCCCGGCTCCTTGCCCAGCTGGCGGCAGACCTCCGCCTCGATGGCGGGGCTATGGAAGGTATACGCTCCCGGGACCGCCGCCTTCCGACCCGGCAGCGCCACCGCTGCCGCCAAAGCGCACACCGCCAGCAGCGCCCCCAGGGCCAGCGCCGCCGCGCGGAGCGCTCCGGCGCCCCATCCGGCAGCCACCCGCTTCAAAGCCCGCTCCAGCGCCGCCGCGCTCTGGTAGCGGTCCCTGGGGTCAAAGCGGGTGCACCGCTCCACCACGGCCCGCAGTGGCATGGGCGTATCGCCCTTCTCCAGCCGATTCTCCCCGGTGGACAGCTCATGCAGCAGCACGCCCAGGGCGTATATATCGGACCGGGGGTCCGTCTGGCGGTAGCCGAACTGCTCGGGAGGCGCGGAAAAGGCTGTGGCCCGCAGTTCTGTATCCCGGCTGTCCCGCTCATTGTAAAAGCGGGAGATGTCAAAGTCGATGAGCACATACTCCCCCGCCGGGGTGCGCACCACGTTTTCCGCCTTGATGTCCCGGTGGATCAGGGGCGGGTCCTGACTGTGGAGCTTTTCCAGCGTCCGGCAGATGGATATGCCGATCCAGGCCGTCTCCTCCGCCGGGAAGGCGCCCTTCTTCTGCACCAGGTCCAGCAGGGTCTCCCCCTCCACATACTCCCGCAGCAGATAGCCCGCCCCGCCGCTGCAAAAATAGCGGCGCATCCGGGGTATGCCGCCGTCCAGCCGGGACAGGAGCATATATTTCTCCTCCGTGTCCTCCGCAGGCCGGAGCATTCGTTTAAGGACCAGCTTCTCGGCGGTGCGTCTGTCCTGCAAAAGCAGCGTCTGCCGCTCCGCGCCCTCCTTCAGCAGGGCCAGCGGCTCATAGTCCTGCGCCAGCTCCGGGGGCAGAAAGCGCGCCAGCGCGTCGTCGTCCGTCCTCATAGTATCCCCGCCAACCCCATGGATTGCAGCTGCTCGTCCGTGTCCAGGATGCCCATCCGGTTCCGGAGGGCAAAGATGATGACCGCGTCCCGCGCCACGCGGGGATAGAGCGCCCCCCGCTGGGCCGTGCGGAGAAAGGACTGGGTCTGCTCCACCGACAGCTCCAGCACCAGCGCCAGACGCAGGACGATATCCCGGCTGGGCATGCGCTCCCCGCTGCACAGCTGATAGGTGAACGACCGACTCAGCAGCGCCGTCTCGCTCAGCTGCGTCGCGTTCAGGTCCCGCTCCCGCATGAGCTCGTCCAGCCGCTCGGCAAACCCGGGCGCGCACATATCTCTGTCCAGCGCCCGCATCGCGCTGGTCAGGCTCCGGGACCGCTCCAATATATCCAACAGCTCTTTCGTATCCCGGGAAGGCGTCCTGGCGCGTCTCTCCTCCCCCGTTCCACGGCCGCTCGGCATGCGATCATCTCCCAAAATGATTTTGTCAAACATGTATCGATTATAGCAACTCGCTCTCAAATGTCAAGAAATCCGCCCGCGGCCGCGCCCTTTTCCGGCGAGCGTCCGCCCCCCAACGGCCCCGGCGATATCTTCCCGCTGCCGGGGCCCCAGACAGGAACGCACCCGTCCGTTGGACGGGTGCGTTTCCCATTGCGCTGCGCAGCTTGGCCCGTTTGAAAGGAGCCCGCTCCTTTCAAACGATCGTTACTGCTCCACGGTCAGATTGTCGATGCCGTGCTGTTCAAACTCGGAATAGTATTCCTCCATACGGCTGAGAAGTTCCGTCTCGTCGGACGCATCCACGCCCTCGCCCTCCATGTCACGGCGGGCCATTTCCTCGGCCAGGATGTCGAAGAAAACGGCGTCCTCGTAGTCCGCGATGGCCTCGTGGATGCCGCCCTCCTCATAGGCGCGCGAGGGGAACACATGGCCCTGCCACTTCTCCACCAGAGACTGCATCCCCACCTGGGGACACAGGGCGAACAGCTTCTCCTGAAGCATATCATAGTCCTCGAATCGGTCTTCGCCGCGGGCGGAATTGAGTATCCAATCCCCCACGTAGACCATATCCAACAGCCGCCGAAATTCCTTTTCTGTCAGATCGATCGTCACGCCGCTCACCTCCTCTTTCTGCTGTGCCGTGCACGCTGTGTAAGCTCCCATTTGCATTATAGCACATTTGTGTTATAATGTGCTATGGTTTTCGGTCGTCCTCCCCCTACGGGGGACCTGCCGCCCTCCTCATGGATATGGTTCCACAATTGGCGGCGTTTGTCAATGGAAAATCCCTTCCATATGTTATTTTTTCCTTGTCTTAGGGGAGATTTTATATTATGATAGACCACATGAATATGCGAGATGTGATCATTTCAATAACGGGCGTACAGCGGGACAGCTCCGGCCAGAAAGACGCGGTGGAGCTGGTCACGGCGGGCAAGTACGGCTTTGAGAACGGGGAGAGCCGCTTCACCTACGAGGAGAGCGACCTCACTGGGCTGGACGGCACCCGCACCACCTTCACCATCAGCCCCATGGGCGTGGTGCTCCACCGGGAGGGCAGTCTGAACTCGGAGATGGTGTTCCGGGAGGGGAAAAAGGACTTCTTCCTCTATGAGACCCCCTTCGGCAGCGCCACCATGGGCGTAGACACCCGGCGCATCGACGCGCGGCTGGATGAGCACGGCGGCACCATGGAGCTGGACTACGACATCGACTTCAACCACGCCCCCATGGGACGCAATCAGTTTAAGATCAACGTGAAAGAGAAGAGAAATGGCTGACCTGATCGAACGGGCCAAGTCGGACATCGACGGCCTCATCAAAAAGGCGGTCCCGGCGCTGGAAGGCGCCAGCGGCTCCGTCAGCATCCCCAAGAACACCCAGAATGGCGACTTCGCCGCCAACCACGCCATGGCCGGGGCCAAGGCCCTGCATGCCGCCCCCCGGACCATTGCGGAGGACATTCTGAAGAACATCTCCCTGGATGGCACCTTCTTCACCGCCGCCGAGGCCGCTGGCCCCGGCTTTCTGAATTTCCGGCTGGGCGACGGCTGGTACGGCGCGGTGCTGGACGCGGTGCGGACCGAGGGCGCCCGCTACGGCCGCAGCGAGGAGCGCAATGGCAAGCGGGTGATGGTGGAGTTCGTCTCCGCCAACCCCACCGGCCCCATGACCATCGGCAACGCCCGGGGCGGCGTGCTGGGGGACACCACGGCCTCCGTGCTGGACTGGGCCGGCTGGGACGTGTGGCGGGAGTTCTATGTGAACAACGCCGGACACCAGGTGGAGCTGTTCGGCCAGTCCCTGGAGGCCCGGTATCTGCAGCTGCTCCACGGCGAGGAGGCGGTGGAGTTTCCCGAAAACGGCTACCACGGGGACGATATCAGGGCCCTGGCAAAGGAGATATACGACGCCGAGGGGGACAAGTACGACGCCATGCCCTCCGGGGCGCGCCGGGCGGCCTTCGTGGAATACGGCCTGCCCCGGAACATCGACCGCATGCGCGCCGATCTGGAGCGGTACGGCATCACCTTCGACCGCTGGTTTTTGGAGACGGAGCTGCACGAGTCCGGCTATGTGGCCGAGACGGTGGACATCCTCACCCGGAGCGGCCACACCTATGAGAAGGACGGGCAGCTGTGGCTGCGGAACACCGACTTCGGCGCGGACAAGGACGAGTGCATGCGCCGGGCCGACGGCACCTGGACCTACTACGCCGTGGACATCGCCTACCACCGCAACAAATTCGTGGAGCGGGGCTTTGACCGGGTCATCGACGTGTGGGGCGCGGACCACCACGGCCACGCCATCCGCTTCGGCCAGACGATGAAGTGCCCGGAGCTGGGCCTAAACGGCCGGGCCCTGGACTTTCTCATCATGCAAATGGTGCGCCTGACGCGGAACGGCGAGACCGTGAAGGTCTCCAAGCGCACGGGCAAGGCCCTGACCCTGGCGGACCTGATGGACGAGATCGGCCG
>CANROZ010000012.1 GCA_947632365.1 uncultured Oscillospiraceae bacterium
TAGTTCACCCCCTGGTGTTTTCTATCTTACACCAGGGGGTGGCTTTTCCTATTGCCTGTTTTTTCCGGTACAGTTCATGTCGGTTACGGGGTTTTTCTTGCGCATTTTTATCACATCCTGGCAACAGAGCGCCGGGAAGAGGGGAAATGCATGGATATCCGCGATCTCGCGAATAATGGAGAAAATCGATGAATACACGGAAAACGCCCGGTCATGAAGAACGGATGGTTATGCAACGATAGGCCATGTGCTCGGCGTTTTTGGGAGCATAACGGCAGAATATCGGTGAATTTACGAATGTCGGGCCATACAGCGAGGAGAGAGGACCAGTGTTTGACATAATGCGGGGAAATCCCAAGTATATTTTTACCAAAATCAAGAAATTTTTAATCATTTACTTGAAAACAAGTAAAGTTTGTGCTTTAATAAAAGAATAATGTAAGATACAAGGCCTCTTTGCGGCCTGATATATCGCTATCTCATATGGAGGGCCGCTCTCCCCCGCTGTCTGGGGAGGCGGGCGTCATCGGGATATCACGTTTCAGTCAGGAGGAACAGCATGAAAAAGGAAGGAAAGGCCAGACGGCTGCTGGCGGCAGTCATGTGCATGGTGATGATCTTCTCCGTGGTAGACGGGGGGGTATTATCGGTCTACGCGGCTGAGGGCAGCGGGAGCAGCGCCAGCGGACAGGCCACCGAAGGCGTGGATGAGCGCTGGGCGGACTACAACACGATGGAGACCTATCAGCAGATGCTCCTTGGCAGCGGCGAGAGCGAAAACAGCCGCTACGCGGGGCGTCTCTGGGCGGACAAGTCCGTGGTCGCCAACAGCGGCGCTGGCGCCAGTATTCCGCTGACCGTGACGGAAGACGGCGTCGATGGCTCGGTCTCCACGAACAACGACTTCCTGCATGTGTTTTCACTGCTGGGCTCCAGCCAGGTGGTGAACGAGTTCACCCCGGCGGACCTGGTGCTGGCGCTGGACATCTCCGGCTCCATGGCCTCCCCCATCATCAACGAGACCGCTGACTGGGTCAACACGGTGGACCCGGATACCGCGGCGTCGATGACGTCGATGCAGGGCCTGGGCTATTATACGGGCAATGGCGGTGCAGATTATAACGCAGATACCAACGGCATCCCGGACGCCATCGTGGCCGTCCTGCCCACCGATTCCAACGCCGGCGGCCGTGACTATGGCCTAATGTCAAAAACTTCCCTTGAGCAGTACAATAGATATCTCACCATCTGCAACACCCTGGTAGATGGGCTCGTCAACGCAATGCTCGACGACAGCATCGATAAGAGTGAACGTAGTGAGATCGAGACTGCGGTCAATGCACTCCCCAAAGCAGAAGGCTCTTATCCCTTTTTCCGGGAAGGGCAACCGACGATCGAGACCCTGGAGCGGTTCTATAAGGCCTACACGGATTACAGAACTGCGGCGAAAGCCGTTGCAGACACAGACGCCAACCCCTGGCTCAGCGACGCGGAGAGCGGCCGCAACGCCATCTGGCCGTGCCAAGAGTGGATAGATATCCTCACTGATGTCGGATATCTGGACGGCGCTACGAACATTACCTATCGGCTGGAGCGCGAGAGAAACCCGCTTTGCAACAATGTTAACTCCCAGAACCGCATGTATTATGTGATGGAGGCGGCCAACAGCTTTATCTCCCAATACCTGAAACTGAACCCGAAAAACCGCATCAGTGTGGTGGTGTATGACTCCGTGGCCACCGTGCTGATGCCCCTTGCCCATTATGAGGCAGATGGCGGCCAGTTCCTCAGCGCCGTCAAGCACCACTGGCAGGCATACGGCAAGGGCCAGTGGGCCAGCACCGTGTCCGTCAGCGCCAAGCCGACGGACGGCAGCTATGCGAAGGATGCCTTTGACGACTTCTTGGATGCGGGTGGCACCTATAAGGCCAGTGTGACCAGCTGGGGCAACACCGACACCGAGGCGGCCATCACCGCCGGGATGGATATCCTGGCGCAGTCCTTTGACGCCTATGATGACTTGCAGGACCGCATTCCCATCATGATCCTGATGACCGACGGCGCGGCCAATGTGGCGCTCACGGGCAGCAGCACCTTGACGGCTGGCGGGAGCTATCAGCAGGCGTGGATGAAGGGTGCCGCAAAGTCGACGACAACCAACGCCATCGCAGACCGCTTCAACCAGACCGACGGCATGGGCTTGGATACTTATAAGTATAATGAACTGACAGCGGTAAACCCGGTCTTTCAAGATAAGACCACTGAGGGCCTGACGGTGTACGGTGCCGGGGCTGGCCATATCTATGGCGGCGAGTCTAACGCCAACAGCCGCTACACGGTGCTGTTCCAGACGCTGATGGGCGCCGCCTACCAGAAGACCCTGGTGGAGAAGCACTATAACAACAAGACGGAAAGGGCGGACGCTGACGTCACCTACCCGACGGTCGAGGCGGAGCAGCAGGAGTGGACCAAGGCCATGGTCTATACCATCGGTTTTGGCGTGGATGGCTACGGTACCGACCTGCAGGCCATCTGCAACGAGCTGCTGAACCCCAAGGAGAGCTTCCTGGAAGAAAAATCGACCGATGGTGAGACCCAGGCTTTTGTAACCCAGCGTGCGCAAATGAATGCCGACTATAAGGCGTGGCGAGACAACACCGCGGTCGGTCCCTGGAATATGACCATGGAAGCGAGCAACAACAACGATCCTGCTTTTAGCGGTGGGGCGCTTGGGACAGTCACTTTCCCCTTGAATGCCAACGATCTTGAGGGGGACGTGAACAAGGTCACCAAGAATGACATCGACCGCAACATCCGGTACAACACCAGTTACTACATCGCCTCGATGACAGGCACCGGCGAGGGCAATAACGGCACCCTGAGCGACGTGTTCGACGAGATCCTGCGCGAGATCCGTCGGTCGGTGTTCATCCCGGTGGGCGGCGAGAACGACGCCGGGGCGCGAAACTCCGTGACCTATACCGACCCCATCGGCCAGTACATGGAGGTCAAGGACGTGACCAACCTGGTCCTGTTCGGCCAGAACCACCCGATCACCAAGACCGCGGTGTACGATTGGGACTGGAACAACAAGTGGATGCTGAAGAATCGGTCTTCGCAGGCGGGGACAGGCGAATTCCCCATGGGCTGGTACCACGGCGAGGACCCGGAAACGGCAACAGGTCCGTCTGGCACGGGCAGTTGGGAAAACGGCGACGTGTACCGGGTGGGCTTTAAGACCGCCCAGCAGTTCCTGCCGACCTTGACGGAGGTGACCGATCCGGATGCCGTTGAAGAGAAGACGAAGCAGACGGAATACACCTTCTACCGCCTGGACTATGACGGGGACAAGGCGACAGTGCGGAGTACGTGGCGGGTGAACCCGGCGTTCGCGGCCAACTTCGACACGAGTTATTATGATTCGGGCACCTATATTATAAATGATCCTACCGAACAGGCCCGGCTGACCGACGTCGCCGACAATAACGCCGCGGGCGCCATCCCCGACGGCGTGTACCGCCTGAGCGACATCCGCATCTGGGTGGAGGACAGCGGCGACTATATCTACCAGGGCGGCAACATCCAGTCCGGCGGATTCGCCGAGGCCCTGCGGGTGGACGTTCCGGCCAGCGCCATGCCCATGGAGGTCGTCACCATCAACGCCGTGGAGACAACGGACGACGATGGCAACAGCACTACCGCATACACCTATTCCGACAACCTGGACACCAACGCCGCCAAGCCCCTGCGGGTGTTTTACAGCGTGGGTGTGCAGGAAGATATCCTGTTGCCCTCCCGGAACATCGACGTGGGCCTGGTGGACGACAGCTACGTCAACGCGCACCAGGATGAGGACAGTTTGGGCAGTAGAACGATCAGCAGACTGTATTTCCTCTCCAATTATTACAGCAGCCTCCAGGGCGACGCGTCCATCACCTTCTCGCCCAGCAGCGCCAACCGATTCTATATCTTCCAGAAGAATCTGGCGCTGTATACGGCCGAGGAGAGGCTGGATCTGGAGCATGGCGATATATTCCTGACCGATCCCGACTCCATCGCCAATGTGAATACCAAGGAAGCGATCCAGTTCCGGGATACGACCCTTACGCCCGTGACGGATGCCAGCAAGATCAATATCGGCGAGCCTTATTACATCGTGGGCGAGTACTACGTGCGCACGGAGGATCAGGTCGAAGGTAAAGATAAAGCCGAACTGAAGCACTTCGTACTGGAGCGCGACGCTGAGGACTTTGGCACCAACGTCACAGGCGAGCCGGGCGTCTATCTGAGCTGGTACAATCCCACCACCGGCGAGGAGAAGGCTATAAGCCGCGACAAGCCCGATGAGAGTGGCAACTGGGTCGTGGCGGCCAAGGTGGGCGGCTTCCGGGCCGGGAACCTGGCCCCGCAGACGAAGGCGAGCCAAAAGGGCAACCTGACCGGGACGGCGGATTACTATTACTTCCCCCAAGTCAGCGCGTCCAGCAGCGGCGAGGATCTGGCCGACAGCCTGGTCATGAACCTGTACATGGGCAACAACGGCAAGCTGAACATCGAGGACACCCGCCTGCTGGTCACCAAACAGATCGCCAACTCCCCCGAGGGCGCCGGAACGGCGGAGGGCGTTCCCAATACGTTCACCTACCAGGCCTATGTGGACGATCCCAACTTCACCGGGACCGTGAGCGCCATCAAGGTCCGCTACGACGTGTACAGCGGGATGTGGCGGCAGCGGGTCGGCCTGATCGAGGCTCTCACCGACAACGAGGGCTTCCTGATGAACGAGGACGGCACCGCCCGTGCGACGTATGATGGCAAGTACATCTGGGTCGGCAATGGCGAAGTGGAAAGCACGAATTTCGTGCTGTTCAACGCCTCGGATTACGGCGAAGACGATATCCAGGACGGCGATGTCACCATCTATTATGACCCCGATCTGTGGAAGCCAGACGAGTCCAGCTCGGCGGACAGCCATATCCATTACGCCGAGGCTGATGATGCCGAAGCGGGCCACGGCACACCCGAGGCGGCTGGCACCCGCGTGTACTGGACGAAGGTGAAACTGTTCGATAAGAGCGACGTAGACAATGGGGTCGTCACGGATTACAAAAACGACCCCGGCACAGTGGAGGATCACTTCCATATTGCCAAGATGGTCCTGAACGCGGACCAGGGCCTGCGGAGCGGCGTAACGATCACGAGCGAGTACAATATCCGCACTACCTACCTGACCGAGGAGCTCACGGTGGGCTCCAAGACCGTCGACGGAGCAACGACCCCGCTCACGGCAGCGGACCTCTTTGACCAGACATCTTTCAAAAACCACAGGATCGACGATCGGCTCCATGAGGCGGCAGATATCGCAGCACACACGGTGCAGTTCACCCTGGCCGATGGCGAGGGCCTGGAATTCACCGGACTGGGCTACCAGTCGGATTACCGGGTCACCGAGCAGATCACGAAAGAGCAGGCCGATGCGGGCTACGATCTGCTGCGGGCACGCGTCGTCCAGTACGCAAACTTCGTGGATTATGTTGTCAGTGAGGACGGGAACAATGTCGGCGTCGGCTCCGGCACCAAAGAGTCGGGCAACGCCGTCGTGGATGGGTATTACGAGTTCACAAATAATGAAAATGGATCTGTTACCAACCCGAAGACGGTCACAGATAGTCAGACTGGTCAACCCGCTATACCCAACAACTGCGCCTATTTCAATGACAACGGCGGCGTCTATTCCCTCTACGGCGATACGGATACCCTGGAGGAAGCGGTACATTATGTAAACTATACGCCGGAGGTCAAGAAGACCGAGACGAACCCGGGGGATAAAGAGCTGGTGAATGTCGGCGACAAGATCGAGTACGAGATCCGCTGGGAGAACCAGGAGCAGACTGGCACGCCGCTGAAGCCCACTCCGGCCGTGGTAGTGGTCACTGACCAGCTGGACCCGGGCGTGGACTTTGTCAGCGCTAGCTATAACGACGCCTGGACGTGGACGGATATCGGCGAGGAAGAGAGCGTCAATCCGGATACAGACCCCAGCGTTGAACTGAAAGCCGCCGATGACGGGACCGTGACAGGCCCGGCGACGAGCGAAGATCTCGACTGGGACAGCCCCAAGCTGGGCGACGTGGAGATCGAGTATAACGCGGATACCCACACCGTCACCTGGACCATCTGGGCCGCGGAGAATCAGAAGGGCGCCGTGAAGCTGAAGGTGCAGGTCAACGAGGATGCGGAGAAGTACTGGAAGTACGGTCCCGACGAGTGGCCTGACCCCAACAGCCCGGGCGAGTCCGTCCCGGAGGCCAGTCCCAGCCCCACCCCTGAGGAGCAGCCCAACGACAACAGGGTCTACGACCGGGCAGAGGTGAAGGTGGCCAACCACCACGCCCAGCGGACGGAGATCGTGGAAAATCCTGTCTGGGAGCCGGAAAAGATCGAGACCCAGGCCGGAGGGGAGATCGTCACCGACGACAACTCCGTCACGGACCCGGAGACCGGGACCGTGACCGGACCCGGCGTGCAGGTGGGCGACGACATCACCTATCGGGTCAGCTGGAACAACGTAAAGACGGAGATCGCCACGATAACGGTGACGGATCAGCTGGACCCGGGCGTGGACTATAAGGCTGACACCGCCAAGGCATACATCTATACGACTAACACCGACACGGGCGAGGTCACGGCGGAAGAGATGACGGAGCATTCCGGCGTCTATACCGAGGTGGACCGCCTCATCACCTGGAATCTGGGCCAGCAGGAACCCAATGCCGCTGGCTATGTGGAGTTCACGGTCACGGTGAACGATAAGGCCGTCAAGGATTGGCAGTACACCGAGAGCATTGATGATGACCACGAACCAGACCGGGGCAGCACCTCCATCGACGGGGGCGCCGCGGACGACAACCTGGTCCGCAACAAGGCCCGGGTGATAGTGGACACCGACAGCTACATCACCAACGAGGTGGATAACCCCACCTGGGAGCCGGAAAAGACCGAGGTGACCCCCGGCGACGGCGTGCTCACGGGCGTGGGCGAGCAGATCACCTATCGGGTGAGCTGGAAGAACTATCACACCGAAGCGGCCAATATCATCGTCACCGACCAGCTGGACGTGGGCGTGGACTACGATGCGGACACCGCCGTGGCCTATGTCAAGGCAGCCCTCGGGGCGTTCACAGGAGATATCCAGGTGGACGAGCAGTGGTATGTGAAGCTGACGAATACGGATTGGCTGCAGGAGGACAGCACGACCACGCCTCAGGACGCCTCCGGCGTCTATACCGAGGCGGACCGCACGCTCACCTGGAAGATCGGCGGCCAGGCGCCGGGGACGGAGGGCTTTGTCCAGTTCTCGGCCACCGTCAACGACCAGGCCAAGGTGTACTGGAACGAATATGACCCCGCTCCGGATGCCGATCCGGACCAGCCGGACTACCAGGTCCTCAACCAGGGCCGGGTGAAGGTGGGCGACGACCCCTTTATCCGCACCAATATCGTGGAGAACCCGGTGCCCGACAAGACCGAGACCACCCCCGGTGCGGACGAGACCGTGTCCCTGAACCAGCAGGTGGATTACTCCATCCACTGGCAGAACGACGCACGGGATGACGAGGGCAATCCCAAGTCGGCCAACGTGATCGTCACCGACCAGCTGGACCCGGGCGTGGACTTTGTCAGCGCCAGCTTTGACGGCGTGGAGCTGAAGGCCAAGACGGAGAACGACGTGCTGGTCGACAGCACCAATACCGATGCCGATAAGGGCGTCACCATCTCCTATAACGCGGCGAGCCGCACGGTGACCTGGACGCTCCTGGAGCGGGCCGCGGGCACCGGGGGCGACGTGACGCTGTCCGTGAAGGTCAACGATAAGGCCAACTGGACATGGGACTACGCCGCGGACGGCTCTGACCCCACGCCGGATGAGAGTGTTTCTGACAATGAGATACACAACAAGGCCAGGGTGGAGGTCGATAACGTCGGCAAGTACACCAACGAGGTCGACAATCCCCTTTGGGAGCCCCACAAGACCGAGACCGCGCCCGGCGCCGGAGAGCTGGTGGGCGTGGGCGACACCATCTCCTACCAGGTCACCTGGCGGAACTACCACACCGAAAATGCCACGGTGACTGTCACCGATCGGCTGGACCCGGGCGTGGACTACACCGGGGGCACCGCCAAGGCATACATTTATACGACCGACCCCGCCACGGGCGAGGTCAAGGCGGAAGAGGTGCCGGATGCCGAGATCGGCTACGATGAGGCCACCCGCACCATCACCTGGGCCCTGGGCGAGCAGGCCCCCAAGGCGGAGGGCTATGTGACCTTCGACGTGACCGTCAACGACGAGGCGATGGCGTATTGGAACGACTATGAGCCGGACCCGGCGGCCGACGCTACCAAGCCTGATTACCAGGTGCTGAACCAGGCCGGGGTGACGGTGGGCGAGGACCCGGAGCAGAAGACCGAGATCATCCCCAACCCGGTGCCCGGCAAGACCGAGACCGCTCCCGGCGAGGGCCATCATGTGCGCGTGGGCGACTCGGTGACCTATCAGGTCCACTGGCGCAGCGACGCGCGGGATGACGAGGGCAATCCCAAGTCGGCCGACGTGATCGTCACCGACCTGCTGGACCCGGGCGTGAACTTCGTCAGCGCCAGCTTTGACGGCGTGGAGCTGAAGGCCGGGAACGCCACGGCGGAGGATACGGCCAAGAAGATCACCATCGCCTACGACGAGACCACCCGCACGGTGACCTGGACGCTCCTGGAGCGGCCCGCGGGCACCGAGGGGGATGTGACGCTGGTCGTCGAGGTCAACGACAAGGCCGTGAAGGCCTGGGATTACAACTCCGACGGCACCGACGGGGCCCTGGATGAGAACAGCGACGACGAGATCATCCACAACCAGGCCAGGGTGCAGGTCGACAACGTGGGCAAGTACACCAACAAGGTGGATAACCCCCTTTGGGAGCCCCACAAGACCGAGACTGCCCCCGGCGCCGGAGAGCTGGTGCAGGTGGGCGAGCAGATCGACTACCGTGTCACCTGGAAGAACTACCACAGCACGGCGGCCGCTGTCACAGTGTTTGATCGGCTTGACCCGGGCGTGGACTATGTGGACGGTTCCGCCAAGGCGTTTTATGCCAACGGCACGGAGGTGTCGGGCGCCACGGTGAGCTATGCGGATCATCAGCTGACTTGGGCCCTGGGCGACCAGGAGCCCGGCGTGGACGGCTATGTGACCTTCTCCGTCACCGTCAACGCCTCCGCCGTCCAGTACTGGAACGGCTATGCGGAAGGAACGGGCAGTACCGACGGCAAGGACTACCAGGTGCTGAACCAGGCGCGGGTAAAGGTAGGCGAGGACGCGGAGCAGAAAACCGAGATCATCCCCAACCCCGTACCCGCGAAGGAAGAGACTGCCCCCGGCGCCAATATGGCGGTGGGCGTGGGCGATACGGTGGACTATGAGGTCTACTGGAAAAACGGCAAGAGCCAGAGCGCTAACGTGGTGGTCACCGACCAGCTGGACCCGGGCGTGAACTTCGTCAGCGCGGGCTTTGGCGACTTGACCTTTACGACGGCGGGGACCACTGGCGCGGAGCAGGGCGTCACCATCGCCTATGACGCGGCGAGCCGCACCGTCACCTGGACGCTGCAGGATCGGCCCGCGGACAGCGACGGCTGGGTGAAGCTGACTGTGGAGGTCAACGAGAAAGCCCAGAAGCAGTGGGATTATACGAACCCCAACGCGGATGTGGGCGCGGACAACGACAACGTCATCCACAACCGCGCCCGGGTGGCCGTGGACAATAAGGGCGCTTACACCACCATCGTGGACAACCCCCTGAAGACGCCTGCCAAGGTGAGCCTGTACGGACGCAAGGCCTATACGGGCGGCGTCCTGAGCGACAACATGTTCACCTTTACGCTGACGCCCTACGATGGCAACCCGACGGACGACCCCGTCAAGGAGCCCATCACCGTCACCAACAGCGTGAACGGCGCCGTGAGCTTCTTCACCGACAAGGATTTCTATAAGGCGGGAACCTATCGCTATTCCCTGCTGGAGCAGGTGACCGACAACGGCGGCCACGTCATCTATGATACGCACCTTTGGTCCGTGACCGTGGCCGTGAGCAGCGACGCCAGCGGCTCGCCCCAGGCGACGATCGCTCTGGACGGCGCGACAAAGGACGGCCCCGGCAAGAGCGTGACGGCCACCGTGGACTTCAACAACGTCCAGACCGAGGATGTCAGCGTCATCATCGAGGGCGTCAAGGAGCTGGTGGGCGGCGAGCTGGAGGATGGCCAGTTCACATTTGAGTTGAGCCCCGTCGGCGGCTGGGCCGTTGATCCGGCCGCGGCGGCCGCCGCCATCGACGATGAGCTCGTGCCCATCGGAGACATGCTCGGGGAAGAGAACGACATCCAGACTGGGACCGGGACCGAAGAACAGCCCGGGGATCAGACCCAGACAGAAGAGCAGGATCAGACCCAGACCGAGACAGAGACCGAAACCTATACGGAGAGCGGGACGGAGGCCCAGACCGGGACCGATGCGATCAGCGCACCGACGGACGCGGCCCAGGTGGCCTACAGCCGTATCGCCCATTCCAGTCTGGTGCTGTGGGACATGGCGGACGGACCCGATGAACTGACGGAGGCGCCCCCTGAGACCCAGCCCACCGCGGCGCCTACAGAGGAGCCTGCGCCTACCGTTGCACCCACGGAGGAGCCCGCGCCCACTGTGGAGCCCGAGCCCACCGTGGCACCCACGGAGGAGCCTGCGCCCACCACGGAGCCTACCGAGGAGCCCACGGAACCCACCGCAGGACCCACCGAGGAGCCCACGGAACCCACTACGGAGCCTACCACAGAGCCCGTAGCTTCCCCCGAGCCCGGCGTTTCCCCCGAGCCGGATGCGACACCCGAGCCCAGCGCTACCCCCGACCCCGACGCGACGCCCGAGCCTGAGGCCACGGAGGAGCCGGAGGAGATGATGGCGCTGGAGGGCCTGCCCGAGGGCGCGGTCGATCTGAGCGAACACCCGGAGCTCCAGCCCATGCCCGACGGCAAGACGGCCGCCGACAGCAAGACGGCGACGGTGACGAACGTTAACAACACCTACCGCTTTGCGCCTCTCATCTTCTCGGAGGAGGGCGAGTACTGGTACAAAGTGCGGGAGGTCCCCGGCTCTGCGGACAAGATGGTGTACGACGCGACGGAATATTACGTCTGCGTGACGGTCACCAGGGACGAGACCGCTCCCGGTGAGGCGCCGGGCGAGCTGCACGCAACGGTGCAGTACTTCCGCGGCTCCCAGGCCGGAGAGGCTGTCACGGGCCTTGACTTCAAGAATGCCGTGGTGAACAAGACTGAGCCCGATCCCGGCGACGGCACGACCGTCACGCTGGGTCAGACCATCACCTATCACATCAACTGGATCAATGACGAGGACCAGGAGGCGACGGTGAATGTCCGCGACCCGCTGGATGTGGGCGTGGACTATGTGAGCTCCAGCCCCGAGGGCCACTATGACGCGGCTAGCCATACGGTGTACTGGGTGTTCCAGAACGCGGCGCCCCGCTCCTCCGGCACCATCGAGCTGAAGGTGAAGGTCAACGCCAAGTCTGTGGTGAAGGGCCAGGTGGACAACCAGGCGCACGTCCGTGTAAACGATCGGCCCGAGTGGGATACGGACATCATGCACAACTATGTGGAGACGGGACGGCTGACCATCCAAAAGACCGTTGCCGAGCAGGGCGATCGGACCAAGGACTTCACCTTTACCCTGACGCTCACGGATCGGGACGGCACGCCTGTGGAGGGCACGTTCGGCTATATCGGCTCCAAGAGCGGCACCATTGGCCACGGCGGCAGTCTCACCCTCAAGCACAACGAATGGGTGACCATCAGCGGTCTGCCTGTGGGGACCCATTACACCGTCACCGAGAGCGGCAACGACGGTTATACCGTCACCAAGTCCGGCGAAGTTGGGGACATTCAGGCCGACCAGACGGCGCGTGCGGAGTTCGTCAACGAGCTCATACCCACGCCCGGGCCGGAGGATACGCCGACACCGACGACGACGCCCACGAGCACGCCGACCTCCACGCCTTCCGGCGGCCCCGGCGGCACGCCTACGCCTACGTCTGTGCCTACGCCGGGCACAGCGCCCCATACCGGCGATCCGACCATGCCCGCCCTGTGGCTGGCGGCGCTGACCCTGTCCCTGGCGGGGGTGTGCATCGTCTGCGGCACCGCGCTGCGGCGCAGACGGCGCAGCAGATAAGATTAAGCGCCCGGGGACGCAAAGCAGCCAGTCTGCTTTGAGTCCCCCGGGACCGTAAAGCAAAACACCCGGAGCTTCGTGCTCCGGGTGTTTTGCTTTGCTGTGTGGTCAGTAGCTCAGCACAGCCTCCGAGTACATGACCACGCCGATGCCAGCGTTGGGATGGATGTGGTCCAGCAGATAGGTGCGGTCAGGGTTTTCGTGCAGCGCCTGGCGGATGAAGGGGTTGGCGTTGATAAACGCCACGTCGTTCCCGGCGCAGTACTCCTCCAAGGCGGCGGTGTATTCCTCGTTCAGGGCGGTCTTGTCCGCAAAGGACATATCGCACGCCGTGTCGCCGTCAGTGGAATACCAGGGTGCAATGAAGACGAACCGGGCGTCCTTATGCCGCTGGGAGAGGGCGGAGCGCAGCGCGTCTATGCGCTGCACGTACTCCTCCGCGGTCATGGCGCAGATGGAGCTGTCCCGGTAGCGCACGTCGTTGGTGCCTGTGGCGATGACATACAGCTCCGCCTCCGGTATCTCATCCACCCGGTCCAGCATATAGGAGACGGTGGTGCTCCCCTTGGAATAGTTCAGCACCTGCTTGTCGCCCAGATACTCCTCGATGGGCTCATACCAGGGGCAGCCGCCGTTTTTGGTGCCCTCCGTGACGCTGTCGCCGATGAAACACACAGACGAGGCGCGCTCCAGCTCCCCGTAGAGGACGCCGTCCTTCATTCGCTCACTGAGGATCAACCCCCCCGTGGTCTTGGGGCGAAGATAGCCGGAGGCGTCGAAATAATACCGCTCCGGAACAGCGGAGATGTCCATTTCGTGACCGAACAGGACTTTTGTGACCAGCGCGTTGGCGGCCGCTGCCCGATCGTAATCGTCCGTGCTGAGTGTGCTGCGCAGCGTCGGGTCGTTGACGATCTCATGGATGGGGAGGGCGCGGTAATTGCCGTCGATGGCGGACTGGGTGTACAGCGGCACCACGCTGCCGCCGATGACGGTCTTGCTGGAGCGGTCGATGTATACGTCTACCAGCATGCTGGTGTCGCCATGATACTCCCGGTAGATGTTGGCGAAGTTGCCGGGGCAGTACGCGGTGAAGACCGTCTTACCGTCGTATTCCTCCACATAGGCGGGCTGCACGGCGTGGGAGTGGTCGCCCAGGATGATGTCGGCGCCGCAGGACTTGAAGATATCGAACCAGGTCTTCTGCTCCTTGTCCGCCTCATTGATGAACTGGGTGCCAATGTGCGGCAAAACGACGATGAGGTCCGGGTCAAGGGCCTTGGCGTCGGCAAAGTCCTGCTCCACCGCGGCCTTCATCCGGTCAAAATCCGCGCCTTTGGTGTTGGCGGCCGCGGAGGTGATATAGGCAAGCTCGCCGTCGACAAATTCCGAGACGCTGTGCCCGTTGCTGCCATACGTATACGACAGGATCGCCATCCGTATCCCGTCGACCTCCACCAGCTTGATGTGCTCCCGATCCTTTTCGGCCTGGTCGCGGTAGGAGCCCGTGTGATCGAGGCCGATCTCGTCCAGAACGTCCAAGGTGCGCATTGCGCCGCTGACGCCCTTATCCAGCAGGTGGTTGTTGGCGGTGGTCACCAGATCAAACCCGGCGTCCTTCACCGCGGCGGCAAAGGAGTCCGGATAGCCAAGGGCCAGCTCTTTTCCATCGTCATAATTGCTGGTGGAGTAGCCTGCCTCCTCGCCGGGCATGGGGCCCTCGAACACGCCGATGGCGTAGTCGGCGGAGGAGATATATTTTTCCGCGTATTCAAAAACGGGGGAGAAATCATAGCCGTCGCCGTCGTATGCCCGCTTCACCTGGTCCTCCAGCAGGATCAGGTCGCCGGAGAAGGTGATGCGGAACGCATCGTCGAATTGTTCCTGCTGCTCCGCGCTCATAACGGGATACAGCACGTCCCCCTCCGGCGCGGTGTAGTGGATCACGTCGGAGACCGCGGGCGCGATGAATCCCAGCGCGAGGGCGGCGACCAGCAGCTTGGCCAGCAGCGCCGGGAGGTCGCGGTCCTTTTTCCCAGTGCCCATGAACAGGTCCGCCAGGGAGCCGGATACGGCGTCCAGCCACCCGGCGACAAGATCGTTCCCAAAGACCAGGCAGATGGCCAGCGTCCCGATCACGGCGACGGCCAGAACGACCGTGGTATGGGGGGAGGTGAAGTGGTCCTTGATGAACAGCGTGACGGGACGGTGGAAGAAATAGATGCTGAGAGAGTTTTTCCCCAGCATCGTGATGAGGGGCAGTTTCTTCTCCACCGAGGCGAACAGGAAGAACCCGGTCATCAGTAGCGCCACCACAAAGAGCAATACCCTCCCCAGAGCATAGCGGGGCTCGGTATAGCCGTTCATCAGCAGCTCCGTATTGCTATAGCGAAAGACCACCGACGACGAGAGCGCCACGCCTGCTGCCAGCACCAGGAGCACGCCTGCCAGCAAAAACCGCCGCGGGGGGGTGTTCATGATCTTTTGCACCTTCTCCTCCGGGAGGAGATAGCCCATCATGTAGAACGGATAGAAACAGATGATCCTGGCGATGGCCATCGTATTGTCCACCGAGTTATAAAAGCCGACCAGGATGGCGATGAAAAACAGGGAGGGGACGATGAAACGAAAATGCGCGAGCCGATGGGCGGTCAGCCGCCAGGCGATCAGCGCCAGCAGGAACCAGCAGGAATAGACAGGCTCCAGAAAACTGCCCTCGCCGTAGACGAAGACCATGGCGCTGTTGAGGATGAGATACAGCAGTGCCAGCCGGAGGATGGACCGGGCGCTGCGGGCGCTGGGCCGCTTGCCAAAGTAGCCCGACACAAAGACGAAGACGGGCATGTGGAAGGTATAGATGGACACATACAGAGCGTTGATATACGCGTCATGCCTGTATCCGTAGAGCATATGGGCGAATACGGTCAGCAGGATGAGTGCGCCTTTGATGTTGTCCCAGTAACTGCTTCTGGGCTTAGCAACAGCGTTCATAGATATGGGCTCCTTTGCGGCAGAGGATATCAAAATATGATATTTTAATAAATTTATCATATTTTCCACTGCCGCGCAATAGCCGACCTCCGCGGAGAGCATCCGCGGAGGTCGAAAAGATATGGGGGCACACTGTCCCGACGCGACAATATGTTCGGGCAGAGCATGATGAACGCCTTATTCCTGGACGGGGCAGAACAGGGGCACCTCCAGTGCCTCGTCGTACTGGCGGCTCATGACCAGCCCGCCGCCGACCTCGGCGATGACGGCGTCCACTGTCAGCATGGTGCGGGTGCCCTCCTTCAGGTGCCCGGCGTAGCAATTGCCCCGCTGGTCGCTGAAGCCCGCGTGTACGTGCAGGTTTATCTCGCCGCTGTCGTCATGGCAGATGATGCCGGACAGGGAGGAGATGCTCAGCACCTCGTTGAGCACGATGGGCGCGCCGTAGTTGTAGGGCTGCTTGCGCTCGGGAAAGACGGTGGGGTCGCAGAACACGGCGGAGGTGACGCCGCCGATGCCGCTGACGATGACGCCGTTGTTGATGCCGTTGTCCCGGCAGGCCTCCTCCAGACCCAGGAGCACATCCTTGCCCGGCGTCAGGCGCACGGCCATGACGCGGGTGACGGTCCCGATGGCGGTGATCGGTTTGGCAGAACGATTGTCCATGGTGATCTCCTTGCAACAAATTATTTTGATTTGTGATGGTGGAAATGGTATAGTAGAGACGTGAAGGGGGCGGCATGGATGGACCTGAGAAAATTGATCTATCTGGAGGCCATATACCGCTATAAGAGCTTTACGAAAGCGGCAGAGGAGCTGCATATCTCCCAGCCCGCCATCACCAACGCCATCAACGCGCTGGAGGAATATCTGCAGGTGGAGCTGATCGACCGCAGCGCCCGGTTCAAGACCCTGCGCTTCACCGAAGCGGGAGAGCGGCTGGTCCAGTGGGCCCGGCGCATCATGGAGGACTTCGACGGGGCGGAGCGGGAGATGCGCGCCTACAGCGACGCGGGCAGCGTGACGCTGCGCCTAGGCATATCCAATATGGTGGGGAGCTGGCTGTATAACAACATCTACTCCGGCTTTATGCGGGAGTATCCGGAGAGCGAGCTCATCATCAAGGAATACCCCTGGGCGGAGATATGCGAGAAGGTGGCCCGGTCGGAGCTGGACATGGCCTACACCACGTGGGAAAAGGGCTTCGAGGATGAGCGGCTGGAGCTGCATTACTTCTATGACAGCGAGCTGTACCTGGTCCTGCCGCCGGACCATCCCCTGTGCGCGCTGGAGCGGGTGCCGATCCGGCAGCTGGACGGGCAGGCGCTGTCTGTGTTCGCTGAGAGCAGTCTCATCCACAAGATCGTGGCGGAGCGGTGCAGCCAGGCGGGCATATCCCCCCGGCTCATCAGCGTCACCCAGCACCTCACCGCCATGCTGGAGATGATCGACCAGGGCATCGCCATCGGCTTCGTGGTGCGGGACCAGAAGGCGGTGACCATCAACAAGAGCCGCTATGCCCTGCGGCCCCTGGAGGGGCCTATCCTGCTGGAGACGGGATTCATCCTCCGCCGGGGCGTGCCGCCTACGAAGATCATGAAAAAATTCGAGCAGTACGTCAGACAGTACATATCCTGAAACGCATGCCGGACCGAAAAGGTCCGGCATGCCGTCTCTCAGGCCAGGATCATCTCAGGATGCTCCACGTAGTACTGGAGGTCCTGGAAGATGCGGCCGCACTCCATGCCGTCGATGACCTGGTGGTCGAAGGTGAGGAAGATGTTCATCATCTTCCGCACGCCGATGGTGCCGTCCGGCAGTACCACGGGCTTGGCCTTGGGACGGCCAAAGCCGCAGATCGCCGTCTGGGGCGGGTTGATCACAGGCGTCCCCGTGTCGATGGGGAACATGCCCACATTGGTGATGGTGAAGCTGCCGCCGGACTGGGCGTCGGGCGCCAGGGTCTTGTCCTTGGCCTGCTGGGCCAGGGCATGTACCTGGGCGTTGATCTCCGTGAGGGTCAGGGTGTCCGCATTGCGCAGCACCGGGACCATCAGCCCGTCCTCCGTAGCCACGGCCACGGACAGCTGGACATGCTTGTGGGTGTAGAGGGTCTTGCCGTCGAAGGTGGCGTTGGCCAGGGGGTGCTTGACGATGACCTTGCCCAGCATCTTGCAGAGCAGGTCGTTGACGGTGATCTTGCAGCCGAGGGCCTCCTGGTCGGCCACGAACTTCTCCCGCAGGGCCAGCAGCTCGGTGGCGTCCACCTCGCAGGTGCAGGTGCTCTGGGCGGTGTTCTGAAGGGAGTTGTACATATTGCGGGCGATGGTCTTGCGCACGCCTGTCCAGGGAATCTCGGTGATCTCGTCCACCACGCCGACAAACGCGGCGACAGCGGGAGCGGCGGAGCGGGCGCTCAGATAGTCCTGCACATCCTTGGCGTGGATGCGGCCGTTGCCGGGCATGGGGATATTTGCCAGACCGATCCCGGCCTCCTTGGCCATCTTCCGGGCCAGGCCGCTGGCGCGCACGTGGCCGCCTACCGACGGGGAAGCGGCGGGGGAGGGCGCGGGCTCGGCGGCGGGTGCCGGAGCCGCCGTCTCGGCGGCCGGGGCTGCGGGGGCGTTCCCGTCGGCGCACAGAGCCGCGTATTCCTCCGGGGTGTCCGCCAGCACGCCGATGGGTTCCCCGATGGGAACGGTCTCGCCCTCCTGGGCGGTGATGTGCAGGATGCCGCTGCCGAGGGATTCAAACTCGATGGTGTTCTTCTCGTTTTCGTATTCCATCAGCACGTCGCCCTTGTTCACGGCGGCCCCTTCGGGGACCTTCCATTCCACGATGGTGCCCTCGACCATGGTGAGCCCGGCCTTGGGCATGACGACAGGGGTACTCATAAGAAAGCCTCCTTACTTCAGCATGTCGCGGATGGACTGGGCGATCCGGTCCACCGAGGGGATGGAGTAGTGCTCCATGGGGATGTTGTAGGGCATGGGCACGTCCAGCGCCGCGATGCGGCAGGTGGGGCAGTCCAGCTCATAATAGAGGTCCTCTGTGAACTTGGCGGAGAGCTCGGCGCCGATGCCGCCGGTCTTGTTGCTCTCCTCCACGATGGCGGCCCGATGGGTCTTGCGGATGGAGTTATAGATGGTCTCCGTGTCCAGGGGCGCCAGGGTGCGGGGGTCGATGACCTCCACGCTGATGCCCTCGGCGGCCAGCTTCTCCGCGGCCTCCAGCGCCCGGGGGACCATCAGGCCCACGGCCACCAATGTCACGTCGGAGCCCTCGCGCTTCACGTCGGCCACGCCGATGGGGATGGTATAATCGCTGTTGTAGACCTCCTCGTCGATCTCCTGCTTGACCTGATACAGCTGCTTGGGCTCGCAGAACAGCACCGGGTTGTTGGAGCGGATGGCGCTCTTCAGCAGGCCCTTGGCGTCATAGGCGCAGGAGGGGGTGATGATGGTCAGACCCGCCGCGTGCATGAACAGGCTCTCCACCGGGTTGGAGTGCTCGGCGGCGGCGCCGTTGGCCGCGCCAGAGGCGCAGCGGATGACCATGGGCAGCTTGAAGTCGGGCCCGTGCATGTAGCGCCACTTGGGCATCAGGTGGAATATCTCCGTGAAGGCGCACATGGTGAAGTCGGAGTACATCAGCTCAAAGCAGGGACGCAGGCCCGCGATGGCCGCGCCGACGCCGCAGCTGACGATGGCGTTTTCCGTGATGGGGGTGTTGCGCACGCGCTTGGGGCCGAACTCCTCCAGCATGCCACGGGTGATACCGAAAATATTGCCGAACTCAGCGATGTCCTCGCCGATCATCAGAACTCTGTCGTCCCGGCGCATCTCCTCTTTCAGCGCGTCGCCGACGGCCTTGGCATAAGTAACTTTCATTGGATCGTCCTCCTTACTGTTCGTATCGGGCTTGTCTTATTCCGCGTAGAGATAATCGTATATCTCGTCGGGAGCCATCTCGGGCGCGGCCTCGGCCCGGGCGATGGCGGCGTCCATCTGCTTGTCGAAGCTGTCCTTGAAGGTGTCGATGTCTGCCTGGGTGAGGATGCCCTCGGCCATGAGCTTTGCCTCGAACAGCTTGATGCAGTCCTTATTCTCCATCCACTGCTTGGTGACGGCCGCGTCCCGGTAGGGGCACTGGTCGCCCTCGAAGTGGCCGCGCCAGCGGTAGCTTTTGCACTCCAGGATGGCGGGGCCGCCGCCTGCGCGCATGCCGTCGGTCAGCTCCTTGGCCGCCTCGTACACGGCCAGCACGTCCGTCCCGTCCACTACCCGGGTGGGCAGCTCCCAGCCGGAGGCGCGTCCGCCCAGCGCGTCGTCCACCGGGCAGGAATAGCCCACAGGCGTGGAGATGGCAAAGCCGTTGTTCTCGCAGATGAACAGCACCGGGAGGTTCCAGATCTTGGCCATGTTGATGGCCTCGTACACCGGACCGCGGCTGGATGTGCCGTCGCCCATGAACATATACACCACGTTGTCCTTGTGGTCGTAGTCGATGGCCATGGCGGCGCCCACGCACACCCCGGCGTCGTTGCCCAGGGTGGCGCTCATCCCCAGGTATCCGGTCTTGAAGTCGCCGATGTGGAGCATGCCGCCCCGGCCGCCGGAGTTTCCGGTCTTTTTGGCCAGCAGCTCGCCCCAGTAGGCGTCCTCGTCCATGCCCATGATGAAGGGGAGCGAAGCCATGCGGTGGGTGGGCTTCCAGTAGTCCCCGTCCTTCTTGGTGGAGAGGATGCCGACGAAGCTGGCCTCCTGGCCGATGCCGCTGTGGATGTGGCCGGGAACGCGGCCCTGGGCGTAGGTGTCCAGCAGCTTCTGCTCCATCTGGCGGAGCGTCAGCAGCTTTCTGTGTACGTCCAGAAGAAATTCCTTTGAGTATTGCATGTAGATCCCTCCATATAGCGTTTTTGGTTCATGAGGCCAGTATAAGCGAGGACGGCGGCGGGCACAAAATACCGTTTTTCTATTTATCCATAACCAAAAGTTATCCGTAAGGCGAAGCGCACCGTCCGAAGACGGTGCGCTCTGTTGACCGTCGGCGGGGCGGACCCTTTGGCCTGGGGGAATTGACAACCCCGCCGCCCGGAGTGTAAAATATACCTATCAAAAAACTGCCCGGGAGGCGCCGCCATGAACGAAAAACCGAAATATACCGTCGAGGGCCATCGAAAGGCCACCCTTCGGGCGTCTCTGCGGGGGCTCGTATCCGTGTACCTGGTGTATCTGGGCTGGAGCGTGGCCCGGGACAGCGGCGGCGACAGTCCCATCAAGCCCTGGATGGGCTGGGGCATTTTCGTGATCTTCGCGGCCATCGCCGCGGCCTTTGGACTATACGCCTACAAGCAGTACAAACTGGACCTGAAGGACGCGGAGGCCCCGGCGGAGGAGACGCCGCCAGAGGAGATCGACGACGGAGAAGAGGAGCCCTGACAGGGCTTTGGATAGAAAAAAGGCAGACCCGCTCGGGTCTGCCTTTTTCAGCTCTCGTCCAGGATCAGCAGCCGCTCCGTCACCATGTCGTAATAGAGCCTGATCCCCTGACCCTGGGTGTGGGAGACGAACATCACGTCCTGCAGCTCGCCGGGGGCGTCCACATATTCGCCCAGGGCGTTGGGCATGGCCCGCAGCCGCTCCGGCCGGAAACAGCGGGTGCTCTCGCCCTCGAATACGGCGGTATAGAGGATGCCCGCCTCCACCAGGTCTTGGAAGATGTGGCTGCCGTAGCTCAGCTCCGGCACATAGCCCGCCTGGCGCTCCGACACCTCGAAGATGGCGTTGAACTGGCTGATGTCCGCGAAGGTGGAGGGCACGCCCAGCTCCGGGGAGGAGGTGCAGATGCGGCCCGGGGTGATGAGCAACAGGCGCTTATCCTGCTCCCGGAAGCGCCAGTTGACGGCGCTCAGGGCATTTTTCACCCGATATTTTTCCCGGTAGGGCATGCGGTAATAGCCGATGGCGTCGATGTACACGATGGCGTCCACGGCGAATTTCCGGGAGAAGCCCATGGACACGCCCTCGGTCTGGAGCAGTATCCGCTCCGGGTCCGCCACCTGGGGCATGACCACCGTCTCCCCCTCGGTGGTGCGCTGAAGGGGGCGGCACTGGAGCAGGCCGATGACATAGGACCCGTCCGGGGCGGTGTTGACGGTGAACTCGATGTCCACTGGGTAGTCATAGGTATCCTGCAGCAGGCGCAATATGGCGCGCATGTCCTCCATGAGGGCTTCGTTTTTCACCAGGCCCTCGCAGGAGACATAGTGTACCGCCCGGGGCGCGCCCCGCTCCCGGAACTCCCGCTCCGCGTCCCAGTCCCGGGCGTAGAGCAGCTGCGCCTGATGGGGCGGCAGCGCCTGGCGGACCTTCTCGGCGGGGAGGCTCTGCAGCGGCTCGTCCCCGTCGCACACCGCGTCGATGAGCCGCTGGGAGTACTGGTGCCGATCGGCGGAGGAGGTGAGCATCACCTTGCCGGGGTCGTCCAGGCTCACCATCCGGGGATAGGACCCGGTGCGCCGATCCACCGCCGCGGTGCCCAGGCCCGCCACCAGCCGCAGCATGCCCTCCTCCGGGTGGGCCACGCCCATGCGATAGGGGCTGATGGAATAGCCCACCCCGGCGGCGCAGGGCATGAAGAAGCCCTCGTGCCGGGAGCCGGACACCCGCTGGACCAGCAGACCCATCTGCTCGTCCAGCTTTTCCAGGCCCCGGCGCTTGCGGTAATCCAGCGCCGACATGCTCACCGTGCTGGCGTACACCGTCCGCACGGCCTGCTCAAAGGTCTCCAGCCGCTGTTCCAATGTGCCGCCCCCGCCGCAAAACACGCTCTCGTACTTGCCCGCGAAGGCGTTGCCGAAGCCGTCCTCCAAAATGGAGCTGGAGCGCACGATGATGGGGTCGTTGCCGTAGTACTCCAGCATCTGGCGGAAGGCGGCCTCGATGTTGGGGGAGAAGCGGCCCTCCTGGATGTGTTGGGCGAAATCCCCCGCCAGGGCGAAATAGCCCTCCTCGGTCTTTTGGCGTATCTTCAGGTCCCAGAAGCCGTTGTCCACGATGTAGGCGTAAAACACGTCGGAGCCCACGTAAAAGGAGTCGTGGGGCTCGATGCGGCCATAGAGGTCCGGTCGCAGGTCCTGGATGAGCTTGCGGGCCAGCAGCATGCCGCAGGCCTTGCCGCCGATGAGCCCGGTGCCCACCATGCGGCCGTGGATGTCGAAATAATCCTGGGGCCGGAAGTGGGCCTTGATCAGCTCCCGCAGCCGGGCGTCTCGGGTGAGCATGATGTCGCAGATGCGCCCGCACTCCGCCGTCACGTCCATACCGCTCTGGTATTTCAGCCGGGTCAGCTGGAAAAACCGCTCCCAGCTGTCCATGTTCTGGTCCTGGGTCTCGTTGGCAGCGGCGTTCATCTCCCGGTAGAAGCGGCTGATCTCTACCCCTTCGGTGAGCAGGTGGAACTGTCCCCGCTCCGGATGGCACAGGTGAGGGGAGAACATGGTCTGGGAATAGCGGTTCCACACCTTCCCGGGGCGGACGAACAGCTCGTCCGTGCCCTCGCCCCCGGGGAAAACATCCAGGAAGAGCTGGGTGGTGTCCCGTATCTGGGCGATGGCGTCAAAGGAGTGGCGGCCCCGGATGATGGGGAAGAAGGCCACCGTGTCCAGGCTGAAGAGATAGGGACAGGTCAGGTGGAAGAAGTTGCCCATCATCAGGTCCGTGGCCCAGGCCTCCTCCAGCTCCGACAGACAGTCGAACACATAAAAGGCGTCCTTGCCCTCTTTTTCGATGAGGTTGTGGATGTGGATGGTGAAGGTCTCGAACCGATGGCTCAGCTCCACTGGGATGATGCGCAGCCCCTCCATGGGTTCCAGGATGGGCTCGTGCCCGGCGAAGCGCACATAGATCAGCGCGCGCCCGTCCTGCACCGCCTGCCGGGCGAACACCGCCGCCAGCCGCCGGAACTGGCTCAGTTCCGATACCTGCCAGACCACGTTGTCCCCCAGCCGGATGTTGTCCAGTGCCCGGTCCATCTGGGGGATGCCGGACAGGACCCGCTCAAATGTCGCCATGGCCATCGCCTCCTTGCTCTGTTATCATAGCACAAATGCGCCCGATTTGCGACTGTTACTCGCCGCCGTCCACGATGCGCTCCAGCAGCGCCACATAGCTGAGGAAGGTCTCCCGGCCCTTTTCCGTCAGCTCGTAGGTGGTCTTGGGCCGCCGGGAGAAAAATTCCTTCCGGCTGGCGATATAGCCCTCCGCCTCCAGCGTCTCCAGCTGCTTGCCCAGGTTCCCGGCGGTGGCGTCGGTGAGCTTTTGCAGCGTGGTGAAGTCCCGGGGCCCCGCCATCAGCGCCGCGATGGCCCCCAGGCGCAGCTTGGACTGGAACGCCGACGGTATCTCATGCAGCTCCATGGGCTTTGTCCTTTTTCAAGAGGTGTCCAAAGGCCAGCAGGAGCAGGCCGGGAAAGCCCTGCAGCACCAGCCACGCCGGGATCGCCCACGTCAGCTGGCTCATCTGCTCTACGCCGATGCTCAGCCATTGGAAGGGCATGGCCATCCTTGCCAGGCCGAAGGCGAAGGCCGCCAGGCCCAGGATGAGCATGCCCCGATTCTCCGCGAACGCCGCCGTCAGCAGCAGCGGCAGCACCGGAAAAAGGCACCATAGCACCCGGGACACGTACAGTCCCCCGGAGATCACCGACGAGTCTGTGACGAACACATAGTTCATCAGCGCCACCACTCCGTCGCTGAAAAGGCTTACACACACGAACACCCCCAGGCACACGCCCCACACGTCCAGCAGCTTCCGGGCCAGGGCGTTGAGCCCCTCCCGCTTTACCCGCCGCCGCCAGCGGAAAAAGGTGAGGCCCATCCCTCCGTACAGGCACAGCAGCAGCGGTCCGCGCAGGAGAAGGATATAATGTCCCAGCCGATACTCGGGCGTCCCTGTGATATAAAGCGCCGATGTGACGGCGTTCTCCGCTGTGATGGCCGCGGCGTAACCAAACCATATCCAGCCGTAGGTGGTGAAAAAGCCCGCCAGCTCCCGCAGTCCCGTCATGGTCTGCTCCAGCATGGAGCGGATGAGGGAGATGTCCTCCCGGGCGGAAGAAAGTCGTTCGTCCATGATATGCTCTCCTTTCTGGAATACTCTATATTTTAGAGTATCTACAGGATAACACTTCCCGGACGCCTTGTCAACAGAAAAATGCAGTCGGGGCGAAAAAGATGATATTCTTCGGGAAACAGCCTATGCTCATTGCGGGCGGCGGGGGAGAAAGATCCTCTTGCAATCCTGTGTCCGCCTGTGGTACACTTGTTTTATCTTGATGAGAGGAGGGCGCGGCGATGCGGCGGGTGCGCAGTAGTTTGTCCCTGCATTTTCTCAGATATGATATGGCCATCCATAGGATTAGTGCGCCCTTTTTTCAGTGACCACGGGTCACGATAGACGGACGCGCCGATCCTTTTCTTATGTTCTTAGGATAAAAAAGAAAGGATGGCGCTATTTTTATGCCCAAAAATATAAAACAGTTTTCGATTTCCAGACAAAAGCGGGCCCTTCTGGTCCGGGAATGGTCGGTGGGCTTCCGCCCGGCGGGAAGCGTGTGGGTCCTGCTGCTGGCGCTGCGGGGGTTCTCCCTGGTGGAGATCGGCCTGGCGGAGGCGGTGTTCCACGCCGTGAGCTTTTGTTGTGAGCTGCCTTCGGGGCTTCTGGCGGACGTGCTGGGCCGGAAGCGGACGCTGATAGCCAGCCATGTGATGTTCGTGCTCTCCATCCTGCTGATGGCTGCCTCCCGGGGGATGGCCGAGGTGTGCCTGTCTCTGGCGGTCTCCGCCCTTGGCTACAACCTGGAGTCCGGCACGCGGGAGGCCATCACCTATGAATCCATGCTGCAAGCGGGACAGGAGGCGGACTATCTGCGATTTTCCTCCCTGCAAAACGGGGTATACCGCTTCAGCAGCGGCGGCGCTATGCTGCTGGCGGGAGTCACGGTGCTCCTGGGCTGGCGGCGGGCGTATCTGCTGGACATGGGGATCACCCTCATCGGTCTGGCGGCCGCGCTGACCATCACGGAACCGGAGCGGGACGCCCCCAGGGCAACGCTGCGGACGCTGCCCGCCGCCGTTGCGGAGACGGTCCGGGGCGCCTGGACGCTCCTCAAATCGGATGGCGAGGCCCTTCGGATCATGGCGCTCAACGCCCTGGTGGGGACGTGTGCGACGCTGACGGGATTTTACCTGCAGGAGGGGGTAGAGGCGGCGGTGACGGTCCCGGCGCTGCTGGGGCCGGCGCTGTTCGCACTGGGCTTGGGCGGCGGCCTGGCGGGGCTGCTGACGGGCAGACTGGACCGCCTGTCCTATCCGAAGGCGGTGATCCTCACCGGAGGAGGCGTTTTCCTCTGCGCCTTGGCGGCGCGGGGGACGTGCCTGCCGATGCTGATGGCTTCCGGCCTGCTGGCAGGATTTTTGGACGATAGCCTCCAGCTTATCAGCGACAAGAGACTGAACGACCGATTCCCGTCCGCCCAGCGGGCCACGCTCATCTCCGCCTCGTCCATGATCTTTTCGGTCTTTATGATACCGCTGTCGCCGCTTTTTGGCTTATGGTTCTCATAAGGGCTATGGAAAAGCGTATGGGCGATCGCCGAGTATGGACAGTGATTACTTCCAATTTATCGCGCTGAGGCCTGACAGATAACTTCTCCCATTGTCCGGCCGAGGCACGGACGACAAGCAAAAGGACCATCCTGTGGGATGGTCCTTTTTGCTGTGTGTTTTTGCCTTGCCTTTTACTTGGCGGCCTTGGCGGCGCGGATGGCCTCCGTCAGCATCGGCGTCACCTTGAACAGGTCCCCGCAGATGCCGTAGTCCGCTATCTCGAAGATCGGCGC
>CANROZ010000013.1 GCA_947632365.1 uncultured Oscillospiraceae bacterium
GCGATGCTGCTGTTCATCATGGTCCCGGCCCTGCCCCTGTCCCACCCCCGCCTGAGCCAGGCCTGGAGCCTGCTGCCCGCGGTGCTGGGCTACAGCGGCTTCGTCTACGACCCCCGGCTGGTGCATCTGGGCGGGTACCTGATAAGCTGGCAAGCCGCGCCCCTTCTGTGGCTGGTCCTGACCCTGGCCCTGGCGGCCCTGGCTTGGCTCCTCCACCGCCGGGTGTCGGGTAAGTAAAACTTGCGTCCCCTCCCCTGTTGTGCTATCCTCACAGGGAGAGGGGGCGTTTTTATGCTCTTTTCCACGGTCTATCCCTCCCCGGTGGGGCGGATGCTGCTGGCCTCCGACGGGGAGGCCCTGACGGGGCTCTGGTTCGCCGGGCAAAAATATTTTCCCGCCGCGCCCATAGAGCGGCGGGACGATCTGGTCCTGTTCGGCGCGGTCCGCGCCTGGCTGGACGGCTACTTTGCCGGGGAAGAGCCCGACCCCCGCACCCTGCCCCTGGCCCCGGCGGGCAGCGATTTCCGCCGCCTGGTGTGGGACCTGCTGCTGGATATCCCCTATGGGGAGGTGACCACCTACGGCGCCCTGGCGGAGAAGGCCGCCCGGCGGATGGGCCGCTACACCATGTCCGCCCAGGCGGTGGGCGGCGCGGTGGGCCACAACCCCATCTCCGTGATCATCCCCTGCCACCGGGTGGTGGGCGCGGACGGCTCCCTCACGGGCTATGCGGCAGGCATCGGTGTGAAGAGCTGGCTCCTCCAGCACGAGTGCGCCCTTTCGTGACGATCGGCAAAATCGGCGCGGCCGATTGATTTATTTGCTGTCTCATGGTAAAATGCCCCCGAAGGAACGCAGACAAAAACGTTTTAAGGAGCTCGCACCTCTATGAAGAAACGGTCTGGGAAGCTGCTGCCGCTGATATCCATATGCGCCGTGCTCATCGCCGCGGCGGTGATCGGCGTGATCTATTATCGGTTCATCTCCCGGCGCATCTATGAGGACAGCACTGGCCACCTGGAGGAGATCTACGGCCAGGTGGACCGCTCCTTCAGCGCGTTCGTGGAGCGCAACTGGGGCCTTTTGAACAGCTTCGACGCCTACTTCGCCCTGGCGGAGGAGACGGGCGATGCCGACGACCGGGCCATTGCGGATTTCATCCGTGAAAAAGAGGGCTACTGGGGCCTGTCCGGGTTCTATTTCCTGGGGGAAGACGGCGCGTGCCTGGCGCCGGGCGACGTTGAGGCCCCCGCGGCGCTCACCGCCACCTGGGACAGCCTGCAAGAGCTTCAGGAGCCAGTCATCGTGGGGGAGACGCTCCCCTCCGGCCAGGAGGTCACCGTGTTCGCCGCCCCCATCCGGCCCGGTAGCTATCAGGGCTTTGATTATTCCGCCATCGCCGTCAGCTACACCAACGCCGATCTGGCCAGCTCCCTGAATGTGGACGCCTTCTCCGGCCAGGCCAAGTGCTTCGTGATACATAACGACGGTCAGGTGCTGCTGTCCACCCAGACAGGCGGCAATATCTTTGAGAATTACCTGCTCTACCTGCAGGCCACCTCCGACCTGGACGGGGCAGAGCTGGCTGAGCTGCAAAAGGCCTGGGAGAGCGGCGTGTCCGATCTTATCCAGTGCCGGATCGGGAATGAGCGCTGCTGCATCCTGTATCAGCCCATAGGGTATCAAGACTACACCCTGCTGAGCGTGGTGCCCGAGAGCGCCGTCAGCGCGGGGTTCATGTCGGTGCAAAAGACCACCATCACCGTGCTGGTCATCCTGTTCCTGCTGGTGGGCGCCGTCATCGTCATCCCCATCGTCCGCAGCAGCCGCACGGAGCTGCAATACCGGGAGCGGATGTTCGACGTGCTCTCCAACAGCGTGGACGATATCTTCCTGATGCTCAACGCCAAGGACCACAGCGTGGACTACGTGAGCCCCAACGTGGAGCGGCTGCTGGGCATCCCGGCGGCGGAGGTCCAGCGGAACGTGCGGGTGATGGAAAAGTGCGCCGTGGACTACAACGTGGTCATCCCCCAGCAGACCCTCACGGCCATCCCCCTCAACGGCAACAAATACTGGGAGTGCGAGTACATGCACCAGCACACCGGAGAGCGGCGCTGGTATCGGATGACGGTGTACCATATGCGCATCCAGGGGGCGGAAAAATACATCATCGTCCTCAGCGACCGCACCCTGGAGCAACAGATGAACCAGAAGCTCCAGGAGGCCCTGGACGCCGCCCAGAGCGCCAACGAGGCCAAGAGCAACTTCCTGTCCAACATGTCCCACGACATCCGCACCCCCATGAACGCCATCGTGGGCTTCTCGGTGCTGCTGGAGAAGGATGCGGACGATGCGGAGAAGGTGCGGGAGTACACCCGCAAGATCACCGCCTCCAGTCACCACCTGCTGAGCCTTATCAACGACGTGCTGGACATGTCCAAGATCGAGAGCGGCAAGACCAGCCTGAACGTAGATCGTTTCAGCCTGCCGGAGCTGCTGGATGAACTGAGCATCATCCTCTCGCCTCAGGCCAAGGCCAAGGAGCAGCACTTCACTGTCCATGTCCAGGGCGCGCCCCCGGAGCAGCTCATAGGCGATAAGCTGCGGCTGAATCAGATACTGATAAACCTGCTGTCCAACGCCATCAAGTACACCCCCCAGGGCGGGACAGTGGAATTTCTCATCAGCGACCTGCCCCAGAGTGCGCCCCAGTACGCCAAGCTGCGCTTCCAGGTGCGGGACAACGGCATCGGCATGAGCCCGGAGTTCATCAAGACCGTGTTCGACCCCTTCAGCCGGGAGATCAGCTCCGTCACCAACAAGATACAGGGCACCGGACTGGGCATGGCCATCACCAAGAACCTGGTGGACCTGATGGGCGGCATCATCCAGGTGGAGAGCCAGCCTGGCCAGGGCAGCACCTTCACGGTGGAGCTGTCCTTCGCCCTGCCGGAGCAGGACGAGCAGCCCGACTGGTACCGACAGAAGATCACCCGCATGCTGGTGGCCGACGACGAGGAGGATATCTGCCTGGACGTGCGGGAGATGATGCGTGGCACCGGGGTGGAGGTCTCCTATGTGACGGAGGGCGCCGCCGCGGTGGAGCGGGCCGTGCAGGCCCACCAGCGGGGCGAGGATTTCCACGTCATCCTGCTGGACTGGAAAATGCCCGGCATGGACGGCGTGGAGGCCGCCCGCCGGATACGGGAGCAGGTGGGCACGGCCGTGCCTATCCTGGTGCTCACCAGCTACGACTGGACCGAGATAGAGAAAGAGGCCCGGGAGGCGGGCATAGACGCATTCATGCCCAAACCCTTCTTCGTCTCCACCTTCTGGCAGTCCCTCCAGCCGCTGTTCGCCGGGCAGTCCCAGCCGGAGAGCCAGCCAGCCGCCGTGCAGGAGAACGTCATGGAGGGCCGGATGTTCCTGGTGGCAGAGGACAACGAGCTGAACGCGGAAATACTCACAGAAATGCTGGCCATGGAGGGCGCCCAGTGCGAGCTGGCGGTCAACGGCCAGCAGGCGGTGGATATGTTCCAGAGCGCCGCCCCCGGCCGCTATGACATGATCCTCATGGACGTGCAGATGCCCGTGATGAACGGCTATGAGGCGACCCGGCAGATACGCTCCGGCAGCCATCCGGAGGCGAAGACCATCCCCATCGTGGCCATGACGGCCAACACCTTCGCGGAGGACGTGCGCAACGCCCTGGACGCTGGTATGGACGGCCACCTGGGCAAGCCCATCGACATGGCCGCCGTCCGGGAGACTGTGGGGAGACTTCTGCGGCCCCGGTCATCAGACGGCGGCAAACAGAGCTGAGCCCGATCCCTGAACAGAAAGGAACAGGCAGTATGAAAAAACGATCTCTTCTTCTGGTGCTCCTGGCACTGTCCGCGGCGCTGCTGCTCACATCCTGCGGCGGGAAGGACGCCGCCTCGGACGAGAACACCCTGACCGTCATGGGGAAAAGGACGGACCTGGAAAAGAGCTATATGACCAGCATCTTCCAGCAGTATGAGCAGGCCACCGGAAACGAGCTGGAGATCATCGCCTACGAGGACGCCGAATTTGAGACCGCCGCCGCCCGGCAGTTCGCCGAGGGCCATGTGCCGGACGTGTTCCTGCACTTTCACAACGCGGACCTGAGCCGATTCAACGTGGAGGAGAACTTCTATCCCCTGAACGACGAGCCCTGGGCCGCCGACCTGACGGACAGCGCCCGGGCCTACTGCGAGGACAAGGCCGGGCGGCTGTTGGGTCTGCCCTTCTGGGAGAGCTCCGTCTCCGGCTGCTACTATAATAAGACCATTCTGAATGAGCTGGGCCTGCGGCCCGCCGCCACCCAGACGGAGTTCGACACCCTCTGCCAGGCCCTGGCCGAGACGGGCTATACCCCCATCTGTTGGCCCGCCGACGGCTGCACCTGGATGCCCCAGTTCGGCCTGGACCCCATCTTCGCCGACGATGCGGCCCTGCTGGAAAAGCTCAATAAAAACGAGATCGGCTACGCCGATATCCCCGCCGTGACGGACATGGTCCAGTGGCTCTCGGACGCCGCCCAAAAGGGCTGGTTCGGCCCGGATTTCCTGGAGATCGGCTGGGACGCCATCAGCCCGGCCCTGGGCTCCGGTCAGGCGGTGATGACCTTCATCTGGGACACCTGGTTCTACACGGACCTGGCCGGGGACGGCAAGTACACCGTGGACGACTTCGCCCTGATGCCTGTGTTCATGGGCACCGCCGACAGCGGCACCTACGAGGGCGGCAACCTGAACATGATGATGCTCAACAAGAACAGCCCCAAGCTGGACATGGCCCGGGAATTTCTGGCCTTCTGCGCCGACCCGGAGAACTATAACGTGGCCTTTGACGGGATCGCCACCGTAAACTGTTTCACAGGCCAGACCACCAACATCCAGTCCCCCATGGTGACGGACGCCAGCGCGTCCATCGCGGCCAACGAGCGGGTATCCACCGCCGCCACCCGCATCGTGGGCTACAGCGCGGAGGATGTCTCCGCCGCCCTGGACGACCTGTTCCGGGGCCGGACGGACGTGGCCGGATGCGTGAAGAGGATGGACGACCTCCGTCTGGGGGAGGCCTCCGACCACGGACCGGGCGAGTGAAGCTCCGGCGCCCTGTGACAAAACGACAAAAGCCCTCCGGCAGTGCCGGAGGGCTTCGCTTCTTCTAATTTATCCCAAAATTTGTTTTGTATATTTCTCCGCCGCGCGGCAGATGTCCTCCGCATCCTCGCCCACAAAGAACTGCCCGTCCTCGTAGAGCACCTTGCCCGCGATCATAGTCATGCGCACGTTGGACGGATCGCCGGAATAGACCAGGTTCTTCACTACGTTGTTCACCGGTCGCATGTTGGGCCGATGCATGTCGATGCGCACCATATCGGCCTGCTTGCCCGGGGCGATGGCGTCGCAGTCCGTAAGGCCCATGGCCCTGGCGCCGCCGGACACCGCCGCGTCCAGGATCAGGCCCGGGTCGCCCGCGGCGGCGTTCTCCTCCCGGAGCTTGGCCATGATGTTGATGAGATACATCTCCCGGAACATGTCCAGGGCGTTGTTGGAGGCGGGGCCGTCGGTGCCCACCGCCAGGTTCACGCCCTTCTCCATGGCCTCCTTGAGATGGAAGGTGCCGCTGGCCAGCTTGCCGTTGGAGCAGGCGTTGAGCACGGCGGTCAGGCCCCGGCGGGCGAAGATGTCCATATCCTCGTCGGTCATATAGATGCAGTGGTATCCGCCGCCGCCGTAGTCATAGAGGCCCAGCTCGTCGAACAGCTTCGTCGGGCTCACGCCGTGGCGCTGCACGCACTCCCGCACCTCCTTGGCGGTCTCGGAGTTGTGGCACCACACCGGGGCCTTGAAGTGGTGGGCGGCCTCGGACACCGCCTTGAAGGTCTCCAGGCCGTTGGTGTACTCCGCGTGGAACCCCAGCCGATACCCCACGAAGGGGCCCATGTTGTTGTACTTCTCGTAGCGGTCATAGACCCGCTGGGGGTCGTCGCCGAAGGTCAGGCTCTCGCACATGACCGCCCGGAAGCCCCAGTCCTTCGCCACCTGCACGAACTGGTCCTGGAAGAAATACATGTCGAAACAGGCGGTGATGCCGTTCGCCAGATACTCCAGGAAGGCCACCTTCACAAAGGCCCCGGTGCTCTCCGGCGTCAGCTTGGCCTCGGCAGGGAACACCTGCTTTTCCAGCCACTGGTGCAGGGGCAGATCGTCCGCCGCCGAACGCAGAAAGGTCATCCCCGAGTGGGTGTGGGCGTCCTTGAAGCCGGGCATGATCAGATCGCCCTGCAGGTCCACCTGCCGTTCAAAGGCGGGCATGTCCGCCTTGGCCGGGCCCACATAGCTGATGGCGGAGCCGTCCACCCATACCTCGTTTTCCGTGACGCCGCCCGGCTCCAGCGTCCGGCCGTTAAAAAACCGTATCATGTCCTTCTCCTTTGTCGGTCGATTGATATGGTCATTATAGCACGCCCCAGCGGAAACGCGCAAGACGGCGTTCCCCCTCTCCTAAAAACACCGCCGCCCATCGGGCGGCGGTCTTATCGTCTTCTTTCCTGTTCCAGGTCGATCACATCGGCCGTTTCGATATAGATATCTTCCGCCTCATGCAAAAGCAGCTCCAGCCGCTGGTACACGCTCTGAAACGCCCCGTCCGACGGCATATCGTCCAGCAGCGCAGACACCCCGGCGCACAGCACATGATACATCCTCCGATAGTCCGGCACAGTCACACCCCCTAAGCGGTCCCGTCTGCACATTTTAGATAAAATTTATCTAAAAGTCAATAGGGCGGACGGCCCTGGGCTATAGTGAAGCGGGAAAACGCCGTACAGGGGGTGCCGCCATGAAAAACCGCATGCGAGACCTGCGGGAGGATCATGACCTGACCCAGCAGAAGGTGGCCGACGCCCTGGGCATCACCCAGCGAAAGTACAGCTATGTGGAGACCGGGACGCAGCCGCTGACCGACGACTTACTGGTCAAGCTGGCCCGGTTCTATGGGGTCAGCACGGACTATATCCTGTGTTTGACAGACGAGCCATGACATAAAATGACCGCCGCCCGATGGGCGGCGGTGTTTTTTTACTCGGACAGCTTTTTCAGCCTTCTCAGGGCCTCCTGGGTGTCCGGGTGCTCCTCGCCCAGCACACGGCGCTGGGCCTCGTACTGTTTCTCATACAGCGCCCTGGCCTGGGCCGTATCCCCCAGTTTCCTCTGGGCATACGCCAGGTGCCCCAGTATCCATAGCGTGTCGGGGTCCTCCGGTCCAAGCACCTGGCTCGCGCGAGTATAGGCCTGCTCCGCCAGCTCCCGGGCCTGGGCAAAGTCTCCCAGCTCGTTGCAGGACATGGCCATGTTCCCCATGGTCGTCAGGGTATCCGGGTGCTCCTCGCCCAACACTCGGCGCTGGGCCTCGTATGCCTGCTTTTCCAGCTCCAACGCCTGGGCATAGTCCCCCATATCGTTGCAGGCGCTGGCCAGATCTATCAGGGACAGCAGGGTATCCGGGTGATCAGGGCCCAACACCCGGCTTCTCGCCTCGTACTGCTTCTCATACAGCGCCCGGGCCTTGGCGTGCTCCCCCTGCTCGTCACAGATATCCGCCAGGTTCTCAAGGGCCAGCAGGGTATCCGGGTGCTCCGGCCCCAGCACCCGGCTTCTCGCCTCGTACTGCTTCTCATAAAGCGCCCGGGCCTTGTCAAGCTCTCCCTGCTCTTCATAGAAATACGCCATATTCCCCAGCGCGATCAGGGTGTTCGCATGCTCCGGGCCCTGCGCCCGGGCCCTGGCCTCATATACCTGCTTTTCCAGCTCCAGCGCCCGGGCATAGTCCCCCATATCGCCGCAGGCGCTGGCCAGGTCTCCCATCGCCCGCAGGGTGTCCGGGTGATCAGGGCCCAATATCCGCGCTCTGGCCTCGTATACCCTCTCCGCCAGCTCCCGGGCCTTATCATGATCCCCCATCACGTCATAGACGTACGCCAGGTTCCCCAGGGATAACAGGGTGCTCGGGTGCTCCTCGCCCAGCACACGGCGCTGGGTCTCATATACCTTCTCGTTTATCTTCCGGGCCCGCTCATTGTCCCCCAGCTCGAGCCAGATGTGGGACAGGTTCCCCAACGAAACCAGGGTCTCCGGGTGCTCGGGCCCCAATATCCGCGCCATGGTCTCGTATACCTTCTCCCCCAGCTCCCGGGCTTTTTCATGGTCTCCCAGACCGTCATAGTCGTTCGCCAGGTTCCCCAGGACCACCAGCGTCTCCGGGTGCTCCGGCCCCAGCACCCGCACGCTGGCCTCGTATGCCTGTTCCCCCAGCTCCCGGGCCTTTTCAAAGTCCCCCAGTTTGCCCCGGACACTGGCCATGTTCCCCAACGCCAGCAGCGTCAGCGGATGTTCCTGGCCCAGTATCCGGCGGCGGGCCTCATACACCTTCTCGTCCAGCTCCAGGGCCCGGCCATACTGCCCCAGGCGGTTCAAGACATGGGCCAGATTCCCCAGGGACGCCAGCGTATCCGGATGCTCCTCCCCACAGAGCCGACACAGGGTCTCATATTCCTTCTCGTACAGCGTCCGGGCCCGCTCATAGTCCCCCACATCGTCCCAGGCGCTGGCCAGGTTCCCCAGAGCCAGCAGGGTCTCCGAGTGCTCAGGCCCCAGCACGCGGCGCCGGGCCTCGTATACCTTCTCTGCCAGTTCCCGGCTATGCTCATAGTCCCCCAGCTTACTGTACGTGGTGGCCAGGTTCCCCAAGGCTATCAGGGTCTCCGGGTGCTCAGGGCCCAGCGTACGCTCCCGGGCCTCATATACCTGCCCGTACAGCATCCGGGCCCGTTTATAGTCCCCCAGATCGCTCCAAGCGCCGGCCAAGTTCTCCATGGCCAGCAGGGTGTCCGGGTGTTCGGGGCCCAGCACGGTGAGGAACGCATCCACCGCCTGCTGCCGCCAGCGCAGCTGCTGGGTGAACCGCAGCCGCTCCCCATCCTTCGACGCCTGGCTCATCAGCGCCCAGGCGAGGTCCTCCGTCACGGCCTTTTGGTCCGCCAGGCACACCGCCGCCTCCAGCACCAGGGACTGATCCGGCGCGTCCTCTTCTTCCAGGCCCTCCTCCGCCAGCTCCGCCAGGGCCGCCGACGCCCGCTCCGCCAGATCCTCCGGCAGCCGGGAGGCCAGGATATTTGCGATGACCTGGTGCATGGAGCACACGCCGCCGCCCTCGTCCGTCACATAGCTCAGGCCCAGCAGCTTCTCCCGGTACTCCGACGGGTTGACCCGGATGCCGACAGCCTGGGCCGCCCGGTCGAACATCCGCTCGTCCCAGCGCCGCATGCCGCCCAGCAGATACGCCGCGTCCAGCAAATTCTCCGGCAGATACCGGGTGTGCCGCTCCACCAGGGTCTCCACGTTGCCGCCAAAATCCTCCGGCCCCGGCGTCCGGCCTATCTCCAGCAGCTCCAGATATCGGTCCACGCACAGATCCAAAAACACAGGCTCCCCTCCGGTCAGCTGGTACAGCGCTGGCCACAGAGCGCCCGGCACTCCGCAGCTGGAAAGGAACAGGCTGCTGTCCGCCTCCGAGAGATGGGCAGTCAGGTGGCCCTCCACCCGGCTCTCCCAATACTCACTGCTCTCCGCCCAGGACAGCTTCTCCCGGCCGCCGATGGCGAATACCGCGTTGCCAAGGTTGCGGATGAGCCCCTCCCGGCCATAGAGCCATTGGTCGTTGCCCGGCGCCGTCCTCTCGCCCCGCATTCCCTCCGACAGGCTCACCAGCTTCTCATAGGTGTCGATGAAGATGTGCAGCACGCCGTCCTCTATCTGCCCGTTCGCATCCTCTGCGAACAGCAGCGGCAGATTCCGCAGCAGGGCGTTTTCATCCATCTTCTCTATCTCGTACAGGGTCCGTTTGCGGCCCTCTACCAGCTCCCGGGCCCGGTCCTTCAGTCGGCCCGTCAGCTTCGCGGCGTTGCGTATCAGGTTGGTCACGATCCCCACCCCTGGGATCATGTCCACCATGTCCGCCACGATGTCCACCTCGGGGTTCTTGGCAAAGAAATCCGCCTGCTCCTGCCGTGTCAGCACCCGCCCGCTCTTTTCATAGAGCATATACAGCGCCATCTCGAACAGCGGGAAGCGGAACCCCTGCTTTTGCAGCTGGGCCTTCAAGTGCTCCAGCGCGGTCACCATGTCTGCCGGAACCGTGTCGAAGTCCAGCATAAGGGTGATGTGTCGACGGGCCGTGTCCTTTTCGGCCCGCTCCGCCACCTCGTCCCGGAGCTTGCGCAGCAGCATGGATTTCCCCGCGCCGCCTACGCCGTAGTAGTTGATGACATACACGTCCTCGAAGTCCTCCCGGAGAGCCCGTTCCGCCAGGGCGTGATAGGCTCCCCGCAGGTCCTCCCGGTCCGTGAACATCCGGGTGGCCCGGGGCTTGGCCGCCTGGTCCTCCCTTCTGGCCCGGGCGGACAGCTTCTTCGCATTGGGCATGGCGTGTCTCCTCTTTCTTTATCCGAACAGCCTTTTCAGATTCACGTCGTAGGGCGGGTATATGACGCCCTTTTCCGTGACCACGGCTGTGATGAGCTCGTGGTCCGTCACGTCGAAGGCCGGGTCCCAGCACTTGACCCCCGCCGGGGCCATGGGCTTTTCATACCACAGGGAGCGTATCTCCTCCCCGTCCCGCTCCTCGATGGGGATATCCGCCCCGGTGGGGCAGGTCATGTCGATGGTACTGGAGGGCAGCAGGATATACACGGGCACCTCGTAGTGTTTGGCGATGATGGCCGCGCCGCAGGTGCCGATCTTGTTGGCGGCGTCCCCGTTGGCGGCCATGCGGTCGCACCCGGCCAGCACCGCCTGGATGCGGCCCTGCTTCATGGCCAGGGCGGCCATGTTGTCGCAGATGAGGGTGCAGTCGATCCCGGCGTTTTGAAGCTCCCAGGCGGTGAGCCGGGCGCCCTGGAGCAGAGGCCGCGTCTCGTCCACATAGGCCCGGATATCCATGCCCCGCTCGGCGGCCAGCAGCAGCGGGCCCAGCCCGGTGCCGTACTCGCTGGTGGCCAGGGGCCCGGCGTTGCAGTGGGTCAGCACCGTGTCCCCCCCGTGCAGCAGGCTCAGCCCCGCCTCCGCGATGGCCCGGCACATGGCGATATCCTCCTCGTGGATGGCCCGGGCCTCCCGGCCCAGCGCCTCCACGATCCGATCTATAGGCCGCCCAGCCATGGCGTGGGCCAGCGCGCGCATCCGCTCCGTCTGCCGGGCCAGATTCACCGCCGTGGGGCGGCAGGAGATGAGATAGCCGCAGTCCTCGTCCAGCCGGGCGAAAAACTCCTCCGCCCCATAGCGCCGGGCCAGCACGTACACGCAGTATCCGGCGAAGATGCCGATGGCGGGCGCGCCCCGGATGCGGAGCTTCTGGATGGCCTCGTACATGGCCTCCCGGTCCCGGAGCTCGATATACCGGAGCTCGCCGGGCAGCAGGGTCTGGTCGATAATGCGCACCGCGCTCCCGTCAGGCGAGAGCGCGATGTTTTTCGGTGTGTTCAGCATACCGCGTCGATGGCGGGGATGGCGGCGGTGACCAGGGCAGAGAACCGCTGGGCGATGGCGTCGCCTGCGGCGATGACCTCCTCGTGGCTCAGGGCCGCGGCGCCCAATCCGGCGCCCTTGTTGGTGATGCAGCTGATGCCGCATACCCGCACGCCCATGTGCCGGGCGGCCACGGCCTCGCAGGCGGTGCTCATGCCCACGGCGCTGCCGCCGATGGCGCCGTAATAGCGCACCTCGAAGGGGGTCTCGAAGCTGGGTCCGGTGAGCTGGATGTACACGCCCTCGTCCAGCTTCTGGCCCAGCTTGGCGGCGGTGTCGTGCAGCACCTTGCGAAGCGCCGGGTCATAGACCGCGCTCATATCCGGGAACCGGGGCCCCAGCTGGTCCAGATTGGGCCCGATCAGGGGGTTGGGGAAGTTGAACATCATATGGTCCCGAATGACCATCAGCGAGGGGGTCTCCATATCGGGGTCCAGGCCGCCCGCGGCGTTGGTGAGGAACAGCACCTTGATGCCCAGCAGCCCCATCACACGGGTGGGCAGCACCACGTCGTGTACGTCGAAACCCTCGTAATAATGCACCCGGCCCTGCATGCACACCACGGGCACGCCGCCGATGTAGCCGAAGAGATACCGTCCCGCGTGGCCCGGCACCGTGGAAACGGGGAAACCGGGGATGTCCTTGTAATCCACCGAGGCCACCACCTCCATGGTCTCGGCCACGGGGCCCAGGCCGGAGCCCAGGATGAGGCCGATGCGGGGCTGGAAGTCTGTCTTTGCCCGGACAGCGTCCCGGCAGCGGATGAGCTTGTCGTAATAGTTCTCCATGTCAATGTCCTCCCATCGTCTGTCCAAATTCGTCCTGGCCGGAGAGGCCGTCCCGCTTGAGCATGTTTTCGATGACGCTCACGTCTCCGGCGATATCCACAGCCTCCGCCTGATAGAGCCGATCCAGCTGTTTTTCGTAGCCCTCCACCAGGGTGTCGGCGATGCGCTCGATGTCCGCCTTGGCCTTGGCCATGTTCTCCCCGCTGACCCCCTGGGCCTCGATGCGGGCGTAGGAGTCCAGCAGCTTCAAAGTCGTGGGCAGATAGTACGTCATGAAGCGGTCGATCTGGGAGCGCTTTTCCGGGTGGGCCTCCACCTCGGCGAAGATGGACGCGGTCAGATTCTGCATGCGGCGTATCTTCTCGCTCATGACCTCGTCTTCGATGTCCACGTCCGCCTGGCGGATGCGCTCCACATACCGCTCGTACTCGTTCATCTTCTCCTGGGCCTGGGTGGCGGCGCTGGCGGCCTTTGCCTCGTCCTCCCGGCGGTATACGTCCCGCATATCCTCCACGTCGATGACCAGCAGGCACCGCTCATGGTCGATGTAGGCCTTCTCGCCATAATAGCCCCGGTCCACCATCTCCGTGAGGATCTTGTCCGTCTCCTCCAGGTCCACCCCCAGGGTCTTGGCCAGCTTGCGCATGTCCACCACGCCCTTATCGCCGCTGGTGGCCAGGCACCGACGGAACTTGGCCTCCTTCCGGCGGCTCAAAGCCCCGGACCAGACCAGCGCGCCGCCGCCCAGGGCGATGGACAACATGCTCAGCACCTCCCAGACGCCGCTGGCATCAAAGACGGCGCCCATGGTCGCGAATGCGCCCAGCGCCACCAATATCCAGCCGAACACGGTCTTGGCCGTAGCGCCCCGGTCCGCCCGGCGCACGTCCCCGAACCGACCCTCCGGCTCCTGGGCGGCCTCCTTTTTGATCTTGGCGGCCTTTTTCGCCGCGGTGGTCCGCACCTTGTCCGCCTCCCGGCGGGCGGCGGACGCCGCTTTCCGGCCCTTGCCGCCGAACAGCCCCCGCAGCAGATTGCCCAGGATGTCATGGCCCGCCGCGTGGGCGAAGGTCAGAATGAGGCCCAGGGGCCCCACCGCCAGGGTCAGGATCATCCCCAGCACCCAGCTCACGCCGCTCCACTCGTCGTCCCGGCGGGGCGGCCTGGGCCCCGGCGTGCCGGGCCCCGGTCCCGGGGACGGTCCGTTATTGAAATTGTAATGATACTCACTCATGGCCCTAGTTTACCACATCCGAAGAAAAAGGGAAAGAGTTGGAATATGAAACTTTCATTAAAATACCAATAAAAAACCTCCCTCAGACGAGGGAGGTGGCACGGCAAAGCCGTGACGGAGGGAGAGAACTATTATTCCGTTTTCTCACTTTCATCCGGCGGGACAAATTCCAGCAGATCACCTATATCACAATGCAGGACCGTGCAGATACGTGCCAGCACGTCCGTGTCCAGCCTCGTGACCGTATTATTATAGTAACGGTTCAGCTGACTTCTTTGCATCTCAGCACGCTGGCCGAACTTGTTCTTGCTGAGCCCGCTTTCCTCTAGAAGCCCTTTCAGACGAATATTGACCTTCCCGAATCTCTCCATGATCTCACCGCCTTGTCAGTTTTCCTTGACAAAGACAGTGTAACTTTGGTAGACTCAAAATATAAGCTCTAAGAAATTATATATAACTAGTTACACAACCAAACAAATCGTAGCAGGAGGCGATCATCTATGACAGACTATAAAAAGATGTACACCATCCTGGTAGACGTGGTGGAGCAGGTGCTGGATGGCGTGGACCGGATACTGGACGAGGTGAACGGCCGGGTGGAACCGGACGACGGGTATTTCCTCCGGCTGAAGGAGGACCTGACCGATGCTCTTTTGGGGTCCCCGCGGGAAACCAACGAAGCGTTTCCTGTGGGGAGAGGAGGAGCGCGGGAGCGGGCGGATGCTGGCGCTGGCGCCAGCGGAGCTTAGCGCACGCCGCGACGACGAAGCGGAGGATGTGTATATAGACACTTCGGAGGACACGTAAAACCAGCGATCCCTCCCCCAGTCTCGCATCCGCTCGACAGCCCCCTCGTCTGAGGGGGCCGTATTCTTTAGCCTGCACCAAACAATAAGCCTCCCTCTGACGAGGGAGGTAGATCGGCCGACAGGCCGAGTCGAGGGAGATATATATTATTCTATAAATCTCACCACATCGCTGGGGCCACAGCCGACGATGCCGCAGAGCTTTTCCAGCGTGAGCATGGTGATGTTTTCGTTCTTTTTCAAAGCATCCAGCGTTTTGTTGTCGATGCCTGCTTTCAAAAGCTGATACTGGGATACGCCGCGTCTCGCCATCGTCTCCCACAGGGGACTATAATCGATCACCGCAGCCACCCCCTGTCGCCAGAATTTCTTATGAGAACTTATCGATCAATTGAAAAATGACCGCCTGCTGTTCGCTGTCCAGTCTCGTCCATCCATCCAGCAGTTTCTTTTGAGACGGCGTCAGCGTGACAGGTTCACCCTCCTGCGCGAAAAGCTGCGAGAGCGTGATACCAAACGCCTCGCATATCTTCTCCAGAGACGGGATCGTAGGGACCATGTTTTTTCGATACCAGGAGGAGATGGTGGACTGCGGCAGACCGGAGCGCTCTGCCAACTGGTACTCCGTCCATCCGCGAGCTTGTCTGTACGCAGTGATGACCGTCAGGATGTTCTCCACATCATCGCCCCCCTTTGCTTGTACTTCTCGTAAATTATACTTAGATAAAACGTTGTATTTTAATTCTTTTTGTCGTATAATAATTACGAAATAATTAACTATCACAGGAGGCGATCATCTATGACAGACTATAAAAAGATGTATACCATCATGGTAGACGTGGTGGAGAAGGTGCTGGATGGCGTGGACCGGATACTGGACGAGGTGAACGGCCGGGTGGAACCGGACGACGGGTATTTCCTCCAACTGAAGGAGGACCTGACAGACGCCCTCCAGAAAGCGGAAGATGTGTACATAGACACTTCGGAGGACAAATAAAAGGAGCGCGGCATGGCCGCGTTCCTTTTTTACAGTGCGAAGAGCGCCGCCATGGTGTCCGGTCCGGCCCGGCCGTCGGCGTCCAGGCCGTCGGTCCGCTCCTGATAGGCCCGCAGGGCCGTCTCGGTCCCGGGACCGAAGGAGCCGTCCAATCCCCGGGGGTCATAGCCCAGGGAATAGAGCCGCCCCTGGAGCGCCTGCACCGCCTCCCCCCGGTCCCCCCGTCGCAGGGCGTGCAGCCGCGCCATCCCCCGCAGGGTCCTGGCAACGGCCGCGGCCCGGGTATCGGGGCCGTAGCTCCCGTCCGGCTTCACCCCCAGCCAGCTCTGCCAGGCTTTCACAGGCTCCGCCGGGACGGCGGCGCCATCCCCATAATCCGGGTGGCCGTAGCCATCGATATAGCTGTCGGCGCGCAGGCGGGTGCGCTTCACCACCCGGTTGCCCGCGTTGCCCTCCACGGTGGTGATGGTGGTCTCCGCCACCCCCACCACGATGCCCGTGTGGACCAGCTGCCCGTCCTGCTGATAGAACACCTGGTCCCCGGTCCGTGGCTCCCGATCGTAGCGGCCCCGGGCCTTATAATACCCCGCCGAATAGGGGCAGGCGGCCCCCAGCGGCCCGGTCTGGTACTGCATCAGCTCCCCCTCCGTCTTGCCGAAGGCCTTGAAAAACACCCAGTCCACGAACACGTCGCACCACTCGTAGCCGTTCTTGTTCCCGTTATAATAGCCCGCCTGCCACAGGTCCCGGGCGTATTTTGTCCAGTTGCCCGTCCCGGCGTTGGCTGTTTTCAGGTCCAGGCTCCCGTTGGACGCCTTTTCCACATAGCCCACCTCCCCCAGGGCGATGGACACCACCTTTTCCACATCGCTCACCGATCGCGCCTCCTTTGATCTGTCCCGGCTATACTATGCAGTAGGAGAGCTGCACGTTAAAACGGCCGAAATCACGTAAATCTTACAATTGCCTTTACAAATTATGGCATGCTGTGATATTATGGGTAGACAAACCTAACAGGAGGACATCGACCTTGCCTGATAAGTATGATTGCCTGAAGCTGTCCAGTCAGCTATGCTTTCCCCTGTACGCCTGTTCCCGGGAGGTGGTGAAGCGCTATACCCCCTATCTGGACCCTTTGGGCCTGACCTATACGCAGTATGTGGCCATGATGGTCATGTGGGAGCACAAGAGCCTCACCGTGAAGGCGGCGGGAGAGCTGCTGCACCTGGATTCCGGCACCCTGACCCCCCTATTCAAGAAGCTGGAGGAGAAGGGGCTCATCACCCGCGCCCGCTCCCGGACCGACGAGCGGAGCCTGATCGTCACCCTGACGAAGAAGGGCGAGGCGCTGCGTGACCAGGCCCTGGACGTGCCCCATAAGCTGGCCGCCTGCATCAAGCTGGAAGACGATGAGACCCTCCAGCTTTACAATCTGCTGAACAAGCTGCTGGCCACCCTCTCCTGAGCCGAACGTCCTCCGACGCCCTGTCCGGTTGACAAGCGGGGCCAGGGCGCGTATAGTCTGGTCATGAACGTTTACGATTTTGACAAGACCATATACCCCCGGGACAGCACCGTGCAGTACTACCTCTGGTGCCTGGGCCGCTATCCGGCCGCCTGGCTGACACTGCCCTGCACCGCCTGGGCCTTTCTCTGCATGGGGCTGCGCCTGCGGCCCAAGACGGCCTGCAAGCAGATGTTTTATCGATTTCTCCGCCACGTGCCGGAGGATTCAGTCTCCCGCTTCTGGGGGGAGAACCTGAAAAACGTCTGCCCCTGGTATCTCCGCCAGCGGCGGGAGGACGATCTGGTCATCTCCGCCTCCCCGGAGTTTCTGCTGCGGCCCGTGGCCGAGGCCCTGGGCTTCGCCCTGATGGCCTCCCCGGTGGATCAGGCCACCGGGCGCTATGAGGGGGAGAACTGCCACGGCGCGGAGAAGGTCCGCCGCTTCCGGGCGCGATACGGCGACGCCCCCGTGGAGGGCTTCTGGTCCGACTCCCGTTCCGACGCGCCCATGGCCGCCCTAGCGGACAAGGCCTGGCTGGTCACAAGGGATGGTGTGGTCCCCTGGTGAGGGCCATTTTTCGGATTCCAGATATTGGGATTTACATAACACTTTTTCCTTGTGGAAGTTGGTCAAAAAATGGGTGTAAACTGGTAAAACATCTGAGGATTCGTCAATTGAAAACCCTCCAAGACCCGTAGTAAAATGAATTATCGAAGAGCTTCGGAGGGTCACGGCCATGAGACTGTTGGAGCAGCGTATCCTGCGGGACGGAAAGGTCCGTCCCGGCGGCGTGCTGAAAGTTGACGGCTTTCTGAATCATCAGATGGACGTGGAGCTGTTCCGGCTCCTGGCCCAGCAGTGGCACGAGGCCTTTCGGGCTGACAACGTAACAAAAATACTCACCATCGAGGCATCCGGCATTGGGCTCGCATGCATTGCGGCCCAAGAGTTCGGGTGCCCTGTTTTATTTGCTAAAAAGACAAAGACCAAGAACATCGACGGCGCGGTCTACACCACCCGGGTGGAGAGCTTCACCCACGGCACCGTCTACGACGTGATCGTGGCCAAGGAGTATCTGCTGCCCACGGACCGGGTGCTGCTCATCGACGACTTCCTGGCCAACGGTGCGGCCCTGGAGGGGCTGTGCGACCTGGTTCGCCAGGCGGGGGCCACCCTGGTGGGCGCGGGCATCGCGGTGGAGAAGTGCTTCCAGCCCGGCGGCGCGCGGCTGCGCGGGCAGGGTCTGCGCATCGAATCCCTGGCCCGCATCAAGTCCATGAGCGAGGACAGTCTGGCGTTCATGGACTGAGCCCGCCCTTATCCTGTCATCCACGTATCCCCGATACAAAAGAAATATTTTTAGGAGGCAAAACATGAAAAAGCTCTCTTCCCTGCTGCTGGCTCTGTGCCTTGTGCTGAGCCTGGGCGTCGGCGCCTTCGCCGCCGACGGCATCGCCCCTGAGGACCTGAAGATCGGCATGGTCTGCATCGGCGACAACAACTCCGGCTATGACATCGCCCACATCACTGGCCTGGAGGAGGCCATGGAGGCCCTGGGCGTGCCCGCCGAGAACGTCACCTACAAGTACAACATCGGCGAGGACGAGACCGCTGCCGACGCCTGCTACGACCTGGCGGAGAACGGCTGCCAGATCATCTTCACCGACTCCTACGGCCATCAGTCCTACACCCAGCAGGTGGCCGGCGAGTACCCCGATCTGACCTTCGTGGCCATGACGGGCGACCAGGCCAAGCAGTCCGGCCTGGCCAACCTGAAGAACGCCTTCAACCATACCTTCGAGTCCCGCTATGTCTCCGGCGTGGTTGCCGGCATGAAGCTGGCTGAGCTGATCGCCAACGAGGAGCTGATCGACGAGAACTATGACGCCGACGGCAATGTGAAGCTCGGCTACGTGGGCGCCTATCCCTACGCGGAAGTGGTCAGCGGCTATACCGCCTTCTACCTGGGCGTGAAGTCCATCGTGGAGAACGTGGTCATGGACGTGCGCTACACCAACTCCTGGTTCGACATCACCGCCGAGGGCGAGGCCGCCAATGCCCTGATGAGCGACGGCTGCGTCATCATCAGCCAGCACGCCGACTCCACCGGCGCCCCCTCCGCTGTCCAGGCTTACTATGAGTCCGGCCACACCGTGTTCTGCGTGGGCTACAACATCAGCATGCTGGAGGTCGCCCCTGACGTGGCCCTGACCTCTGCCGCCAACGACTGGAGCGTGTACTACACCTACGCTCTGCAGAGCATGATCGACGGCACCGAGATCGCCACCGACTGGTCCGAGGGCTACAACGCCGGGGCCAACAAGATCTTCCCCCTGAACGAGAACGCCGTGGCCGAGGGCACCGCTGAGAAGGTGGCCGAGGTGGAGGCCGCCCTCACCGACGGCAGCCTGCAGGTGTTCGACTGCTCCACCTTCACCGTGGAGGGCGAGCATCCCACCTCCTTCCTGGCCATCGACCTGGACGGCGACTTTGAGGGCGACGAGGGCGAGGCCATCGACGAGGACGGCATCTTCCACGAGTCTCTGCCTGAGCTGCGCTCTGCTCCTTACTTCTCCCTGCGCATCGACGGCATCACCGAGCTGAGCTAAAGTCGTTTGAAAGGCTGAGGTGGATCTTTCCGAGGTACACGCCCCCGGAAAAATGATCCGATCTCATTCGCGCCTGCGGGCGCGAACTTAAGCGAGGCAAAAGTAAACATAGGGGCGTCTCCGGGCGCCCCTGTGTTCGTTAATGGAGGAACGCTTATGGCAGAGGAATTTGCCGTCCGCATGGTGGATATCACCAAGACCTTCGGACAGGTAAAGGCCAACCACAAGGTCTATCTGGAGCTGAAAAAGGGCGAGATACTGTCCCTTCTGGGGGAGAACGGCAGCGGCAAGACCACCCTGATGAACATGCTCTCCGGCATCTATTTCCCCGACGAGGGACAGATATACATCGACGGCCGGGAGGTGACCATCGCCTCCCCCCACGACGCCTATAAGCTGGGCATCGGCATGGTGCACCAGCACTTCAAGCTGGTGGACGTGCTCACCGCGGCGGAGAACATCGAGCTGGGCCTGCCCGGCGGCGCCGTGGTGGACCGGAAGGCCGTGGGCCGGAAGGTGCGCGAGATATGCGACCGCTACGGCTTTTCCGTGGACCCGGACAAGAAGGTCTACGACATGTCCGTATCGGAGAAGCAGACGCTGGAGATCGTCAAGACCCTCTACCGGGGCGCCAACATCCTCATCCTGGACGAGCCCACCGCGGTGCTCACCCCCCAGGAGACGGAAAAGTTGTTCGCCGTCATGCGCAACATGCGCAATGACGGCAAGAGCATCATCATCATCACCCACAAACTCAATGAGGTGCTGGCCATCTCCGACCGGGTGACGGTGCTGAGAAAGGGCGAGTACATCGGCGACATGGACACCGCCAAGGCGGACGCCCGGGCCCTGACCGATATGATGGTGGGCCGGACCGTGACGCTGAACATCCAGCGGGACGAGCCCGTCCAGCCCCAGCGGCGGCTGGAGATACGCAATCTCACCGTGAAGGACGCCGAGGGCGTGGTCCGTCTGGACGACGTGAATCTGGACGTGTACGCCGGGGAGATACTGGGCATCGCGGGCATCTCCGGCTGCGGACAGAAGGAGCTTTTGGAGGCCATCGCGGGCTTGCAGCCGACGGTATCCGGCTCCAGCGTGAAATACCGCCCCACCGGGCCGGATGGCCCGGCGGAGGAGCTGGTGGGCCAGGACCCCCGCTCCATCGCCGAGAAGGGCGTGCGCCTGGCCTTCGTGCCGGAGGACCGACTGGGCATGGGCCTGGTGGCCAGCATGACCCTGGTGGGCAACATGATGCTGAAAGAATACCGCTCCGGCAAGAGCCCCCTGGTGGACCGCAAGCATCCCCACGACATGGCCCAGCAGATCGTCCAGGAGCTGGAGGTGGTCACCCCCAGCATCGACACCCCGGTGCGAAAGCTGTCCGGCGGCAACGTGCAGAAGGTGCTGGTGGGCCGGGAGATCGCCATGACCCCCTCGGTGCTCATGACGGCCTACGCCGTTCGGGGCCTGGACATCAACACATCCTATACCATCTACAATCTTCTCAATGAGCAGAAGCGCCGTGGCGTGGCGGTCATCTACGTAGGCGAGGACCTGGACGTGCTGCTGCAGCTGTGCGACCGGATCGCGGTGCTCTGCGGCGGACGGCTCAACGGGGTGCTGGACGGCCGCACCGCCACCAAGGAGGAGGTCGGCTATCACATGACCGCGCTGCAAAATGACCGGAAGGAGGCTGGGGCATGAACAATCACGAACCGCTCATCCATATCGCCAAGCGGGACGGCATGGTCTGGTGGCGGGCCTGGCTGGTCCGGCTGGCCGCCGCCATAGCGGCGCTGCTGGTGTGCGCGCTGTTCATCTACGGGCTGACAAAGCTGAACCCGGTGAAGGTATACGCCGCCATGTGGCAGGGGGCCTTTGGCTCCGCCCGCCGCAGCTGGATCACCGTCCGGGACGCCACCATCCTGCTGTGCATCGGCGTGGGGCTGGCCCCGGCGTTCATGATGCGCTTCTGGAACGTGGGCGCGGAGGGCCAGGTTCTCATGGGCGGCTGCGCCACGGCGGCGGTGCTCATCTATGCGGGCAGGGCCCTGTCCACGCCCATGCTGCTGCTCATCGGCGGCGCGGCCAGCATCGCGGCAGGCGTCCTCTGGGGCGTGATCCCCGCCATCTTCAAGGCCCGCTGGAACACCAACGAGACGCTGTTCACCCTGATGATGAACTATATCGCCATCCAGATCACCTGCTTTCTGGTGGCCAAGTGGGAGAACCCCAAGGGCTCCAACTCCGTGGGCATCATCAACCAGCAGACCCAGGCGGGCTGGTTCCCCGCCATCTTCGGCCAGCAGTACATGATGAACGTGATCATCGTGCTGGCCCTCACCGTGGGGATGTATCTGTACCTGAAATACACCAAGCACGGCTATGAGATATCCGTGGTGGGCGAGAGCGAGAACACCGCCCGGTACGCGGGCATCTCGGTGAAGCGGGTCATCATCCGCACCATGGCCCTGTCCGGGGCGGTGTGCGGTCTATCGGGCTTCGTGGCCGTGGCGGGCGCCAGCCACACCATCTCCACCAGCACCGCCGGAGGCCGGGGCTTCACCGCCATCATCGTGGCCTGGATGGCCAAGTTCAACACCTTCGTGATGATCCTCATCGCCTTTTTGCTGGTGTTCCTGGAAAAGGGCGCCATCCAGATCGCCTCCCAATTCAAGCTCAACGACTACGCCTCTGAGGTGGTCACGGGCATCATTCTGTTCTTCCTGCTGGGCAGCGAGTTCTTCATCCAATACACCGTCCATTTCCGCTCTCACGGCCACAAAAAGGAGGTGCAGGCATGACCCAGCTCATCTCCCTTCTCACAAGCGCCATCGTGTTCGGCACGGTGATCCTCTACGGCTCCCTGGGAGAGATACTCACGGAGAAGTCCGGCAACCTCAATCTGGGCGTGCCAGGCATCATGTACCTGGGTGGCATCGCCGGACTGGCCGCGGCCTTCTTCTATGAGATGCACGCGGCGGAGCCCGTAGGCGCTGTCGGCCTGGTGCTCAGCTTCCTGGCGGCCATCCTGGCCTCCATGCTGGGCGGGCTCATCTACGCCTTCCTCACCATCACGCTGCGGGCCAACCAGAACGTGACGGGCCTGACCCTGACCATCTTCGGGGCGGGGCTGGCCAACCTGTTCGGCGGCAGCCTCAACGCCCTGGCGGGCGGCGTGGGCCAGATCAGCGTGGCCGTCACCAGCCGGGCCTACCGAGCCTATATCCCCGCCCTGGCCGGGCTGGGCCTGCCGGGCCAGCTGCTGTTCTCCTTCGGGTTCATGGCATATCTGGCCATCGTCATCGCCCTCATCGCCAACTGGTTCTTGAACCGCTCCCGGGTGGGGCTGAACCTGCGGGCCGTGGGCGAGGACCCTGCCACCGCCGATGCGGCGGGCATCAACGTCACCCGCTACAAATACCTGGCCACCTGCGTGGGGGCCGGCATCTCGGGCCTGGGCGGGCTCTATTACGCCATGGACTACATCAAGGGCACCTGGTCCACCGACGGCACCATCGAGGCCCTGGGCTGGCTGGCGGTGGCGCTGGTGATCTTCGCCACCTGGAAGCCCGCCCGGGCCATCTGGTCGGCGTATCTGTTCGGCGTGCTCTACTGGGCGTATAACTACATCGCCGGGCTGAGCCGGGCCAGCATAGAGCTGTTCAAGATGCTGCCCTATGTGGTCACCATCATCGTTCTGGTGGCGGTGAGCATGCGCCGCTCCCGGGAGGCCCAGCCCCCCAAGAGCCTGGGCCTGAGCTATTTTAGAGAAGAACGATAATGCGGTACGAACACATCTTTTTTGATCTGGACGGGACGCTGACGGACCCGGCCCTGGGCATCACCAACGCCATCATGTACGCCCGGAAAAAACGGGGGCTTGACCCGGGGAAGAATGAGGACTATTATAAGTTCATAGGCCCGCCCATGCCTCAGAGCTTCGTGGAATACTGGGGCGTGAGTCTGGAGGAGGCCAAGGCCATATTGGCCGATTACCGGGAATACTACGTCCCCAAGGGCATCTTTGAGAACGCGGCCTATCCCGGCATGGGGGCCATGCTGGCCCGGCTGAAGCAGGCGGGCTGCAAGCTCTATGTGGCCACCTCCAAGCCCACCTTCATGTCGGTGCAGATCGTGGAGCGGTTCGGCCTGGCGCCCTATTTCGAGACCGTATCCGGCAGCGACCCCTCGAAGCCCGACAGCACCAAGGCGGACGTGATCCGCGCCGCCCGGGACCAGTTCTCTGTGGACATGCGCCGGGCGGTGATGGTAGGCGACCGCCACTATGACGTGGAGGGTGCCCGGGAATGCGGCATCCCCTGCGTAGGGGTGTCCTACGGCTATGGCAGCCGCCAGGAGCTGCTCGCCGCCGGGGCGGTCTGGGTGGCCGACACAGTGGAGGCGCTGGGCGACTGGCTGCTGGCGTGATACGGATTTTTGACCGAGATCCCTGACAAACCGCAGCGAGGGATGTTTCGCCAGACAAGGAAGGCGGCGCGGGGAATACTCTGTGCATTGCCAAGCCGCCTGACGCGGTATCGCGGAAACAGAACCATTGCAGAAAGGAAGTGAGACGATGGACGCTGGCAGTAGTACCGGCACAAAACGCGGCCGAAGGCGGCGGGCGTCTGTCGCCCGCTCCATAGAGGGATAGGAGGCTCTTTCGCCTCTCCCCGGCCGTTTTGTGCCTTCCGAATACCAAAAAAGGAGGAAGGACGATGGCTGAACGCACCATCTCTCTGGACCAGACCGTTCTCACTCTGGTCGAGCAAAAAAAATATCCCGCTCTGCGGGACATCCTGGTGACCATGATCCCTGCGGATATCGCCGCTCTGTTCGAGGAGCTGGACGACGAGCGGGTGCTGCCGCTGCTGTTCCGGCTGCTGCCCAAGGACACGGCGGCGGAGACCTTCGTGGAGATGGAGCCGGAGTTTCAGGAGCTGCTCATCCGCGGCTTTTCCGACAGCGAGCTGAAGGAAGTGGTGGATGAGCTGTACGTGGACGACGCGGTGGACCTGGTGGAGGAGATGCCCGCCAACGTGGTCCGGCGCATCCTGAAGCAGGCGGACCCGGAGACCCGCAAGCTCATCAACAACATCCTCCAGTACCCGGACGACTGCGCCGGGTCGCTGATGACCACGGAGTTCGTGGACCTGCTGCCCACCATGACCGTGGCGGACGCCGTCAAGCGCATCCGGCGCACCGGCACCGACAAGGAGACCATCAACATCTGCTACGTGATCGACGACAGCCGGCACCTGCTGGGGACGGTGTCCATCCGGACCCTGATCCTGGCCGAGGAGGACGAGGCCGTCTCGGAGATCATGTCGGAAAACGTGGTCAGCGTGGGCACCCTCACCGACCAGGAGGACGCCACGGCGCTGTTCTCCAAGTACGACCTGACCGTGCTGCCGGTGGTGGACAACGAAAACCGCCTGGTGGGCATCATCACCGTGGACGACGCCCTGGACGTGCTGGAGACGGAGACCACCGAGGACATCGAGATCATGGGCGGCGTCACCCCCACCGACAAGCCCTATTTCAGGACCACCGTCTGGGAGACCTTCAAGGCCCGGTTCCCCTGGCTGCTGCTGCTCATGATCTCCGCCACCTTCACCGGGCAGATCATCTCCAGCTTTGAGAACGCCCTGGCCGCGGCAGCGGTGCTCACCGCCTACATCCCCATGCTCATGGACACCGGCGGCAACTCCGGCTCCCAGGCCAGCGTCACCGTTATCCGGGGCATCAGCCTGGGGGACATCGAGTTCGGCGACTTCTTCCGGGTCATCTGGAAGGAGATACGGGTGGCGGTGGTCTGCGGCGCGGCGCTGGCGGCGGCCAACTTCGTCAAGCTGATGCTGGTGGACCGGATGCTGTTTCACAATCCGGAGGTCACCGTCACGGTGGCGGCGGTCATCTGCCTGACCATGGTGTGCACCATCCTGTGCGCCAAAGTGGTGGGCTGCACACTGCCCATGCTGGCGGAGAAGATGGGCTTCGACCCGGCGGTGATGAGCTCTCCGTTCATCACCACCATCGTGGACGCATTGAGCCTGCTGATCTACTTCCGCTTCGCTGTGAGCATCCTGAAACTGTAGAGAGTCAAAACCTCCGGCGAAGCCGGAGGCTTGAATAGGCCCTAGAAGGGCCTGGGATCGGCAGGCGTCTCAAGACGC
>CANROZ010000014.1 GCA_947632365.1 uncultured Oscillospiraceae bacterium
CCTCTCAACTGGTCATCCCCGAAACATGCCCTCCTTACCTTCCCAAATTCTGTTACACATCATTGACTAACCTACACATGGACAATTCTTCCTTTACAATCCGCCCCTCCGGCGCTTATAATGGGGTCATGACGACACAGCCTACGGGGCGGTTCGCCCCCAGCCCCTCGGGGTACATGCACATGGGGAATCTGCTGGCCACGCTCCTGGCGTGGCTGGATTGCCGTACCCTGGGCGGGCGGATGGTGCTGCGCATGGAGGACCTGGACCCGGTCCGCACCAGGCCAGAATACGCCCGGGCCCTGGCGGAGGACCTGCGGTGGCTGGGAATGGACTGGGACGAGGGATATCCCGACGCCAGCTACTGTCAAAGCGCCCGCACGGCCCTCTATGAGGCGGCCTTTCACACCCTGGAGGAAAAGGGGCTCATCTACCCCTGCTGGTGCAGCCGGGCCCAGCGCCTGGCGGCGGCCAGCGCCCCCCATCCCGGGGAGGCCGTCCACGATCCACGCTGCCGCTGCGCCTATCTCACGGCGGCGGAGCGGGCCGAGCGCATCGCCGCGGGGCGGCTGCCCGCCTGGAAGGTGCGTGTGCCGGACGAGACCGTCACGGTGCAGGACTGCCATTACGGGACCTATGTGCAAAACCTGGCCCGGGAAGGTGGCGACTTCATCGTCCGCCGGGCGGACGGTGTGTTCGCCTACCAGCTGGCGGTGAGCGTGGACGACATGCTCATGGGGGTGACCCGGGTGGTCCGGGGCCGGGACCTGCTCAGTTCGGCGCCCCGGCAGGCCTGGCTCATCCGCACCCTGGGCGGCACGCCGCCGGAGTACTGCCACCTGCCCCTGCTCACCGCCGCCGAGGGCAAGCTCTCCAAGCGGCTGGGCAGCGAGAGCACCCAGCGCTTCCGCGCGGAATACGACCCCCGAGACCTGGTGGGACGGCTGGCCGCGCTGGCCGGGCTCCTCCCTTCGCCGGAGCCCATCACTCCCCGGGAGCTGCTCCCTCTCTTTGCCTGGAACAAGATACCCACCGACGATATCATCATCTCACAGTAAAGGAGACGCACCTATGGAAAAGTCCCCTCTCTCCGCCCGTCTGGCCGACGGCGAGCTGGACGGTCAGCTCACCGCTCTCTACGGCCATGACCGCCTGGGCGCCGCCCGGGACCGCTACGCCCGGACCCTGGAGCGGTTCGCCCAGACCTTTGGCCGCCCGGCGGAGGCGTTTTTCAGCGCCCCCGGCCGCACGGAGCTGGGCGGCAATCACACCGACCATCAGCACGGCCGTGTCCTGGCCGCCAGCGTGGATATGGACCAGCTGGCCGCCGCCGCCCCCAATGAGAGCGGCATCATCCGCATCGTCTCCGAGGGCTATCCCCCTCTGGAGGTGTCGCTGGACGCGCTGGAACCTGTGGAGGCCGAGCGCAACACCTCCGCCGCCCTGGTCCGGGGCGTGGCCGCCCGGTTCGCGGCGCTGGGCGTCTCACTGAAAGGCGCCGGGCTGGACGCCTACGTGGTGTCGGACGTGCCCGGCGGCAGCGGGCTCAGCTCCTCCGCCGCCTATGAGATACTGATCGGCGTCATGCTCAACTGCCTTTTCGCCCACGGCCGCTTTGACGCCGTAGAGCTGGCCCAGATCGGCCAGTGGTCGGAGAACGATTACTTTGGCAAGCCCTGCGGGCTCATGGACCAGACCGCCTGCTCCGTGGGCGGCGTGGTGGCCATCGACTTCGCCGATCCGGCCGCTCCCGTAGTGGAGCGCATTGAGCTGGACCTGCACCGCCACGGCTATGCCCTGTGCATCCTGGACTCCCGTGCTGGCCACGCGGACCTGACCGGGGAGTACGCTTCCATCACCGACGAGCTGCATCTGGTCAGCGCCCACTTCGGCAAGACCGTGCTGCGGGACGTGCCCGAGGCCGACTTCATGGCCGCCATCCCCGCCCTGCGTCAGGAGGCCGGTGACCGGGCGGTGCTGCGGGCCATGCACTTTTACGCTGAGAACCAGCGCGCCGCGGCCCAGGCCCAGGCGCTGCGGGCCGGGGACTTCGAGCAGTTCCTTCAACTGGCGCGGCAGTCCGGCGACTCCTCCGCCCTGTGCCTGCAAAACGTAGTGCCCACGGGCCAGACAAAGGATCAGGCCCTGCAGCTGACCATCTCCCTGGCCGCCGCCATCCTGGACGGCCGGGGCGCGGTGCGGGTCCACGGGGGCGGCTTCGGCGGCACGGCCCAGGCCTTCGTGCCCCTGGACATGCTGGAGGATTTCAAGGCCCGCGTGGAGGCCGTGCTGGGCCCCGGCGCGTGCCATATCCTGTCCGTCCGCCCGGTGGGCGGCGCCATGATCGCATAAGGAGGCCCCTATGATCGACAAATATATCGCCGAGCTCGTCGCTTACGCGCTGGAAAAGCGCCTCATCACCGAGGACGACCGGGTCTGGGCCGCCAACCGCCTGCTGGGCGCGCTGGGCCTGGACGGCTGGTCCGCCCCGGATGTGGCCCAAGCCCGGCCCCTGGAGGACATTTTGCGGGACATCCTGGACTGGGCGGTGGAAAACGGCCGCTGTGAGCCAGGCGTGGCCAGCCGGGACCTGCTGGACACGGAGCTGATGGGCCGCCTCACCCCCCGCCCCAGCGAGGTGCGGCATATATTCTGGAAAAAATACGCCCAGAGCCCTGAGACCGCCACGGACTGGTACTATGCCTTCTCGCAGGACACGGACTACATCCGCCGCTACCGCATCGTGAAGGACATGAAGTGGATCGCGGCCACGGAGTACGGGGACCTGGACATCACGGTGAACCTGTCCAAGCCGGAGAAGGACCCCCGGGCCATCGCCGCGGCCCGCAGCGCCGCCCAGACGGCCTATCCTGCCTGCCAGCTCTGCGTGGAGAACGAGGGCTATTCCGGCCGCCTGGATCACCCCGCCCGGCAGAACCACCGCCTGATCCCCCTGACCCTGGACGGCCAGGACTGGTTCTTCCAGTACTCCCCCTATGTGTATTACAACGAGCACTGCATCGTTCTGAACCGCCGCCACATCCCCATGAAGATCGACCGCTCCACCTTCCGCAAGCAGATGGACTTTCTGGAGCGCTTCCCCCACTACTTCATCGGCAGCAACGCGGACCTGCCCATCGTGGGCGGCTCTATCCTGAGCCACGACCACTTCCAGGGCGGGCGCTATACCTTCGCCATGGAGCGGGCCCCCGTGGAGACGGCCGTGTCCTTCCCCGGCTTCGGGGACGTGCAGGCGGGGCTGGTGAAGTGGCCCATGAGCGTGCTGCGCATCCGCTCGGCGGACCGGGAGCGGCTGGTGGAGCTGGCGGACCGTGTCCTGCTGGCCTGGCGCGGATACAGCGACCCGGCGGCGGACATCCTGGCCGAGACCGACGGCGAGTGGCACAACACCATCACCCCCATCGCCCGGATGCGGGAGGGCCAGTTCGAGCTGGACCTGGTGCTGCGCAACAACCGCACCACGGAGCAGTATCCGCTGGGCATCTTCCACCCCCATCAGGAGCTGCACCACATCAAAAAGGAGAACATCGGCCTCATCGAGGTGATGGGCCTGGCGGTGCTGCCCGCCCGGCTGAAGACGGAGTTGGCGGAGCTGGCGGCCGCGCTGGTCAGCGGCGGCGACCTGCGGGCCAATGAGGCGCTTGCCAAACACGCGGACTGGGCCCAGGCGCTGGCGGAGAAATACACCTTCACCGCCGAAAACGCCCTGCCCATCCTCCAGGACGAGGTGGGCAAGGTGTTCTCCCAGGTGCTGGAGCATGCGGGGGTCTATAAGCGCACCGACGAGGGCAAGGCCGCCTTCCTCCGGTTCGTGGAGAGCGTAAAATGAGACCATATAATGCAGGGGCTTCCCAGCCGGGAAGCCCCGTTTTTGTCATCCCACCTTTTCCACGCTCTCCGCCAGGGCCAGGACCGCGCCCCGGTCCACGGCGGGGTCCCCGCCCATGTCGTCGATGCTCATGGAAAAGAGCAGGTCCGCGTCCTTGTCGTACCAGTACACCGCCCCGTGGTCCGGCATCAGCGCCATGACCGCCGGGTGTCCCTGCACCGTCTCGTCGCTGATCTCCCCGTCCGGGAACTTCGCTTCCAGCCAGCTGCGGATGGTCGGGATGTACGCCTCCGGCGCGACAGACGACGCCGCGATGCGATAATAACAGAGCGTTTCCGCCTCGTTGGCATCCGGGAAATAGACGCCCCGGCCATATTGGGCCATGCCCTCCAGGCCGATCTGCTCCGGATCCAGCGCCTCCTGCCGCCCCATGAGTTTGTCGGCAAATGACGCCGGGAGCGCACTGGGGGCGTACCGACCGATCTGATCGATGATGCCGACGCTCTCCGCCGCAGCCGCAGTACTGGCCTCATACCGGGCATTCTCCCGCTCCTTTAGCACCGATAGCATGTCCGCCGTCTCCGGGTGGGGCGAGCCGTCAAAGCGTTCCGCCAGGACAGCAAAGTCGATGCTGTCCGCGATGGCCTGCAGGTCCTCTCTGGTGATGGCAGGCGGCAGGGACGCCGCATTCCGCTCCACCGTCTCGTCATAATACCGCTGCCAGGCCGCCTCCTGCTCCGCCTCGGTCATGTCCGGCTCCCACTGCAGACGGTCCTCCAGACAGAGCGCCTTCCCCTCCTGGCTGAGCTGTGGGTCCGCAGCCGGGTCGTAGCTGGGGGCGCTGCCCGCGTACACGCCCAGCTCCATGTAGGCCCCGGCGCTCTCCGCCATGATCTCCGCGCCGTTGGGCGAGAGATACAGGTCCACCGTCTCGCCGCTGGCGGTAGTATACTGCCATGCCTGGCTTTCCCCGCTCAGCTCCACCCCGCCGGAGATGATAGCAAAGGAGCCCTTGGCATTGACGAACATGCTCATGCTCACCCGGCGGTCCCCGGGCAGGAGCTGGTAAAACTCCGCCTTAAAACTGCCGTCGTCGTAGATATACCCACCCACGTCATAGCTCTCGCTGATGGGGTCGATATCGCCGCCGAGGAAGGGCTCCGTGCCCAGGGCCTCGTAGAGGTCCTTGGCCTGATAATAGGCCGCCATGTCCTGGTGCAGCGTCAGGCCATACTTCTCCACGATGGCATCCAGCGCGTCCGCCTGCTCCTGGAAGCTGGCGCCGTAGAGATAGGCGTAGTTGTCCGGCGTCTCATGCCAGCTGTCGTCCACGCCCTGCTCCTTCCAGGGGTCGTGCTCCCTGGCCTTTTCCCACCAGTCGCTCTGGTAGGCCTCCCATTGGGTGAATGCCTGGTACTCCGGCGTGCCCTGGTAGCCCGTCAGGGATATCCGGGTCCGGGGCTGTCTCGCAGTTTCTTCCTCCGTCTCAAATTCCGCAGGCTGGTCGATGACGTACTTATCGATGACCAGCTCGTACACCGCGTAGGCCGTCACGCCCATGAAGGCCGCCAGCGCTGCCGCGATGAGCCCGATGCGCATCGCCCGGCCCAGCCGCCGGGGCTTTCTTCCGCCCAGGGCGGCGGTAACATGCTCCATCACCCGGTCCGCGCGGATGGGAGACGGGTCCAAGGGCAGCCCTTCCGGGCAGGTCCCGTCAAACAGTTCAAACATATCCATCGTCCATTGCTCCTCTCTCCAGGATCAGCCGCAGCCGCTCCCGGCCCCGCTTCAGCCGCTGGCGGACCGCCTCTGGCGTCATGCCCAGCTTCCGGCCGATCTCCGGGGCAGGCTGTCCGTAATAGTATCGGCGCAGGAATATCTCCCGGTCGGGCGGACCCAGGCCGTCCACCGCCTTCAGCAGCAATTCCTTATCCTCCCGGGCCAGCACAGTCCCCTCCGGGCCCTCCTGGACGGGCATGTCCTGCTCATCATACTCCAGCTCCGGCATCTGGCCGCTCCGCCGCAGTCGGTCGATGGCCCGGCTGCGGGCGATAGCTCCCAAATAGCCCCGGACCGCATCCGACCGGGCCCGCTCCCGGGTACGCCACAGCGTCAGAAACACGTCCGCCGTGATCTCCTCCCCGTCCTGGACCGACAGCCGCCCGCCCACGATGCTCCACACGATGGACCCCACGTAGGGGGTATATCGGCGGACGAACCACTCCAGCGCCCGCTCATCGCCCTGGCGCAGCCGCTCCAGGGCCCTTTTCTCATCCATTGCCTCTGCCTCCTTTCAGCGCGCTCACTACGAAAGACGCAGATATCCCTTAGACCGTGACAGAAAAAACGGGGAGAGCCCTAAAAAGGGGCTCTCCCTATCGTATTTTGTCAGATCGCGGCTTACTGCTGGCGCTGCTCCTTCGGCTGGAGATTCATGCTGCCCGCGGCGCTGCGGAAACGGCCCCGGGACTTGCGAATCAGCTCCAGCGCCTGGGTCACGGACTCCTCGGCGCTCTGCAGGGACTCGGCCACATATTCGTTGGCGGCGCGGCGGAGCTCACGGGACTTGTTATCAGCGTTGGCCACCAGTTCCTCGGCGCGGGCCTGGGCGGCGCGGACCACCTCCTGCTCCTCCACCATCTTGCGGGCACGATCCTCCGCCATCTTGCGGACGGACTCGGCCTCCTTCTTGGCGTTGCGGATAAATTCATCCCGGGCAGACACCAGGCGCTTGGCCTCCGCCATCTCCGCGGGCAGCTGCGCCTTGATCTCCTCGATCAGGTCCAGGGCCTTCTCCCGGTCCACCAGGCATTTGTCCTGGCCCAGAGGCACGCCCCAGGCGTCGGAGATCATGGTATACAGCATTTCGATCAGCTCAAGGATGCCCTGATTCTCGTTCATTTCTCTGTCTGCCTCCTAGTTTTTGTTTTCTCTACTACGTCCTCGATGATCTCCTTCGGCACCAGCTCGCCCAAGTCCGCCCCGTAGGCGGCCATCTCCTTGACGACGGTGGAGCTGAGGAAGGTATATTTCTCACTGGATGTGAGGAACAGCGTGTCCAGGTCCGGATTCATCTTCTTGTTCACCAGGGCGATCTGGAACTCGTAGTCGAAATCCGACACGGCCCGCAGCCCTTTCACGATCACCGCGCCCTCGTACTGCTTGGCATACTCCGCCAACAGCTTGTCCGTGGTGGCTACCTCCACATTGCCCAGCCGCTCCGTGGCCCGGCGGACCATATCCATCCGCTCCTCGATGGTGAACATGGGGGTCTTCTCCCTGTTTTTCATCACGCAGACGATCACCCGGTCGAATATCTTCGCCGCCCGGCGGACGATGTTCAGATGGCCCAGGGTGATGGGGTCGAAGCTGCCCGGGTAGATGGCGGTGGTCATGTGGCCTGCCTCCTGTAGGTGGTGAGGGCGATGCGGCCGTAGCGGTAGCTCCGCCCCTTTTCATAGAGCTCCGGCGCCTCCGGCATAGGCTCGTCACGCATACTTTCGACAAGTATTATACCACCATTATTGATTATGTCAAATGTAAATAGCTCCTGCAGAACTTTGTCGTAAAGCCCTGCGTGATAGGGCGGGTCCAGGAACACCAGGTCGAATTTTCCGCAGCCCTGCAGATAGTTCAGCGCGTCGGCCCGGATGACCGGGGCCTGCATCTTGCATATCTCCAGGTTCTTTTTCACCAGGGCAACAGAGGCGGCGCTGTTGTCCACGAACACGCACTCCCGGGCGCCCCGGCTGAGCGCCTCGATGCCCAGCTGGCCCGTCCCGGCGAACAGGTCCAGTACCCGCCGCCCGGGCACGTCGAACTGGACCACGCTGAATATGGCCTCCTTCACCATGTCGGTGGTGGGACGGACGGTCATGTCCTTCGGCTCCAGGAGCTTTCGGCCCCTGGCCGTGCCGGTGATGACTCTCATGGCTCCTCTCCTTCCCGGTGGAAATGCTCATACACGGCCCGGGCCGCGTCCCCCGGCAGCACCGCCGCCAGTTCCTGCTCCGTGGCGGCCGCCACCGCCTTCACGCTGCGAAAATGCTTCAAAAGCGCCGCCCGCCGCTTGGGTCCCACCCCAGGGATATCCTCTAAAGCGGAGCCGATGGTCTTTTTCCGCAGTTTTTTGTGGTACTCGATGGCGAAGCGGTGTGTCTCCTCCTGGAGATTGCCGATGAGGGCGAACACCGCCGGGTTGGCGCTGATGCCGATCTCCAGCCCCTCCGGGGTGGTCAGGGCCCGGGTCCGGTGGCGGTCGTCCTTCACCATGCCGTACACGGGGATATCGGGATAGCCCTGCTCGGTCATGGCCTGGATCGCCGCGGCCACCTGGCCCACGCCGCCGTCGATGAACAGCACGTCTGGCAGCGGGGAGAACTTCTCGTCCCCCTCTTTGAAATGGGCCAGACGGCGGCCCACCGCCTCGTGCATGCTGGCAAAGTCGTCCTGGTGGGCCACGGTCTTCATTTTGAACTTTCTGTATTGGCTCCGCGCGGGCTTTCCGTCCACAAACACCGCCATGGAGGCCACGATGCCAAAATCCCCTGTGTTGGAGATGTCGAAAGACTCCATCCGGTGGATGGGCCTGTCCAGCCCCAGCATCTTTTGCAGCCACTCCAGGGTCTTGCTGCGCCGCTCCGCCTCGCTCTCGGCCCGGAGGCTCTCCTCCCGGGCGTTGCGGGCCGCGGCCTCCAGCAGCTCCCGCTTCACACCCCGCTGGGGGGCAACGAGCTCCACCCTGTGTCCGGCCATCTCCGTGAGGAACCGGGCCAGGGGCTCGGCGTCCTCGATCTCCAGCGGCAGCAGCACCGTTCTGGGCCAGGCGCCCCGGAGGCTGTAGTACTGCCGCACCAGGGCGGACACCGCCGCGGCGTCGTCCTCCATGGGCTCCGCCATCAGTTCCATATCCTTGCCCGCCAGGTCGCCGTCCGCGTAGTGCAGCACCACGAAACAGCTCTTGGCGCTGCGGGAGAAGCCCACCGCGTCCACATCTGCCCGGGCGGCCTTCAGCACCACCTGGCGGTTGTTGAGCTCCTTCACAGCCGTCAGCCGATCCCGCAGCTCCGCGGCCCGCTCAAAGCGCAGCTGGTCCGACGCCTCCAGCATCTCCCGCTCCAGGGCACCCATCAGCTCCTTGGCCCCGCCGGAGAGTATCTGCACCGCCTGCCCGATCCGGCGGCGGTACTCCTCCCCGTTGGGTTCGCCCCGGCACCAGCCGTCGCACAGGCCCATGTGGTGGTTCAGGCAGGGCCGATCCTTGCCGATGTCCCGGGGAAAGTTCTTCCCGCAGGTGGGCAGCTTCAGGGCCTTAGAAAGGGCGTTGATGATCCCCTTGGTGACGAACCGTCCCCCATAGGGGCCGAAATACCGCGCCCCGTCCTCGGCCGTGCGGTTCACCACGGTGAACACCGGATAGGCCTCCCGCTCGTCCAGCCGCAGGAAGGGATAGGTCTTGTCGTCCCGGAGGAGGATGTTGTAGTGGGGCTTGTGGCGCTTGATGAGGCTGTTCTCCAGCACCAGGGCCTCGAACTCCGAGGCTGCCACGATGACGGAAAAATCGTCCACGTGGCTGACCATAGCCGCCACCTTGGGCAGATGCTCCCCCCGGAAATAGCTGGTGACCCGGTTCTTCAGGGCCTTGGCCTTGCCCACGTAAATGACCTCCCCGGCGGCGTTTTGCATGATGTAAACGCCGGGGAGCAGCGGCAGCTTATTGGCTTTTTCCCGAAGTTGGGCGATCTTGTCCATGTCTTTCAAAACAGCAAGAAAGGGTGTGCATTCCACACACCCTTTTATCTTGCAAAACAGAAATTACTCGGCAAACTCTTTGTCGATGAGGTCAGTGAGCGTCTCCACCGCTTCCGTCTCGTCGGCGCCGTCGGCAATGATGTTGACGGTAGTGCCCTTCACGATGCCCAGGGACAGGACGCCCAGCAGGCTCTTGGCGTTCACACGGCGATCCTCCTTCTCGATCCAGATGACGCTCTTGAACTCATTGGCCTTCTGGATGAAGAAAGTAGCGGGCCGGGCGTGCAGACCGACCTGGTTGTTGATGGTAACTTCACGATTGATCATGGGAGTACACCGATCCTTTACTCACGAAAGTTTATTATACTTTATCAAAAAAATGAGCGATTCGCAAATGTTTTAGAGGGTATCGCTCATGTTTTGTAGGAATGCACAGACCTGGGGATTTTCCGGGAAATGTTTTATTTCAGTTCCACAATGGTCACACCCGTCTCGCCCTCTCCATAGCGGCCCAGGCGGTAGTTCCTGACCAGGCGGCTGCGCTTGAGCAGCTGCTGCACGGCGCTGCGGAGGGCGCCTGTCCCCTTGCCGTGGATGATCGTCACCGTCTGTAGCCGGGCAGCGGACGCGGCATCCAAATACCGCTCCACGGCCAGCTCCGCCTCGTCGGCCATCATCCCCCGCACGTCCAGCTCCGGGCTGACGGAGGCAGTGCGCAGGGCCGCGCTGGCAGCCGCGGCCACGGAGGGCTTTTTCTTCCCCGGCTTTTCCAGCAGGGCCACCTCCTGGGGAGAGGCCGTCACTTTCATGATACCCACTTGCAGAGAAAGTGTTCCGTTGTCGTTGACTTTCAATACCTCCGCCTGCATGCCAGTGGCCAGCAGCTCCACCGTGTCCCCTGCCTGGATGGGGCGGCTGGGCGCCGGGCGCTTGGGGGCGGATATCTCCTCCCGGCTGCGGACCGCGTCCTCCGCCAGGTTCAGTTTGCGGCGCAGCTCCGCCCGGGCCTCGTTCACCCGCTGGTGGTCGGCCTCCTCCAGGCTCATGGCCCGCTCCCGGTCGATCTGGCGATAGGCCTCGTCGGCGGCGGCACGTGCCTCTTTTATGATCCGCTCCGCGTCCCGGCGGGCCTTCTGCTCCGCCTTCTCCAGACGCACCTCCAGCTCCCGGCGCATCTTTTCCGCCCGAGCGGCGTCCTCCTGGGCGGCACGGCTGGCCCGCTCCCGGGCCTCCGTCTCCTTCTCCATGGCCAGGCGCTGGGCCTCCAGCCGCTCGATGGTCTTTTCAAAGTCCGTGCTGCCCGCGTCGATGCGCCGTCCCGCGTCGGCTATGATGCTCTCCGGTAGGCCCAGGCGGCGGCTGATGGCAAAGGCGTTGGATTTGCCCGGGATGCCCACCAGCAAACGGTAGGTGGGCCGGAGGGTCTGCACGTCGAACTCGCAGGAGGCGTTCACCACCCCCTGGGTGTTGGTGGCATAGACCTTCAGCTCCGCGTAGTGGGTGGTAGCCGCCAGCAGCACCCCGGCCTGGCGGGCGTATTCCAAAATGGCGATGGCCAGGGCCGCCCCCTCCGTGGGGTCCGTGCCCGCACCCACCTCGTCCAGCAGCACCAGGCTGCCGGGGCCGCACTCGTTCAAGATGGAGACGATGTTCACCATATGGCTGGAGAAGGTGGACAGGGACTGCTCGATGGACTGCTCGTCGCCGATGTCCGCCAGTATGTTCGTCACCAGGGGCACGGCGCTGCCGTCCCCGGCGGGGATGTGCAGGCCGCACCCGGCCATGGCGCACATGAGCCCCAAGGTCTTTAGGGTCACGGTCTTGCCCCCGGTGTTTGGTCCGGTGATAACGATGGTGTCGTATGTCCCGCCCAGGGTCACGTCGATGGGCACCGCCGTGTCCCGGGGCAGCAGCGGATGCCGGGCCTTTTTCAGGATCAGCTCGTTGTCCGTCAGGATGGGCTCGCCGCAGTTGAGATCGTAGCTCAGCTCCGCCTTGGCGAAGATCAGGTCCAGCTCCGTGAGCACCGTATAGCTCAGGTCGATGCCGCCCCGGGCCGCGGCGCACTCGGCGCTCAGCTCCATGAGGATGCGCTCGATCTCCGCCTTCTCCTTGGCGCTCAGCTCCCGCAGCTCGTTGTTGGCCTTCACCACGCCCATGGGCTCCACGAACAGCGTGGCGCCGCTGGAGCTCACGTCGTGCACCAGCCCCGGCAGCTCCCCCCGCTTTTCCGCCCGCACGGGCACCACGAACCGCCCGCCCCGCTGGGTGATGATGGCCTCCTGGAGCACCTTGGCGTAGCTGGGAGCGGTGATGATCTTCTGCAGGGCGTCCCGGGCCCGGGCGGAGGCGGCCCGCATCTTGCGGCGGATATCCGCCAGCTCCGGGCTGGCCCCGTCGGCGATCTCCTCCTCCCCGGTGATGCCGGTGGTGATCTTCTCCTCCAAAAAGCGGTTGGGCGACAGGGCCGTGAACAGCCGTTTGAGGCTGCCGCACTCCCCCCGTCCGGAGGCATAGGAACTCACCGCCCGGGTGCAGAACAGCACCCCGGCGATGTCCAAAAGCTCCCGGGTATTGAGCATGCCGCCCCTATCCGCCCTGGCCAGCGCCGGGCGAACGTCCTTTAAGCCGGAAAAGGAGGGGCTGCCCTTGGTCTCCACCATGGTCTTGGCGCTGGTGGTGTCCGTCTGGCGCTCCCGCACCCGGCCCGGCTCCGGCGCAGGCCGCAGCGCGCGGGCCATGGCCTTGGCCCCCTCCGAGGAGGCCTTGGCCGCCAGCAGCTCCAGCACCGCGGGCAGCTCTATGGTCTGTAAAGATTTCTCGTACAGGTTCATTTTACGCTCTTCCAATAATCCAAAGAATAATAGCTCCTATCCGTCTGATATCCCACAAAAAGCTCCGCCGCCCGGCCGAGCCGCTCCAGGGAGATGTCCGGGATGGCGAAGGAAAACTCCTTTTTCGCCGGGGCGGACACGATGTGGCGCATAGCGGCCAGCGCGTCGCTGTCCAGCGCCACCGAGGCCCCCGCGGCGCCGGGGGCGCATCCGGCGCAGTGGACCATACCGGAAGCAGGCGAGAACATGGGCCCGTCCGGGTCCGTCCGGCCGCACACGCCGCAGCCGTCCACCTCCGGCTGGTACCCCTCCAGGCACATGAGGCGCAGCTCGAACACCGCCTTCACCTGCTCCGGGGTATAGATGCCCCGGCTCAGGGCGTACAGGGCGTTGAGCGCCAGCTGCAAAGCTTGGGCCGCGGGCTGCTCCTCAGGGCAGACCGTGTCCAGCAGCTCGGCAAAATAGCTGCCCAGCGCCAGCTGGGCGATGTCCTCCCGCAGGCCCAAAAACTGCTCCAGGGTGGAGCCCTCGTCTGCCGTCCAGCGGCCCCGGTTGCCAAAGAGGGTGAACTCCGAATAGCACAGCGCCTGGCTGGCCGCGGCCATTTTGCTGCCCTTGCGCAGCGCGCCCCGGGCCTTGACCGTCAGCTTTCCCTCGTCCGCTGTGAGCAGAGTCAGGATGCGGTCCGCCTCCTTGTAGCGCACCTCCCGCAATACCAGCCCCCGTGTGGTCAGAAACATTCTATGTACCGCCCCGTCAACGGCGCTCCATGCGCCGATAGAGCATCCAGCACATGGGGTCGCCCGTATCCAAAAACATCTGCCAAAGCAGTTCCTTCTTCAATGCGATCACCCCGCTGGGCTTAGTGTGCCACGGCGGGGGCTATTTCATCACGTATCGGTGAATCCAAAATTTCGCAGCAGCGCGTCAGAGTCCCGCCAGTTCTCCTTCACTTTCACCCAAGTCTGCAAAAAAACCTTCGTGCCCATGAACGATTCGATGTCCCGCCGGGCCAGCTCGCCGATGTGCTTGAGCATGGCGCCGTGCTTGCCGATGATGATGCCCTTGTGGCTCTGCTTTTCACAGTAGATGGTCACGTCCATGTCGATGATATCGCTGCCGTCGTCCCGCTCGGCGAACTTGGTGACCACCACGGCGGTGCCGTGGGGGATCTCCTTGTCCAGGCTCAGCAGCAGCTTCTCCCGGACGATCTCGGCGCAGATCTGCTTTTCCGGCTGGTCGGAGATCACATCCTCCGGGAAAAGGGCGGGGCCCGGCTGGGCGAACTTGTCCAGCTCCTCCAAAAGCTCCTCCACCCTGTCCCCCGTCCGGGCGCTGATGGGCACGATGGCCGCAAAGTCATATTCCCCGCTGTACGCCGCGATGACGGGCAGAAGATTTCCCTTATCCTCCACCGTGTCCGCCTTGTTGATGGCCAGCACGGCGGGCGCGCCCGTCTCCCGGATGCGGCCGATCAGCTTTTTCTCGATGTCACCCACCGAGGGCACGGGCTCCACCATGAGCACCACCGCGTCCACGTCCGCCACGCTCTGGCGCACCACGTCGTCCATGTAACTGCCCAGCTTGGTCCTGGCCCGGTGAAAGCCCGGGGTGTCCGCGAACACGAACTGGGTCTGCCCCCGGCTGGCCACCGCCAGGATACGGGTGCGAGTGGTCTGGGGCTTGGGGGACACGATGGCGATCTTCTCCCCCACCAGGGCGTTGGTCAGGGTGGACTTGCCCACATTGGGCCGTCCGCATATGGTTATCATGGCTGTCTTGGTGATCATTCCCCGTCCTCCGTTTTCGTATCCGGCTCCAGCCGGGCCATCACGGCCTTTTCCCGGCTCCGCATCTGTCGTTTCATCGGTCCCTCGTCCACGTGATCGTAGCCCAGCAAGTGCAGCACGCTGTGCACGGTGAGGTAGCTGATCTCATGCTCCGCCCCGTGGCCGAACTGCTCCCCCTGGCTCCTGGCCCGGTCCACGTTCAGCACCATGTCCCCCAGCAGCAGCCGTCCGCTGGCCGGGTCCGTGTCCCCCATGGGGAAGCTGAGCACGTCCGTGGGCTTGTCCACGTCCCGAAACTCCCGGTTGATGGCGTGGATGCCCTCGTCGTCCGTCAGCAGCACGGAGAGCTCGCAGTTCTCCTCCACGTCCTCCGCCGCCAGAACCGCCAATGCCGCGGCCTTGATCCGGCGGCGCAGCTCCGGGGGGCATTTCACGCCCCGCTCGCACCGCAGGGACAGCTTCAGCTTCTCCATCAGCGCCGCCCTCCGGGGCTGGCCTTTCCCTTGGGTCTGTAAGTCCGCACCGGGGGCTTGTCCGCGGCGTGCTTTTCATAGGCCTCGATGATGCGCTGCACGATCACGTGGCGCACCACGTCCGCCCCGGTGAGGCGGCAGATGGCGATGTCCTCCACGCCCTCCAACACATGCATGGCCTCCTTCAGGCCCGACACCTTGTCCGCGGGCAGGTCGATCTGGGTCACGTCCCCGGTGATCACCGCCGTGGAGCCGAAACCCAGGCGGGTGAGGAACATCTTCATCTGCTCCCGGCTGGTATTCTGGGCCTCGTCCAGGATGATGAAGCTATCGTCCAGGGTCCGGCCGCGCATGTAGGCCAGGGGCGCCACCTCGATGTCGCCCCGCTCCAGATATTTGTTGTAGGTATCCGCCCCCAGCATATCAAAGAGGGCGTCGTACAGCGGCCGCAGGTACGGGTCCACCTTGCTCTGCAGATCGCCGGGCAAAAATCCCAGCCGCTCCCCGGCCTCCACCGCCGGGCGGGTCAGCACGATCCGGTTGACCCGCTTCTCCCGGAAGGCCGCCACCGCGCAGGCCACCGCCAGATAGGTCTTTCCGGTGCCCGCCGGGCCGATGCCCAGGGTGACGGTGTTGTTTTTGATGGCGTCCACATAGTTTTTCTGGCCGATGGTCTTGGGTTTGACCGGGCGGCCCTTGGCAGTGATGCACAGCACCCCCCGGGCCAGGTCCCCGATCTTATCCTCCTGCCCCGCCAGGACCATCTTGATGATGTAGCGCACGTTCTGCCCGTCGATGGCCTCCCCCCGGGCCGCCAGCGACAGCAGCCCGTCGATGGCCTTTTCCGCGTGCATCACGTTCTCCGCCTCGCCCGCCAGCTTCAGGGCGTCGTCCCGGTTGGTGATGGTCACGCCCAGTTCCGTCTCGATGATGCGCAGATTCTGGTCGAAGGAGCCGAAAACGCTGATCACGTTCTCCATCCGGTCTATCTGCATGGTCTTCTCTATCATGTCTCGCTGTCCTCTGTGTTGGGTTTGGGTATTTTTTCTTCGATCTGCGCCAGCTCCTGCGGCGTGAGGGGCTCGTATCGGCCGATCTGCTCCCGGCACTCCGCCCGGAGCGTCACGTACATCACCCCGTCCGCCACGGAGTGGCTGAACTGGCTGGCGAGCACCTGGCCGCCCTCCTCCATCCGGGAGGAAAGCTCCTCCGTGAGAAGCTGCTCCATTGCCTCCTGGCGCTTGGCGTCCTTCTCCCGGGTCGTCTCATAGGCGGTATAGGTGGTCTTTTCCAGAGTGATGGGCAGGGCAAAGAGCCCCGCGCGGCCCACGGTGCGGCTCTCTATGATTTTATCACATCCCACGGGGCAAATACTACTGCCTTTATAAAAATTTATCCGTGTTTTTCCCAAAATCAGCGCCCAGCGGACGGTCTTTTTCCCCGCCGACGCCTTTACATCCGCCTCCAGAGGGCTTTTGGCCGTGATCTCATACCAGGTCCGGGCCGTCACATTGCCCACGGCCCGCACCGGACCCGTGACCTGAAAGCGTCCGGTGGCGTATCCGCCGATGAGCACCTCCCCCGGCAGCACCGCCTTTCCCCGGTCGGTGAGGGCCGTGCCCCGCTTGGGCTCCACCTGCTCCACCAGCGCCGCCTTGGCCGCCACGATGTTCCCGTATTCCAAATCCCGGACCACCGCCGGATGCTCCCGGATCTCCCGTACCACCACCTTGGCGTGGCTGCCCCGGATGGTGACCGTCATCCAGCGGATGCCCGGCACCCGCAATATGACGCTGTTGCGCACCTGGTCCTGGGACAGGCCCGGCCAGTAGGCGCCGATGTCCACACCGCACTCGCTCAGCGCCTGGCGGATGGGGCCGTCCGGGATGGTCTCGTTGCCCACGATGTCGATCTCCCAGATAAAGGCGCTGCCTACATATAAGAGCGCCAGCACCAGCGCCGCGCAGGCCAGCAGCACATACCGATGGCAGATTCTGCGCCAGAGGGCCGGGATGCCGTGGCGGTCCCGAATGACGGCCTCACAGCCCATGGCCCGGGCCATCTGGGGCACCAGGCGGACCGCCCGCTCCGGTATCCGCACCGTGAGAGAGTAGTCCTCCGGCGGCGCGGCGTCCCAGAAGGCGATGCCCTTCTCCGCCAGAGCGCACAGCAGCTTTTCCGGCTCTACCCCGGTCACCTCCGCCGTAGCCCAGCCCGTGATATACCGCGCCCAGCTCATTCCAGCTCCACCGCCCACAGCCGCCCGGATACCACCATCTCCCGCCGATCCATGGCCACCAGGCCCAGGTGCTCCCCTTTGATCAGGATGCGGCAGCCGGGTCCAGCCGCCGCGATGCGGTCCTCCGCATACTCCAACAGCCCTCTGTGCCCCTCCACCAGTACCCGGTCCCCGCCGGAGATGGTGATCCGAGGCGCATTCGTCACAGACTCTGCCGGAATATCCAGCTTCGTCAACATCCTGTGCGCGATCGACACTTTGTCCGTCATGGTATCACCCCGGATAATTTATGCGCCCGGGGTTCAAAAAAGGACAGGGGGCGAATAGACTAGAACCATGAAAAAATATCTTCCTGTTTTATCCGTACTGGCCGTATTCGCGGCGCTGCTGCTGCGCTCGGCAGACGCGGCGGCGGGCGCCCGTCAGGGGCTGGCCGTCTGCGCCGCCACGCTGGTGCCCTCGCTGCTGCCCTTTTTCGTGCTGACGAACTTGCTGTCCGACCTGGGCCTGCCCGATCTTCTGGGCGCCCGGCTGGGCGGGGCGGCGGAAAAGCTGCTCCGCCTGTCCCCCGCCGGGACCCAGGCCTTCATCCTGGGCCTTTGCGGCGGCTATCCCCTGGGCGCGTCGGTGGTGGCCGATCTGCGCCGGACCGGGCGCATATCCCGTGACGAGGGGGAGCGGCTGCTGGCCTTCTGCAACAACTCCGGCCCCGCCTTCATCCTGGGGGCCGCCGGAGGCGTGTTCCAAAGCGCGAAAGCGGGGATGCTGCTCTATATCACCCATGTGCTGGGGGCCGTGACGGTGGGGCTGCTGTTCCGGGGCAGTCATGAACCTGCGTCCGCGGAAAAGCTGGTCCCGTCCGCGCCCATGCCCTTTGGAAAGGCCCTGCCCGCCGCTCTGTCCCGGGCCGTTGGCTCCACGGTGTCCGTGTGCGGGTATGTGGTGCTGTTCAGCGCGCTATTGGGGCTCATGGCCTCCTGGCTCACCCTGCCGCCTCTAGCCAACGCCCTCGTGCGGGGCTTTCTGGAGCTGGGCGGCGGCGTGGCGGCCATGGCTGGCCTGCCCCCGGCCCCTCTGCCTCTGGCGGCGGCCGCCCTCCTACTGGGCTGGGGCGGGCTGAGCGTCCACTGTCAGACCCTTGGGGTGCTGGCAGACACAGATATAAGCTGCGCCCGGCACCTTGCGGGCCGGGCGCTGTGCGGCTTGTTCGCCGCCATATATACCATTGCGGGAGCGCTGCTCCTGTTTTAATAGGGATAATCCATGCTCACGCCGCCGTTGGCCACGTCGTATTCCGCGCCCAGCAGGGTATGCAGGTCTTCGATCGCCTTCCCGGCAGCAGAATAGGCCGTGTCGCTCAGCTCATAGCTGGTGCCCTGCACCCGCCCTTCCATGGCGTTGCGGATATCCAGCAGGCGATATTTGAACTCCGGGCTGCCGTAATCGGTGTAGTCGTCGGTGTCCACCATCATCAGGGGCCGCTCGTTCACGCCGCTGATCCATACGTCGCCGTTGTCCGTGTCGCGGCTGATCTGGATGCTGGCCACGGCGGAGATGTTGGTATAGTCGTCGTTGAAGCAGCTCATCATGCTGGACAGGCTATAGCAGACCACGCAGTTGGCCTTGGACCCGTCCTCCCGTTCCACGGTACGCACCTCGATGGGCTGGGGCACCTTCACCCCGCCGCCGATGACGATATCCACGCCCTTCTCCAGCAGGTGGTCCACCACCTCTTTCTGGTTGTCCCGGGGCTCGGTATAGTACTGGGTGTTGTCCCACCAGTACACATAGCAGACCACGATATCCGCTCCGGACTGGCGCACCGCGTCGATGTCCGTGTCGATCTTCTCGTAATCCACCGTCTCCTTCTCCGTCATGTAGTCGGTGGTTAGGATATCCAGGCACCAGCTGTTGTCTGCGATGGACACCGGATCGGCGCCCGTTCCGGCGGTGCCATAGGTATAGCTGAGGAAGGCCACCTTCACGCCGCCCACCGTAGCCACTAGGAAGGAGCGGCTGGAGCTGTCGTAGGCGCCGATGACGCCCAGACCGGAGTTTTTCAGATGGTTCACCGTCTCCGTCAGGCCCTCCAGGCCACGGTCCATGATGTGATCGGAGGCGGCGTTCACCAGGTCGAAGCCCGCATCCTTCAGTCCCGACGCGATGGCGGAGGGCATGCGGTAGGAGTCATATTCTCCGCTGTCGGTGACGGTGGATACCAGCGTGCAGGCGGCCAGGTCCGCGTTTTCCAGCGAGGCGCGCACGCCGCTGAGCTCGTCGGTGAAATCATAGCCCGTGGTGCCGTCCTCGGCGGTGATCTGGGCGTCTGTGGCAAGGCCAGCCTGTCCCACCAGGTCTCCGGCAAAGGCCAGCGTCACCGTGCTGGCGTTGCGCTCTGGCACGGCCGTGGGCTCCGGCGTGGCCGTGGGGGCGGGCGTCGGCGTGGCGGCCTCCGCCGCCTCCGCCGCCTCGATGGCAGCCTGCTGCTCCCGGTTGGCCATGAGATTGAAATATGAGAGCAGTCCAAGTCCCACCAGCAATACCACCAGTAAGATGTACATCACCCCGGTGAAAAATCCGTTCTTTTTCAAGTGCTCACCCCGATCATTGGATTAGTTGTCATAACACTGTGATTTTACAACAAAATGTGAAAAAATAAAAGGTCTTTTTCAAAAAAGCGGAACGTCCTGACCGGACATCCCGCTTTTTTCGTTATCCGAGCGATGCGAACCGAGACAGCATGGCGCACACTTCCGCCCGTGTGGCGGAGGCGCCGGGCAGGAGCGTCTTATCGGAATAGCCGTTGATGATCTTATTCTGGACCGCCCAGATCATGGGTATGCGGGCGTATTGCTGGACGGATTCTCCGTCTGCGAACTGGTTCAGGTTCCCGGATACCGCCGGGCTCCCGGCCATGCGGAACAGCATGGCGGCCAGTTGCTCCCGGGTGACCTTGTTGTTGGGCCCAAAGGATGTCTTGCTGTAGCCAGAGACGATCTTGTTGGCCGCCGCCCAGTTGACGGCGTCTACATAGTAGCTCTCCGTCAGGTCGGTGAAGCCCGCCTTGGGCGAGCCCTTGGGCTCATTTTTCATCCGGTAGAGCATCGCCACCAGCTGGCCGCGGGTAGCAGTCTTATTGGGCTCAAATTTCGTATCGGACACGCCGCGCACGACGCCGTTTTTATAGGCCCACTGGACGCTTTCATAGAACCATGCGTCGCTGGGCACATCCTCAAAGTTGCCGTCCTTCTTCTCCTCCGGCACCGGGCTGGCGCTGGGCGCGGCCGTGGGTACGGGCGACGCTGTCGGATCGGGGGACGCGGTAGGGGCCGTGCTGGGAACCGGGCTTGCAACTGGGTCCGTCGTGGGCGCGGGCGACGCGGTGGGCGCCGTCGTAGGCGCCGGGCTGGCGGTGGGCGTCACAGCGCCGTTGCCAGTGGTCGTCTTGCCGCTGGGGTCAAACCAGAAATCCAGGTCCACCGACCCGCTGATGCCCTCCACATTGCCATAGCCGCACTGCCAGAACTCATAGGGGCTGGCGTGGTTGGTCTGGGTGGTATAGTGGGCCAGCCACAGCCGTCCGATCTGATCGCGGTACATGTGGTTGTTGATGGTGTTGGGGTTGGAATAGACCATGCTCTGGTATCCCGATTGCTCCACCTCGGTGCAGAAGGCGTTGCACATATCCGTCACCAGCTGGCGGCTCAGCTTGCTCAGCTTCATCCGCCGATCGCTGTTGGTAGTCTCCTCAAAGTCGAATACCAGCGGCAGGTCGATCTGATAGCCCTTCACATTTTTCATCAGGAACTGGGCCTCATCCCGGGCCTCCTGGGCGGTGGTGGCCTGGGAGAAGATATAGGCGCCCACTTTCAGCCCCGCGTTGTGGGCCCCGGCCAGGTTCGCAGCAAAGCGGGAGTCGATATAGAGCTTGCCGTCGGTGCTGCCCCGATAGCCCACGCGGATGATGGCGAACTCGATGCCCGTCTTGGCCACGGCATTCCAGTCGATGCTTTTCTGGTAGACGGACACGTCGATGCCCTTGCGCAGCGTCTCGTTTGGCTTCAGGGCCCGGGGCTTATACTTGGCAAAGGAATTGCTCATCAGAGACGCTAGGCTGAAGCCGTTGTTCATGTCCTGCATCTTATAATAGAGGGGGTCCTGGATTGGGTCCTCCAGGGGCTCCTCTGTCGCCGCGGGCGCCGCCACAGGCTCCGCCGCAGGCACGGCCGTGGGCACAGCGGTGGGCACAGCGGTGGGCACAGCGGTGGGCACAGCCGTAGGCGCGGCCGTGGGCTCGACAGTGGGCTCGACAGTGGGCTCGACAGTGGGTTCCGCCGTGGGCACGGCCGTGGGCTCGGCGGTAGGCGCCGCCGTGGGGAGCGGCTCCTCCGTGGGCGCGGGCTCCTCGGTGATCTCCGGCTCCGCCGTAGGCTCTGTCTCCATCCCTTCCTCAGAAAGGACGGCGTCCTCCTCCGCCTCCGGCGAGGGCAGGGGCGCGGTCTCCCCTTCCGCCAGAACGGCCCCGGGGAACATGCCCAGGCACAGCAATGCCGCCACCAGGGCGGCCAATGTCCTCTGTTTCCTCTCAGTCATCTTCTTCATTTTGTAACCTCGTGGTAAACTTAGTAACAAAAGTTACGAGTATTGTAACATGTTCATCCCCCTATTACAAGTCTTTTTTGCAAAAAATTTAAGTTTTCTCCCCACTTTTGGAAAAAAACGATCAATTTTTCCCCATATATGCTACAATAAAACCATGGAAACAGTGCTTGCAAAAAATCAGATATACGACGCCGAAATGGAGGGCTTCAACTCCCAGGGCGACGGGGTGTGCCGCATCGGGGGCCGGGCGGTATTCGTGCCCCGGGCCCTGCCAGGGGAGCGCTGGCAGGTGCGGATCGTGAAGGTGAACCGCACGGCGGTCTGGGGCCGGGGCGAGGCGCTTCTGACCCCCTCCCCCCTGCGCCGGGAGCCCGCCTGCCCGGTCTATGGCCGCTGCGGCGGCTGCGCGGCCATGCACATGGACTATACGCTGGAGCTGCGGTTCAAGCTGTACCGGGTGAACGAGGCCCTGCGGCGCATCGGCGGGCTGGACCTGCAGGCCGACGATATCCTGGGCGCGGACAGCCTGGAGGGCTATCGGAACAAGGCCATCTATAATTTCGCCCCCGGTCCGGTCTGCGGCTTTTTCCGCCACCGGAGCCACGAGGTCATCTCCACGCCCCGGTGCCTGCTCCAGCCGGAGGCCTTCGACCGGGCCGCCGCCGCGCTGCTGGCCTGGATGGAGCAGGAGGCCGTGCCCGCCTATGACGAGGCCACGGGCGCGGGGCTGGTCCGCCATCTCTTTCTGCGCAGGACCTCCACCCACTTCGCCGCCTGCATCGTGGCGGCGGGAACGGTGGACCCCTCCGCTGCCCAGGCGCTGCGCCGGGCCTGCCCCGACCTGACGGGCGTGCTGGTCTGCGAGAACAAAAAGCCTGGCAACGTGGTCCTGGACGGCCCTGTCCGCGTGCTGTGGGGCGACGACACCGTGGAGGAGACCCTGTGCGGGGCGCGGTTTGAGCTGTCCCCCCTCACCTTCTTCCAGGTGAACACCGCCCAGACGGAGAAGCTCTATGCCCTGGCCGGGGCATACGCCCAGCCCGCCGGAAAGACGGTGCTGGACCTATACTGCGGCGCGGGGACCATCGGCCTTTCCGTGGCCCGGGACGCTGAGCGGCTCATCGGCAGCGATATCGTGCCCTCCGCCGTGGAGAACGCCCGCCGCAACGCCCGGCGTAACGGCGTGGATAACGCCGAATACATCTGCGGCGATGCCTCCGCTGTGGCCCAGGAGCTGGCCGCCAAGGGGCTGCGCCCCGACGTCATCATCACTGACCCGCCCCGGGCTGGCATGGACGCGCCCGTGCTGGACGCCATCGCCCGGATGGCCCCGGCGCGGCTGGTATACGTCTCCTGCGACCCGGCCACCCTAGCCCGGGACTTGAAGCGGCTGGGGGAGCTGGGCTACGCCGCCCGGCGCTGCACCGCCGTGGACATGTTCCCCCGCACCCGCCATATAGAGTCCGTGACCCTTTTGACGAGAGGAGAGACCGCATGAAGAGACGTTGTATCGCCCTTCTGCTGGCGCTGTTGCTGCTGCTGTCCGGCTGCGGCCAGGCCGCGGGCGTCATCGGCGGCGCGGACGGGCCCACCCAGGTGGTCGTCCGTGACAATGCCGCAAGCGCCCCGGACGCAGCGCTGCCCGAATACGGAGCGTATTACTACGATGTGGAAAATGTGGTGCTCTACCTGGAGGTCTATGGCGAGCTGCCCCCCAACTACATCACCAAGCATGAGGCCCGTGAGCTGGGATGGAACGGAGGCTCGGTGGAGGACTATCTGGAGGGCGCCGCCATCGGCGGGGACAGCTTTGGCAACCGGGAGGGTCTGCTGCCCGAGGCGCCGGGCCGCCATTATTATGAGTGCGACATCGACACGGACGGCTACGGTTCCCGGGGCGCCCGGCGGCTCATTTTCTCCAGAGACGGGCTGTACTTTTACACCAAGGACCACTATGAGCACTTTGCGGAAGTGACCGTGACCGACGAATATGAGGTGATATGGTGAAGACTGTGAACATCGACTGCGCCGCCCTCCGGGACCGGGAGGCGGCTCACGCCTATCTGGCCGGGGCCCTGTCCCTGCCGGAATGGTACGGCGGCAACCTGGACGCGCTGTACGACTGTCTGACGGAGTTGGGCCCCTGCCGGATCGTCCTCTCCGGCGCTGCGGCACTGCGCCGGGCGGGCGGATACGGCGCGAAAATACTGGCTGTGCTGGAGGATGCCGCCCGGGACGATCCGGACCTTGTGCTCATAGGGGCAGAGCCTGCTGCCGTGCGCTTTGCCAGCGAACAGGACGCCGCCGCCCTGCTGGCCATATACGCGCAGTATATCGACACCTCCATCACCTTTGAGACCGCTCTCCCCTCGGAGGAGGCTTTTGCCGAACGCATCCGGGACATCTCCCGGGTCTATCCCTGTCTGATGTTGGAGCTGGCGGGCCGCCCCATCGGCTACGCCTACGCCCATCGGGTCCGGGAGCGGGCGGCCTACGACTGGGTGGCGGAGCTGTCCATCTACCTGGACCGGGACCACGTGGGCCATGGGCTGGGCACGAGGCTCTACAGCCTGCTCATCGACCTGCTCCGGCTCCAGGGGCTGAAGACGGCCATGGGCTGTGTGACGCTGCCAAACGACAAGAGCGAAGCCCTGCACAAGGGCCTGGGCTTCCATTTGGTGGGCATTTCCTACAGCTCCGGCTATAAAAACGGCGCCTGGCACGACGTGGCCTGGCTGGAAAAGCCCCTGGCCCCCTATGACGTGCCCCCCGCCCCGCTGCTCCCCATCGGCCAGGCGGACCCATCCGCCGTGGCCGCGCTGCTGGAAAACTTCAACAAGGCATAAAAAACCGCCGGAGGGCGTCCTCCGGCGGTCACTATTTGCATTTACAGATCGCTGAAAAGGTCCGGCGCATACACGCCCTGGGCGATGAGCTTTCGGAAGGCCTCCACCACCAGGGGCTTGTCCTGCTGGTAGGTGACGCCGAACCACGCGTCGCCTGTGCGCAGGACCTGCACCGTGGCAGCCCCCTTTTGGATCAGGCTGTCCACGATCTCCGGCAGCAGATACTCGTCCTTGACCGGGTCCTTCATCTGCCGCTTGAAGGGCGCAAAGCCCTCCTCCAGCGCCTCCACGAAGTCCGGGGTGAGCATCCACATGTTCATGGACACCAGGCTGTCCGGGTCCAGGGGCCGCAGCCCGCTCTGCTCCTGTACCGCGGCGCCCTCCGGGGTGCGGACGATGTGCCGCGTCTCCACGATCCGGGTCAGATAGCCCGCCTCGTTCATCTCGCAGACCCCCCGGGTCACGCCGCCCACGTCCGACAGGGTGTTTTTCAGCACGAAGCCGATCATACCGTAGCAGCCCTTCTCCCCCGGCTTGTGCGCCGACAGGAAGCGATAGGCCTCCGCAAAGGCGTTTTTGCCGTAATAGTCGTCCGCGTTGATAACGGCAAAGGGCCCGTGGAGAAGCTCCTTGCAGCTGAGCACGGCCTGCCCGGTGCCCCAGGGCTTGGTCCGCCCGGCGGGGGGATCGGTCAGCTCTTGGAAGGCATACTCCCACTGCACATCCCGATGGCGGAACCGCTCCTCCAGACGGCGGCCGATGACCTCCATGAAGTCGTCGTATATCTCATGCCGGATGATGAATACCACCCGGTTGAACCCCGCCTGGATGGCGTCATGGATGGAGTAATCCATGATGATCTCCCCGGTGGGACCGACCTTCTCCAACTGTTTGACTCCGGCGCCGTACCGTGCGCCGATGCCCGCCGCCAGCACCACGAGCGTGATGTCCATATGTCCTCCTGCCGCTCTCCACCGAGAGCCATAAGATAATGTGTTATTTTACCACATGTTCTTCTTGAAAGCAAGCAGATGGCGGCTCTGATCATTAAGATTTCTGTGGGAGTTACAATGAAGTGTGACAGGTGAAGAAAGAAAGAAAAAGATAGTGAATAGGGATAGCCTGTGTTAAG
>CANROZ010000015.1 GCA_947632365.1 uncultured Oscillospiraceae bacterium
CAAAAGCTGGGCGACGGCATGTTCTTCCTCTTGGGCGACGCCATCGAGGGGCAGTACACCGCCAACAACCTGCACTTTGCCGCGGCCATCGCCTTCATCCTGATGGCGGCGCTGCTGATCTCCATGGCCGTGATGCGCTACTTCACCGACAAACACACCTACGGAGGGCAGTGAGATGAAAAGAGCTTCCAAAATTTTCACGGCCCTGATGTTCGTGTTTCTGTTCGCGCCCATCGCCATATTGCTGCTGTTCTCCTTCAATGAGGCCAGGAGCCTGTCCGTGTTCTCCGGCTTCTCCCTGAAGTGGTACCAGGAGCTGTTCCGGGACACGGAGACCCTCAAGACCGTGCGCAACACCCTGATCCTGGCGGTGTGCGCCGCGGGGGTGTCCACCGTCATGGGCACCGCCGCCGCCGTGGGCATCCATCGGCTGCGCAGTCGCTATCTTCGCTCGGCCCTGGATATGGTCACCAACATCCCCATGGTGAACCCGGATATCATCACCGGTATCTCCATGATGCTGATGTTCGTGTTCGCCAGCCGCCTGTTCGGCTTTGCCAACAGCCTCAGCTTCATCACCCTTCTCATCGCCCATATCACCTTCTGCCTGCCCTATGTGATATTGCAGGTGCTGCCCAAGCTGCGGCAGATGGATAAGTCCCTGCCCGAGGCGGCCATGGATCTGGGCTGCACCCCCTGGGGCGCTTTCTGGAAGGTGGAGCTGCCGGAGCTGATGCCCGCCATCGTCACAGGCATGATCATGGCCTTCACCCTCTCCCTGGACGACTTCGTCATCAGCTACTTCACCTCCGGCACGGGCTTTCAGACCCTGCCCATCCGCATCTACAACATGACGAAAAAGACCGTCACCCCGGACATGTACGCCCTGGCCACATTGATCTTCTTCGTCATCCTGGCGCTGCTGCTGCTGTCCAACCTGACCGACCGGGAGGACAGCCAGAAGCTCCGCTCCGCCCGGCGGGCCAAGCGGGCCGCCTCCGGAAAGTCCCCCATGAGCCCCCGGACCCAGCGCATCCTCTACGGCTGCGGCGGCGCCCTGGCGCTGGCGGCGGTGGTCGCCGCGCTGGTGTTCGCCGTCACCGAGACGGACGACAAGCCCCGGGTGCTCAACGTGTACAACTGGGGCGAGTATATCTCCGACGGCTCCGAGGGCTCCATGGACGTGGTCAAGGAGTTCGCCGCCTGGTACGAGGAGGAATACGGCCGCCCCGTGCAGGTGAACTACACCACCTTTGCCTCCAACGAGGACATGTACGCCAAGCTCTCCTCCGGCGCGGTGAGCTACGACGTGATCATCCCCTCCGACTACATGATCGCCCGGATGATCGATGAGGACATGCTCCTGCCCCTGGACTTTGACAACATCCCCAACTACGAGTACATCGCCCCCAACTTCCGGGGCCTGTACTACGACCCGGAGGACACCTACTCCATCCCCTACACCTACAGCATGGTGGGCGTGATCTACAACGCCAACGAGGTGGACCAGGCGGACATCGGGGACTGGGACCTGATGTGGAACGAGAAATACGCCGGGCGCATCCTCCAGTTCAACAACGCCCGGGACGCTTTCGGCACCGCCATGTACCGGGCCGGGATCGACGTGAACACCGACGACCGGGCCCTGTGGGATGCGGCGCTGGAGGATCTGCTGGCCCAGCGGCCCCTGGTAAAGAGCTACGTCATGGACGAGATATACAACATGATGGAGTCCGGCGAGGGAGCCATCGCCGCCTACTACGCCGGGGACTATTTCACCATGGCGGACGCCCAGGCCCCCACGGTGGACCTGCAATTCTACTACCCGGAGCGGACCAACTACTTCGTGGACGCCATGTGCATCCCCTCCTGCTGCCAGGACAAGGAGCTGGCGGAGATATTCATCAACTACATGCTCTCAAAAGAGCCCGCCATCGCCAACGCCGAGTACACCTGGTACGCCTCCCCCAACTCCCTGGTCTATGAGGATCAGGACTATATCGACGAGATGGGCGAGGACGCCATGGCCCTGCTCTACCCCGATCTGGCCAGCTTCGCCGCCAACTACAACGCCTATGCCTACCGGAATCTGGACAGCGCTATGCTGGACTACGTGAACACCCTCTGGGAGACCCTGAAGATCAACTGAAGTTCCCCGGACAGTCAAAACCTCCGGCGAAGCCGGAGGCTTGAATAGGCCCTAGAAGGGCCTGGGATCGGCAGGCGTCTCAAGACGCATCGAAATTTTGCCTCTTGCATCACTTGCCCCACAGCCCGTAAACGGGCGATCCCTTTTCCCGTTAGTGCTCTCGTTGATTAAGTTTTTACTTGTAGCTCGCTTCGCTCGATGCTTGCAGCTAAAGCTTTTTGCGAGACGCCTCCACTGGCAAAGCCAGTGGTTTCCGAAGCCAAGAAAACACCTCCGCCCGAACGGGCGGAGGTGCTTTGCGTTTTCCGGCCGAAGCCGTCTGTATCACTCGATGGTGATGCGGCCCTCGCCCTCCAGCTCAGCATAGCCGCTGACGTTGGGCAGGCCGTCGCCGTCGGTGTCCTCGAAGGACTGGACGTAGTTGGCCAGGACCATGTAGTCCTCCATCACGTAGTCGATGATGTTGGTCGCGCCCTGGAACATAGAGAAGCCGTCGCCCAGGTCACGCAGGGTGTAGTTGTAGCCGGCCAGGTTGTAAGTGGCCTCCGGGTCCAGCGGCTCATACTCTCCGGTCTCGCAGTTGAGCACCTGCACGTCCTTGACCTTATACTCGCCGTCCACTCCGGTGAACACGCCCTTGTCGTCCATGGTGCAGCTGGATTCCACGGAGCTGTCGATGGTGTACTTGGCGCCGGACACATGCAGGAAGCCGCCGATCTCCTCTCCGGTGCCAACGCCCCGGGCGCCGAACTCCAGCGCGTCCAGGATCTGCTGTCCGGTGACCTCGATCAGGCAGGCCACATTGCCGAAGGTGTGCATGTTCTTGCAGGTGAGATAGCTGATCTCTCCGGTGAGGGCCTCGTTGCGGATGCCGCCGCCGTTCATGATGGCCATATCCACATGGTGGCCCTCCACCTGATTGGTCTCGCTGAACAGATAGTACAGCGCGTCGGCGGCGAAGTCGCCAGAGTTGGTCTCCTGGCTGCGGACCAGACGGGTGCCGTCCTCGGTATAGTTGTTCAGCACGTCCTCGGTGGTGCCGATGACCTCGCCCAGCTCGTCGTTGACCTGGCCGATCCATCCGGCCTGGCAGGCCTGCACCTCAGGCTCCAGCTCGTCGGCAGTCAGCTCACCCGCGAACAGCTTGGGCATATGAGCCTTGTACAGGGCCGCCGCCACGTCCGTGTCGGACAGCAGCTCCGTGGAGATGGTGCCGTCGGGAGCGATGGTCATCTGCCCCAGGTTGTTGAAGTAGGACCCGGTCTGGGTGAGGATGACGGTGTTGCCCTCGGCGTCGGCCACCTCTTCCATGGGGACCTCGGTGTGGGAGTGGCCGTCGATGAAGGCGTCCAGACCCGTGGTGTTGGCGATGACTTCCTTGCTGGTCCAGGGCTTAGAGGCCTCGTCCACGCCCAAGTGGCCCAGACCGATGATCACGTCGGCCTCCGCAGAGGCGGCGTCGATGGCCTCCTGCACGGTGGCGTACAGGTCGGAGCCGTCCTCACCGCCGGCGATGCCGTAGATGTAGTTGCCGTCCTCGTCCTGGAAGTAGGCGGGGGTGGACTTGGTGAAGGACTCAGGGGTGGTGACGCCGACAAAGGCGATCTTTTGGCCGCCGATCTCGAACACCTTGTAGGGCTCCAGTACGTTCTCGCCCTTCACCCCGTCCTCCTCATGGTAGAAGTTGCAGGAGATGTAGGGGAACTGGGCCCACTCGATGGCGTTCATGCAGCCCTCCATGCCGTAGTCGAACTCATGGTTGCCCAGAGTGGCCACGTCATATCCGGCCAGATTCATCAGCTCGATGATGGACGCGCCCTTGTCCATGGAGCCGTAAGCGGTGCCCTGGATGTGGTCTCCGGCATCCACCAGCAGAACGTTGTCCAGCGTGTCCCGATACTGGGCGGCCACGGTGTAGTTCAGGTCCTTGTCGATGTAGGTGTGCACATCGTTGGTGTACAGCACGGTGACGGTCTCCGCCTCGGCCTCTTCGGCAAAGGCGCCCGCCCCCAGGCTCAGCACCATGACAAGGGCCAGCAGCAGGGATAAGAGTTTCTTCATGGGTCATCCTCCTTAAAATTTGATAAGTGTTTCAAAACCTTGTGGTCTCATACTGGCATTATAACAACAGCTTGTACCCATGTCAAAACAATTCGGCGCTTGTTACCAAACTTTAACAATCGCAAAAAGGAGCCCGGCTGCCGCCGGGCTCCCCGCTCTGTCTATGACTTTTTACGGCTGGAAATCCTCGATGACGGTGCCCACGCCCGCCGCCCTGGCCTTCTCATACACGAACTGGGACAGGGCCACGTCCAGCACCCCCAGGCCGAAGGGGCTGTAGACCGTGGGCTTTCCCGCTGCCCGGGGCGGCACCGTGCCCTTCACCGCGTCGGCGATGTTGCCCGCCACGAAGTCCGCATTGCCCAGCTTCTGATAGGTCAGGTGGATGGAGGTCTTTTCCCGGCACACATGGTCCAGATCGTCCACGATGTTGTGGCTGTGCTGGATGATGACCGGGTCCAGGTCCCGCAGGGAGATGCCCAGCAGGGTGTGCTCCGCCGTGAGGGCGTCCAGGCACTGGACATAGGGCGTGCCCGCCGTGGTGGCAAAGGCCGCCAGCTTTGCCTTGCCGAACAGCTCCGGCAGGCCGCCGCACTTCTCATAGGTCAGGCCCTCGTAGGGATTGCGGGCGATGAAGGCGTCCATCCGCCCGTCGTCCAGATCGTAGAGATACACCCTCTCCAGCTTGGGGAACACCGCCCGCAGGAAGCGGAGTATCTGGCCGTTGATGACGCCGCAGCCCACCAGGCCCACCTTCGTCTCCGCCGGGTCCCCGTGCAGGCACCCGCCCGCCAGGGCGGCGCTGGCGGCGGTCCGCTGGGCGCTGATGAGAGAGCCCTCCAATATGGCCCGGACGCGGCCCGTGGCCATGTCGTTGAGGAAAATGGCGGCGCTGGCCCGCTCCACGCCCTTTTTGATGTTGCCGGGGAAGGAGGATACCCACTTCATCCCCGCCACGCCGTACTCCCCGCCCAGATAGGCGGGCAGACCGATGATCCGGTCCGTGTCGTTGCCGGGAAAGCGCAGGAACACCGAGTGGGGCAGGGACGACTGCCCCTCATGGTGCAGCAGATAGGCCCGCTGGATGATATCGATGACTTCCTTCTCCCGACCCGCCAGGATATCCTTCACCTGGCCGTTCCCCAGGACCAAAACATTCTCAGACATATCGTTTATCCTTTCGCTTCAGCCAAAATATTTGCTGTAGAGGTTATTGAAATACCGATCGCCCCGGTCATGGGACACCAGCACGATCTTCTTGCCCTGCAGGCCGTGCTCCTGCATATACCGCTCCGCCCCGGCCACCACGCAGCCGGAGGAGCCGCCCAAAAACAGCTGCTCTTTTTGCAGCATGTCATACAGCGCCTGGATGGAGCTGGGCTCGTCGATGACGATGTGGTCGTCGAACACCGCCCGCTGCACGTTGTCGCTGCGGATGCTGGAGCCGATGCCCGTCAGGTGCTTGATGGCCTTGGTGTTGGGGTCGAATATCTTGGACCCCTCCAGGTCCACCGCCACCACCTTGATGCCCTGGCCGTACTTGGCCATGGCCTGGGATATGCCCGCGATGGTGCCGCCGCTGGAGATGGCCACGAACACATAGTCGGCGTCGGGCATCTGCTGGGCGATCTCCTTGCCCACCGTCTCCCGATAGGCCTCGATCACCAGCGGGTTGCCGTACTGGTTGAACCAGTACACGTCCTCGTGGCTCTCGATATACTCCCGCACGGTGCGCAGCCGGGCCTTCAGGTAGCTGCCGTTCTCGTCCGCCTCGGTGATCTTGACGGTGTTGGCGCCAAAGGAGGTGATGAGAAACTCGTTGAGCTTGGAGATGGACTCGTCGATCATGATGGTGATCTTCAAGCCCAGCCTGGCGCCCACCGCCGCCAGGGCCACGCCCATGTTCCCCGAGGAGCTCTCCACGATCTCCGTGTCCCGGGTGATGGCGCCCTCCTCCAGGAGCTTCGTCAGCACATAGATGGCGCAGCGGTCCTTGGCGCTGCCATAGAGGTTGCTGCCCTCCAGCTTGATATAGGCTTCGTTGCCCGCAAATCCGTTCAGCCTGACCAGCGGTGTGGTGATCTTGAAATCTTCCAGCATGTTTTTCGTCCTTTCCGGCTTTTTCGCCTGGTGCCGTAGGTTAGACGGGGCCAGGCCGGATTTGTTACAAACTTTTTCAAAAAAGTTCCCTCCCATAAGAAAAACTGCCTCTTTCCATCGAAAGAGGCAGTTTTCATATGGAATTGCTTCACGGCTCCTCGGGCAGGCTGAGCAGGTACTGGCCGTAATCGGTCATGCGCAGCTCGTGGCCTATGGCCAGCAGGCGCCGGGTGTCGATCCACTTCTGCCGCCAGGCGATCTCCTCCAGGCAGGCGATGTAGAACCCCTGGCGCTCCTGGACGGTCTGCACGAACTGGGCGGCGCTCAATAGTCCCTCCGGGGACCCGGTGTCCAGCCAGGCCATGCCCCGGCCCACCTGGATGACCTTCAGCCGCCCCTGGGCGAGATACGCGCTGTTCACCGAGGTGATCTCCAGTTCCCCCCGGGCGGAGGGCTCCACGGCCTTGGCGATGTCCACCACCGTGTTGTCATAGAAATACAGCCCCGGCACGGCGTAGCGGCTCCTGGGCCGGGCGGGCTTCTCTTCCAGTGACAGCACCCGTCCGTCCTTGCCGAACTCCACCACCCCGAACTGGGTGGGGTCCTTCACCGGGTAGCCAAACACCATGGCCCCCTCGGTGAGGGCCGCGCCCCGGGCCAGATAGCTGGAGAGGGCCTGGCCGTAGAACACGTTGTCCCCCAGGATGAGGCACACCGTGTCACCGCTGAGGAAATCCTCCCCCAGGATAAAGGCCTCCGCCAGGCCCCGGGGCCTGGTCTGGACCTTATACCGTATCTCCATGCCCAGGCGGCTGCCGTCGCCCAGCAGCTCCCGATACCGGGGCAGGTCCGTCTCCGTGGAGATGACCAGCACCTCCCGGATGCCCGCCAGCATCAGCACGCTCATGGGGTAGTAGATCATGGGCTTGTCGTAGATGGGCAGCAGCTGCTTGCTGGTCACCTTCGTCATGGGGTACAGACGCGTGCCCATCCCCCCGGCCAATATGATGCCTTTCATGGGCGACTATGCCCCCTCTCTGTCACTGGCCCGCCTTGTAGGCGTTTTTCCGGGCCACATAGCCCGCGGCGTTGGCCAGGTTGCCCTCCTTCTGGTCAAAGCGGTCCGTCCGCACCACCTTGGCGGGCATACCCACCACCAGGGCGTAGGGCGGGATGACCATCCCGGAGGTGACCACGGCCCCGGCCCCCACGATGGCGTACTCCCCCACCACCGCGTCGTCCAGCACCACCGCGCCCATGCCGATGAGCGCGCCGTCCTTCACGGTGCAGCCGTGGACCACCGCATTGTGGCCCACCGTCACGTCGCTGCCGATGGTGAGGGGGTGGTCTGGGTCACAGTGGAGGGTGGAGTTGTCCTGGATGCTGGTGCGGCTGCCGATGATGATGGGCTCGTTGTCGCCGCGGATCACCGCGCCGAACCACACGGAGGAATCCTCCCCCACACGCACGTCGCCGATGAGGGTGGCGTTGTCTGCCACAAAAGCGCTGGGATGGAGCTGCGGCTGTTTTCCGTTATATTTCACAAGCATGATCCGATCTCCTTGCATTTGGCGCCTAAGGCGCGTATAGTATAGGGAAATTATAATAAAATCGTCGGTCTCTGTCAACCGCGGATAGGAGCGTACCATGGCCACCTGGGTCCAATACTGCATCGTCTGCCCCCTCATTTTCCTGGGGGGCTTCGTGGACGCCATCGCCGGGGGCGGCGGGCTCATCTCCCTGCCCGCCTACCTGATCGCTGGCCTGCCCGTACACATGAGCATCGGCACCAACAAGATCAGCTCCGCCATGGGCACCACTCTCACCACGGTGAAGTTTTGGAAAAACGGCTACATCAAACCCAGGCTCTGTCTGGCCGCAGCGGTGTTCGCCCTCATCGGCTCTGCGGGCGGCGCCAATCTGGCCCTGCTGGTGGACGACCGGGTATTCAAGATCATCCTGCTGTTCGTGCTGCCTTTGACGGCCCTCTACGTCTTTCGCATCAAGTCCCTGGACACCGCCGGAAAGCAGCCCCTGCCCCCGGGAAAGACCCTGGCCATCTGCTGTGCCCTGGCCCTGGTCATCGGCGTGTACGACGGCTTTTACGGCCCCGGCACCGGGACGTTCCTGCTGCTGCTGCTCACGGGCCTGGCCCATCTGACCCTGAACGACGCCGCCGGTACCACCAAGGTCATCAACCTCTCCACCAACATCGCCGCCCTGGTCACCTATCTGGTCAACGGACAGGTGCTGCTGCCTCTGGGGCTCACGGCGGGCCTGTTCGGCATCGCGGGCAACTGGCTTGGCGCCCGCTCCTTCACCGCCCGGGGCTCGAAGATCGTCAAGCCCCTCATCGGCGTGGTGCTGGCCATCTTCTTCGTCCGGGTGGTCTACGAGACGTTCTTCTAAAAACCTGCCATATCCTTCGCCCCGCTTCCCCTCCGGGAGGCGGGGCCCTTTTCATTCTTAAACAAAGCCTAAGCTGCCGTTCACAATCCGTTCACATTCCTCCGCTACCATGTGTTTGTAACAAAGATTACAACTCCCCTTCCCTCTCCCCTGTGACGATCGGCCGCGCTGCAGCGTCTGACAAAAAGGCTTGAAAACAGTGAAAAATTTCCCGCTCTCCGGGGATGTTCTCTATGAGAGCCTGTCACAGAACAGCGGGAGAGCACGTCGTTTTTTACAAAAAAGTTACAAAAGGTAAAGGAGGAACTGACCATGCGTTTCGTAACGGACCAGCGTTCCCTTCAGGAATATACGGCCTTCCTCACCGCCCATGAGCGGTGCAGCTTCCAGCAGTCGCCGGAGTGGGCCCGGGTCAAGTCCAACTGGAAAAACGAGATCATCCTGGCAGAGGACGGCTCCGGCAACATCATCGGCTCGCTCAGCGTTCTGATCCGTCGGATGCCCCTGTTCGGCGATCTGATGTACAGCGCCCGGGGCCCTGTGTGCGATATCCACGACGCCAGCGCCCTGCGCCAGCTCCTGGAGGGAGCGGAGCTGCTGGGCATGAAGTATAACGCCATGGCCCTGCGGATGGAGCCGGACGTGCCAGCGGACGACGGGGATTTCCGGGCCATCATGACCTCCCTGGGCTGCCGCATCCGGCCTGTGCGCACCGCCCGGGACTGCATCCAGCCAAACCGGGTGTTCCGCCTGGACATACGGGGCAAGAGCGAGGAGCAGGTGCTTTCGGGCTTTTCTCAGAAGCTGCGCTACAACATTCGTCTGGCCCAGCGCCGGGGCGTGGTGGTCCGGGAGGGGACCCGGGACGATCTGGCCGCGTTCCACGCCCTCATGGTCCGCACCGCCCGGCGGGACGGCTTTCTGGCCCGGCCCCTGGAATACTTCCAGCGGGTGTGGGACCAGCTGGGGCCGGAGCACACCTGCCTGCTGCTGGCCTATTTCGAGGGACGGCCCATCGCCGGGGCCATGCCCGTGTTCTACGGCAACAAGACCTGGTACGCCTTCGGCGCCAGCGCCGACGAGCACCGCAATCTCATGCCCTGCTATCTGCTCCAGTGGGAGATGATCCGCCGGGCCATCGCCCACGGCTGCGATATCTACGATCTGCGGGGCGTGCTGGAGGTGACGGACGACCACGACCCCGGCAGCGGGCTATACCGCTTCAAGCGCCAGTTCGGCGGCGCCCTCACCGCCTTCGCCGGGGAGGTGTACGTCCCCTATCGGCAGACGGCCTACCGCCTGTACCGGATATGCGAGCGCGCCTTCATGGTCCTGCGCGGCCGCCTGACCGTCCGGGGCCGCCGTCGGCGGGACCGCCATCCCGCCCCGGCGCCTGTGCCCGTGTGTCTGCCCTCCGCTCCGGCGTCCGGCGTCCACGGCCACCTGTCCGCCTGATACCGCGCTCTCTCCTGCCGTCCCCGGGCCCCGGTCCGGGGGCGGCTTTTGTTGGGCTTTTTTGCGGGGAAGTGATTGACAATCGCCCGGGGAGGCTTTATAATGTATCTACATTCAGAAGGAGATACGCCATGGACCGTTTCTTTTTCGGCAGCAGCTATTATTACTATTACTTTTTTGAAGAGTAATAGCGTTTTGTGCTGCCGGAGCCAGTCCTGACGAAATAGCCCAACGAGCTGTGCGGCACATCTGCTGCACAGCTTTTTTGTAAAGCAAAAGGAGAAGCGCCATGATCACCGTCCTCAAACCCAACACCACCGCCGAGCAGCGGGACCACCTCATCCACTGGCTGGAGGGCCAGAACGTCCAGGTCCACATCTCCCAGGGCGACGAGTATACCATCCTGGGCCTGGTGGGCGACACATCCCACATCGACGTGGAGCTGCTGGAAAGTCTGGAGATCGTCCAGTCCGTCAAGCGGGTGAGCGAGCCGTTCAAAAAATGCAACCGGAAGTTCCATCCCGAGGACTCCGTGATCGACGCCGGGGGCGTGCCCATCGGCGGCGGCCACTTCGCCGTCATCGCCGGTCCCTGCTCCGTGGAGAGCCACGATCAGATCATCGGCATCGCCCAGGCGGTGAAAGCCAGCGGCGCCAAGCTGCTCCGGGGCGGCGCGTTCAAGCCCCGCACCAGCCCCTATGACTTTCAGGGCCTGCACGCCACGGGCCTGGAGCTGCTCAGCGAGGCGAAAAAGGCCACGGGCCTGCCCATCGTGTCGGAGATCATGGACCTGCGGGACCTTGACATCTTCGAGGACGTGGACGTGATCCAGGTGGGCGCCCGGAACATGCAGAACTTTGAGCTTTTGAAGGGCCTGGGCCGGACCAACAAGACCATCCTTCTCAAGCGGGGCCTGGCCAACACCTTGAAGGAGCTGCTCATGAGCGCCGAGTACATCATGGCCGGGGGCAACGAGAACGTGATATTGTGCGAGCGGGGCATCCGCACCTATGAGACATATACCCGCAACACCCTGGACCTGAGCTGCGTGCCCGTGCTGCACGAGTTGAGCCATCTGCCTGTGGTGGTGGACCCCAGCCACGCCACAGGACACTCCAGCCTGGTGCCCTCCATGGCGCTGGCGGCGGCCGCCGCCGGGGCCGACGGCATCATGGTGGAGGTGCACAACGACCCGCTCCACGCCCTGTGCGACGGGGCCCAGAGCCTGACCCCCGCCCAGTTCGACGCGCTGATGCAGCAGATGCAGCGGGTGCTGGAGGTCGTGAGAGGATGACCGTCGGCATCGTAGGGCTGGGGCTGATCGGCGGCTCCCTGGCCAAGGCGTATAAGCGGGACAGCTCCATCACCGTGCTGGGCGCCAACCGCACCGCCGCCACCGTGGAATTTGCCATGCTGGACGGGGCCATCGACGGGGAGCTGACCGCGGACGATCTGCGGGACTGCGACCTGGTGCTCATCGCCCTCTATCCTCAGGCGGCCATGGACTATATGACCGCCCACGCGGAGGATTTTTCCAAAACGGGCATCGTGATGGACTGCGCCGGGGTGAAGCGGGAGATATGCGACTTCGGCTTCGCGCTGGCCAAAGAGCACGGCTTCACCTACGTAGGCGGCCACCCCATGGCGGGCACCCAGTTTTCCGGCTTCAAGTACGCCCGGGCCAACCTCTATGACCGGGCGCCCATGGTCATCGTGCCCCCCACCTTTGACGACCCCGACCTTCTCCAGCGGGTAAAGGACCTTCTGAAGCCCGCGGGCTTCGGCCGTATCAGCGTCACCACCGCCCAGGACCACGACGAGATGATCGCCTTCACCTCCCAGATGTGCCATGTGGTGTCCAACGGCTATATCAAGAGCCCCACCGCCGCCCGGCACAAGGGCTTTTCCGCCGGAAGCTACAAGGACCTGACCCGGGTGGCATGGCTGAACCCGGACATGTGGAGCGAGCTCATTTTGGAGAATCGGGACAATATGCTGGCAGAGATGGACGCCTTCATCGCCAGTATGCAGGCCTATCGGGACGCCATCGACGCCAACGACTTCGACGCCCTGCGCGCCCTTTTGCAGGAGGGCAAGGAGCGAAAGGAGCAGATCGACGGATGAATACGGTCCATGTGCCCGCCTCCACCCCCTATGACGTGGAGATCGGCCCCGGCCTGCTGTCGGGTCTGGGGGATAAGGTAAAGGCCCTCTGCCCCAAGGCCAACCGTTACCTGGTGGTGACGGACGACGCGGTGGGGCCCCTGTGGCTCCGGAAGGCCACGACCCCGCTTTCCGCCGCAGGCCTCACCTTCGTTCCCTACACCCTCCCCCACGGGGAGGCCAGCAAGACGGCAGAAAACCTGATGAAGATACTGAACTTCGCCGCCGGGGAACGCTTTACCCGCTCGGATGTGTTCCTGGCCCTGGGAGGCGGCATGGTAGGGGACCTGACGGGCCTCGCCGCCGCCACCTATATGCGGGGTGTGGGCTATATCCAGCTGCCCACCACCCTGCTGGCCGCCGTGGACTCCTCCGTGGGCGGCAAGACCGCCGTGGACCTGCCCGCGGGGAAGAACCTCATGGGCGCCTTCTGGCAGCCCAGGCTCGTGCTGTGCGACACGGACGTGCTCGCCACCCTGCCCCGGGCCGACTTCATCTCCGGCTGCGCCGAGATCATCAAGACCGCCGTGCTCTTCGACCCGGCGCTGTTCGACCTGCTGGAGGCAGCGGGGCCGGATTTCGACCGGGAGGCGGTCATCGCCGCCTGCGTGGGCCACAAGCGGGACGTGGTGGCGGAGGACGAGCGGGACACGGGCCGCCGGGCTCTGCTGAACCTGGGCCACACCCTGGGCCACGCGGTGGAGGCCTACAGCGGCTTTTCCCTGACCCACGGCCAAGCCGTGGCCATCGGCATGGCCACCGTCTGCCGGGCCGCCGCAAAGCGCGGCTTCTGCGCGCCGCAGGTGCCGGAACGCGTGGACGCCATTTTGGAAAAATTCGGTCTGCCCATCCGCACGGACGCGCCCTTCGACGCGCTCATGGAGCGGATGCTCTCGGACAAAAAGCGCTCCGGCGGGACCATCGCCGTCGTGGTGCCGGATAAGATCGGACAGTGCTCCCTGCGGCCCATGACCACGGACGAGGCCGCCGCGTTCATGAAGGAGGGGCTTTGACGTGATCGCCCATCTCTCCCCCTCCACCCTGGCCGGGACCATCCCCGCCATCGCCTCCAAGAGCCAGGCCCACCGCCTGCTCATCTGCGCGGCCCTGGCGGATAGGGATACCATCATCGCCTGTCCCACCCTCTCCGCGGACATCACCGCCACGGCGGACTGCCTGCGGGCCCTGGGGGCGGACATCGCCTATGAAAACGGGCTGTTCACCGTGCGGCCCATCGCCCACACGCCCCCCGCCCCCCAACTGGACTGCGGGGAGAGCGGCTCCACGCTGCGGTTTTTGCTGCCCGTGGTGTGCGCTCTGGGCGCCGACGCGACCATCAAAATGCACGGGCGGCTGCCCCAGCGGCCTCTGTCCCCCCTGTGGGAGGAGCTGCAGGCCCACGGCGCCGTCCTGACCCGGCCCGCGCCGGATATCATCGCCGTGAGCGGGCAGCTCGCCCCGGGGGCGTATACCCTGGCGGCCAACATCTCCTCCCAGTTCATCAGCGGATTGCTGTTCGCCCTGCCCCTGTTGGCGGGGAAAAGCGCCATCCGCCTCACCGGAAAGCTGGAGTCCGCCTCCTATCTGACCATGACGGTCCGGGCCCTGGCCCGGTTCGGGGTGGACTGCCCCTTTGAAAACGACGCCTATGCCGTTCCCGGCGGACGGCGCTACGCCTCCCCGGGCACGGCCCGGGTGGAGGGGGACTGGTCCAACGCCGCCTTTTGGGTGGCGGCGGACCGCATCTGCGGCGGCACGCTCACCATCACGGGTCTGGAGCCTGATTCCCCCCAGGGGGACCGGGCGGTGACGGAACTGGCCGGGCGCATCGCCGGGGGCGGCGCCGTGGTGGACTGTCAGGACGTGCCGGATCTGGTCCCGGTGCTCAGCGTGCTGGCCGCGGTGACCCCGGGCGAGACCCGGTTTGAAAACGCCGGGCGGCTGCGGATCAAGGAGAGCGACCGTCTGGCCACCACCGCCGGGCTCATCAAGGCCCTGGGCGGCGACGTGACGGAGCTTTCTGACGGTCTGATCGTCCGGGGCCGGGCACGTCTCTCCAGCGGCATGGTGGACAGCGCCAACGACCACCGCATCGCCATGAGCGCCGCCGTGGCGGCCCTGGCCTGTGACGGGCCCGTGACTCTGTACGGCGCCCAGGCCGTGAACAAATCCTACCCCGCCTTCTGGCGGGATTACGCCGCGCTGGGCGGCAAAGTCACTCTGGAGGACGACCCATGAGCAACAGCTTCGGCAGCCGTTTCCGCTTCACCATCTTCGGCCAGTCCCACGCCCCCGCCATCGGTGTGACCATCGAGGGACTGCCTGCGGGCTTCGTCCCGGATATGGAGAAGCTGGGCGCCTTTCTGGCCCGCCGGGCCCCGGGCAGCGGCAAATACACCACCACCCGCAAGGAGGCGGACGTGCCGGAATTTGTCTCCGGACTGGTGGACGGGCACACCTGCGGCGCGCCTGTGACCGCCATCATCCGCAACACCAACACCCGCTCCGGCGACTATGAGAACCTCATCCGTGTGCCCCGGCCGGGCCACGCGGATTTCGCCGCGGCGGTGAAATATGGTCCCAACCGGGACGTGGCCGGGGGCGGCCAATTCTCCGGGCGGCTCACGGCCCCGCTGTGCATCGCCGGGGGCCTGGCCCTGCAGCTGTTGGAGGAGGAGGGCATATCCGTGACGGGGCGCATCCTCTCCATCGGCGGCGAGACGGAGCCTGCGGCCATAGAGAAGCTGCTGGCGGACGTGAAAGAAAAGGGCGACTCCGTGGGCGGCGTCATCCAGTGCGTGTGCGAGGGCGTCCCCGCGGGCGTGGGCGAGCCCATGTTCGGCGGCGTGGAGAACCGCATCGCCCAGGCAGTGTTTGCCATCCCCGCCGTGAAGGGCGTGGAGTTCGGCGCGGGGTTCCAAGCGGCCGCCATGCGGGGCAGCCAGAACAACGACCCCTTCTATTTCGACGAGTTGGGCGTGGTCCGCACCAGGACCAATAACCACGGCGGCGCCCTGGGCGGCATCACCAGCGGTATGCCCGTGGTGTTCCGGGCGGCTTTCAAGCCCACCCCCTCCATCGCTATGGAGCAGGACAGCGTGGACCTGACCGCCCATGAAAATGTGAAGCTATCCGTGCAAGGCCGTCACGACCCCTGCATCGTGCTGCGGGCCGTGCCCTGCGTGGAGGCTGCCGCGGCAGCGGCAATATATGACTTATTACTGGAAGGAAGGTACTGAAGAATGGAACTGATGATGATCCGCGCCAGAATGGACGCCATCGACCGGGAGCTGTTCGCCCTGCTGGAGAAGCGCATGGACGTGTCCGCCGAGATGGCCGCCTACAAGAAGGCCCACGACATCCCCGTGCTGGACGAGGCCCGGGAGCAGCAGATGAAGGCCAACATCCTGTACATGATCCGCCCGGAGACCACCGACCTGCTCATGGGCATCTATGACACCGTTCTCGCCACCAGCCGCGAGTATCAGACGCGGGTGATGGGAAAGGATGAAAAATAAGTTCGGCCTGCTGGGGCGAAAGCTGGGCCACAGCTGGTCGCCCCAGATACACGCCATGCTGGCCGGGTACTCCTACGCGCTGTACGAAGTAGAGCCGGAGGACCTGCCCCGATTCCTCACCGGGACCGACCTGGCCGGGATGAACGTGACCATCCCCTACAAAAAGGACGTGCTCCCCTTCTGCGCCTCCCTGTCCGACACAGCCCGCCGCATGGGCAGCGTGAACACCCTGGTGCGCACGGAGCAGGGCTGGCACGGGGACAACACAGACTACGCCGGGTTCCGCTACATCGTGGAACGGTCCGGCGTGGATGTGTGCGGCAAAAAGACCCTGGTGTTCGGCACCGGAGGCGCCTCCCTGGCGGTGAAGGCCGCCCTGGAGGATTTGGGCGCCGACCCTATCGTATCCGTGTCCCGCAGCGGGCCGGATAATTATGTAAACTTGTCCCGCCATGCCGACGCCCGCGTCCTGGTGAACGCCACCCCTCTGGGCATGTTCCCGGAGCCGGGCCGCGCTCCCGTGTCCGTGGGGGACTTCCCCCTTTGCGAGGGCGTGTTCGATGTGGTATATAACCCCCAGCGGACCGCCTTTCTGATGGACGCGGAGCGGTGGGGCATCCCCTGCGCGGGCGGGCTCGGCATGCTGGTGGCCCAGGCCCGGCGCAGCGCGGAGCAATTCGCGCGCCAGACCATCGCCGACGATAAGGTGGAATATATTATGTCAACTTTATCCCGGCAGATGTCCAACATCGTCCTCATCGGCATGCCCGGCTGCGGCAAGTCCGCCGTGGGCCAGGCCCTGGCCAAGGCGCTGGACCGCCCCTTCGTGGATGCGGACAGCGAGATCGAGAAGGCCGCGGGCATGTCCATCCCGGACATCTTCGCCACGGAGGGCGAGGCGGGCTTTCGGGCCCGGGAGACGGCGGTGCTGGCCCGGCTCGGCATGGGCTCCGGCGCCGTGCTGGCCACGGGGGGCGGCTGCGTCACCCGGGAGGAGAACTATCCCCTTCTGCACCAGAACGGCGTCATATTCTGGCTGCGGCGGGACCTGGCCAAGCTGCCCACGGCGGGGCGGCCCCTGTCGCAGAAAAACTCCGCCGAGACGCTCTACGCCCAGCGGAGGGACAAATACGCCGCTTTTGCGGATCGGGAAGTGGACAACGACGGGCCCCTCGGGGCCACGCTGTCCCAGATCATGGAGGCACTGGGATGAAAAAGATACTCGTCATCAACGGTCCCAACCTGAATATGCTGGGCATCCGGGAGCCAGGCATCTACGGTGAGCAGAGCTATGACGCTCTGGTGGCGTTCGTCACGGATGTGTGCGCCCGGCACGGGCTGGAATGTGAGTGCTTCCAGTCCAACCACGAGGGGGCCATCGTGGACGCCATCCAGGCGGCCTATGGGAAGGTGGACGGCATCGTCATCAACCCCGCCGCCTACACCCACACCAGCGTGGCCATATTGGACGCGCTGAAGGCGGTGAGCATCCCGGCGGTGGAGGTGCATCTCAGCGACGTGTCCAAGCGGGAGGCCTTCCGCCACGTGTCCTATGCCGGGATAGCCTGCGAGGCCACCTTCGCCGGATACGGTTTCGACGGCTATCGCCTGGCGGTGGAGTATCTCTTGGAGCACCACCCATAACAAAAAAGACGGGCGCCGCCCGTCTTTTTACTGTTCTGTTTTTTCCGGCCAGCCGCAGCCGCAGTATTCCTGGCGATAGAGGCCGTACTGTTTGGACAGCTGGATGGAGCGCAGGTAGCCGTTTCGCTTTTTGAAGTCCGAGGGCAGCCACTTCACGCCGTACTTCTCCCCCAGCTCCGCCCCGATGCGGTTGATGACCTCCGCGTTTTTGTGGGGGCTGACGGTGAGGGTGGTGCCAAACCAGTCAAAGCCACCCGCCGCGGCCTGGCGGGCCGTCTCCTCCAGCCGCAGCCGGAAACACACCGCGCACCGTTTGCCGCCCTCCGGCTCCTGCTCCAGCCCCTTGGCGGCGGCCTCGAACTCACCGCCCCGCCAACCGGGCTCGATGAGCGCCGGGGGATGGTCCATGGGCATGGCGGACAGCAGCTGCTTCAGCGTCGCCAGCCGCTTTTCATACTCCGCCTCCGGGCGGATGTTGGGGTCATAGAAGAGCAGCGTCACGTCGAAATACTGCGTCATATACTCCAGCACATAGCTGGAGCAGGGCCCGCAGCAGCTTTGCAGCAGCAGCCGGGGCCGGGCAGGCATGTTTTCGATGAGCGCGTCCAGCTCTTTTTGATAGTTTCGTTTTTCCATAGCGGATACAGTATAGCATATTCTTAAGGATTTCGTAACTACTTTCTCGCGGCGACTGTCTATAATATGATCAACCAAGGGGGACTTGGCCATGGAACGAAAGAGCAAGCTGAACTACTATCTGGACATCGCGGACGCCGCCCGGGAGCGGAGCACCTGCCTGCGGCGGACCTACGGGGCCATCATCGTGAAAAACGACGAGATCCTGGCCACAGGCTACAACGGCGCTCCCCGGGGCCGCTGCAACTGCGTGGATATGGGCGTGTGCCACCGGGAGGAGCTGCAGATACCCTCCGGCGAGCGCTATGAGCTGTGCCGCTCCGTCCATGCCGAGGCCAACGCCATCATCTCCGCCGCCCGGCGGGACATGATCGGCGCCACCATGTACCTGGTGGGCCGGGACGCCAAGACCGGGGAGTATCTGACCGACACCACCTCCTGCTCCATGTGCCGCCGTCTCATCATCAACGCCGGGATCGTAAAGGTCGTCGCCCGCCTGGGCGAGGACGACATCCGCATCACCGATGTGAACGAGTGGATATACCAGGACGACACCGTCGTCAGCTGAGGTCCCGCCCATCCTGCCCGGAGCGGTCCGCCGCCCCGGGCATCCTCATGGCGGGCCCGCGAAGCAACTCACAAGAGGGAGAAAACCATGGCCGTCTACGCCGTTTATACTGTGCTGTTTTTCATCGTGCTGGCCCTGGCCTTTGTATGTCTGGGCCTGGTCCTTCGCTGCTGCGGCCTGACCCGCATCTCCCTGGGCCGCCGGGAGCTCATCCTGGACAGGCCCCCTGCCGGGCTGTCCGGCGAGCGGTTCACCTGGCCCATGGCCGTGAAGTCCCTGCTCTGGGGCGCGGGGGTGCTGGCCGCGGTATACGGCGCCAGCCTGATCTTCTGCGCTGTGGAGCGGGACGCTGTCACCGGAGAGAACTTCCTGGCCATGTGGAAGCAGTGGGACGCCAACAACTATATCCGCATCGCGGAACTGGGCTATGCCGGATACGACGAGTCCGGCATGCACACCCTGCTGGTCTTTTTCCCCCTCTATTCCTGGCTCATCCGGGGCCTGCACCTGCTCGTCAGCGACTATCGGCTGTGCGGGCACATCATCGCCTGCCTCTGCTATGTCGGGGCCTGCTATATGTTCGCCCGGCTGGTCACGGAGGACTTCGGCTGGTCCACGGCCCAGCTGGCCCTGGGGCTGCTGAGCGCGTATCCCTTCGCCTTTTTCTTCGCCGCGCCCTTTCAGGAGAGTCTATTCCTGCTGCTGACCGTGACGGCCCTCTGGCTCATCCGGCGGCACCGCTGGCTGTGGGCGGCTCTGGTGGGCGCCCTGGCAGCCATGACCCGGATGCAGGGCGTGCTGCTTATCTTCGCCGGGGCCGTGGAATACTGTCTTTGCGAGGACCCCATCCGCCGCATCCGGGACCGGGACTGGTCCGGTCTGTGGCGGGGCCTGTGGCGGGACCTGCTGCCCCTGGCGCTGATTCTCACAGGCACGGGGATGTATCTGCTCATCAACTGGCGGGTGGACGACGACCCCTTCCAGTTCATGACCTACCAAAAGGAGATATGGAGCAACGGCTTCGCCATGCTGCCGATCTGCCTGAAGACCATGTGGGACAACCTGGTGTACCGCTGGGGCCAGGAGCTGATGTTCGTGCTGTGGGGCCCGCAGCTGGCGGTGTTCGCGGTGAGCCTGGCGGCGCTGCTGTACAGCCTGCGCCGTCTGCCCCCTGTCTGGACGGCCTATCTGCTGGGCTGCACCCTTTTGAATTTCTCCCTCAGCTGGCCTTTGAGCTGCGGGCGCTACACCGCCTGCTCCTTCCCCCTGTTCGCCGCGGCGGCTGTGGCCTGCCGCCGTCATCCCGCCGCCGGACGGTCCATCGTGCTGGCGTCGGCGCTTTTCCAGGCGGCCCTCCTCTCGGTCTATCTGGCCGGGAAACAGGTCATGTGAGCCATTCTGAAAGGAGTTTCCTGACATGATAAGACCGCCCCTGCAAAAGCTGTTCCCCGCACAGCGCCGCATGCTGCTGGCGCTGCTGGCGGTGATGGCCGGGGGGTATTTCCTCCTCAGCGACCTGATGGGGGGCACCCTCTCCCAGCACCAGTACTGGGACAGCTATTCCCTCCAGGCCTGGAACTGGCTCCAGGGCCGGATGTATGTGGCGGACCCGCAGAACTACGAGTATCTGGAGCTGGCCATCTACAACGGGCGGTACTATGTCTCCTTCCCGCCGCTGCCCTCAGTGGTGTTGCTGCCCCTGGTGGCGATCTACGGCCTGGAGACCCCCAACAACGTGCTCATCGCCTGCTACGGCCTCATCGCCGCAGCCCTGGCCTATGAGATCATGCTCCGCAGGGACCGCACCCCCCCGGTGGCCGCCTTTTGGGCGCTGGTGTGCGTGTGGGGCAGCAACATGCTGTGGATGACCACCAACGCCGGGGTCTGGTTCCAGGCCCAGGCGCTGAACATGGTGATGTGCCTGGCGGCGGTGCTGTGTGCCCAGCATGGCAGGAAGGCCCTGGCCACCACCTTCCTGGCCCTGGCGGTGGGCTGTCGGCCCCTGAGCGCGGTGTTCCTGCCCATCTTCGCGCTGCTGTTCGCCTGGGACGAACGGGAGAAACGGGGCAGCTTTCTGAAAAGCTGCCTGGCCCAGTGGCGGTGCCTCATTGGGCCCATCCTCATCGGCGCCTGCTATATGGCCTACAACTACGCCCGGTTCCATGACCCCCTGGAGTTCGGCCACAACTATCTGCCGGAATTTACCCGTGCCGAGCACGGACAGTTCTATCTCGGCTATCTCTGGCCTAACCTGAAACAGCTGCTGTTCGAGCCCGTGACCATCCAGGACGGCAAGTTACAATTCACCCTCTTCCAGGGGTTCATGTTCTACATCGCCAACCCCTTGTTCATCCTCTGGGCCGTACGCTGCGCCGTGCACATCCGCCGCCGGGAGATCACCGCCGAAGGCCTGGCCATCGGGGCGGGGATGGGGATCATCCTGCTGGCCACCTGCATGCACCGCACCCTGGGGGCCTGGCAGTTCGGCGCCCGGTATACCTGCGACATGCTGCCCTTCGCCTATATGTACCTGGCGGACCGGGGCAGGCAACGCCCCGCCAGCTGGGAGATGGCGGTGGGCGGCCTGGCGGTGGCCTTCAACGCCTACGGCGCGCTGTATATGCACTTTTACGGCTGACGCCGCAAACATGCGAAAAGACCCGGCTCTTTCGAGTCGGGTCTTTTCACACGCTGCGGCGGGCCGCAGCCTTCTCGTTGAAAGGCTCTGCCTTTCAAACGACTCAATCTGCCACGTAGGGCAGCAGAGCGATCTGCCGGGCCTGCTTGATGGCCGTGGTCAGCTGACGTTGATGCATGGCGCAGGTGCCGGTGGTGCGGCGGGGCAGGATCTTGCCGCGCTCGGACAGATACTTGCGCAGACGGGCGGTGTCCTTGTAGTCCACGTGGGTCATCTTGTCCACGCAAAACTGGCACACCTTGCGGCGCTTGCGGGGCTTGGCTCGGTTGGCGTTGTCGGGATTGGCAGCTTTATCAAAAGGCATTGTTCCTATCCTCCTTAATCAGAATGGCAGTTCGCCGTCGCCGTCGTCCAGCTCGGCGAAGGTGCTCCCGCCCACGGGACGGTCGTCGCCGTATGCGGTGGGAGCGGGTCTGGCGGGCGCGGTGCTGCCGGAGGCGTTCTCGTCCCGGCTGCGCTTGCTCTCGCCAAAGTAAATGTTGTCCACCACGACCTCGGCGGAGCGGCGCTTGCCGCCCTCCCGGTCGGTCCAGTCGCGGATCTGCAGCCGCCCGGAGACGACCGCCATGCTCCCCTTCTGGAAGTACTTGGACACGAACTCCGCGGTGCTGCGCCATGCCACACAGTCGATGAAATCGGTCTGCCGCTCCTCGCGGGAGCCGAAATCCCGATCCACCGCCAGAGAGAAGGACGCCACAGGCGTCTGGCTCTGGGTGTAGCGCAGCTCCGGGTCACGGGTCAGGCGACCCATGAGGTCGATGTGATTGAGCATTCCTGACGCCTCCGTCAGTCCACGCGCAGCGTGATCAGGCTGCGCATGATGCCGTCGGTAATGCCCAGCACACGGTCAAGCTCCGCCGGGAACGCCGGGTCACTCGTGAACTTCACCAGCACGTAGTAGCCCTCGCCGATGTAGTTGATCTCGTAGGCAAGTTTCTGCTTGTCCTTGACCTCCATCTCATCGACTGTGCCGTGCTGCTCCACAAGCGCCTTGAACTTCTCCACGATGGCGGTACGCTCATCCTCCTCCAGGTTGGGGTTGATGATGTACATCAGCTCGTACTTCTCGCTTGTTTTTGCCATTTCAGCACCTCCTTCTGGTCTAATGGCCCCTGTTATCCCCAGGAGCAAGGAAATTGGCCTGGCCTCGACAGCCAAGCCTTATTATTATACATGTTTTGGCGGATTTGTCAACGATTTTCTCACGTCTCACCAACGCCCCCTGTGAGCGTGGTCTGCGCATGGTCCCGCCCTTGCGCTCCTGCGGCCGCCGGGGTATAATGGCTGGGTAAGAAACAGACAGCGCGGCAGACCGGGAGTCGTCTGAGAAGAAACGATCATAGGAGGATCGAGTCATATGAAACGAGCGATCATTGGTGGTTTTGTTTCCCTGATCGGAAGCATTTGGTCTCTTGCTGTTATTATATCAGCCAATAACTATTCAATAGATGGATGGACCACTCCACCTGGAAAGCTGTTGACACAAATTGCACGATCGAATCTTATGCTATGGTTTGCTGTTTCGATCATATTGGTGCTTTTGGGGATCATCCTGATGGCTGTTGAGTTTTTCAGGAAGGATAAATAACTTCCCATTCGTCGTGCTTCGGCACCACAGGATCCGGCCCCCTCAGACGAGGGGGCTGTCAGCGTCTCAAGCGCTGACTGGGGGAGAGATAACCGGGAACGCGTCTTATCCCTCCCTCCGTCTCCGGCTCTCGCCGGAGCCACCTCCCTCGTCTGAAGGAGGCGTCAAATATAGCTGTGCCTCTGACAGCTTCCTATCTGTCGGTCTGAGAAAATACAGTCAGCCACAAAAAGCACCCCGGGCGGATGCCCGGGGTGCGGTGCGTTTGGTGAGGGTCCCGCTTACTTCGCGGCAGCCTCCTGCTCGAACATGGCCTTCTGGGCCTCCAGGTTGGCATAGCGCTCCTTGGACTTCTGCTCCGCCTTGGTGAACAGCATCTCCGCCCGCTCGGGGAAGTTGATGGTCAGCGCGGAGTACCGGGCCTCGTTCATGATGAAGTCGCGGTAAGATCCGGTGGGCGCCTTGGAGTCCAGGCTGAAGGGGTTCTTGCCCTCGGCAGCCAGGGCGGGGTTGTACCGGAACAGGTTCCAGTAACCGCAGTCCACAGCCTTCTTCATCTCGGCCTGGCAGTTGGTCATGCCGCCCTTGATGGA
>CANROZ010000016.1 GCA_947632365.1 uncultured Oscillospiraceae bacterium
AGAAGCTCCTGGTCATGCGGTAGACGATCTTCTTGTCCGGGATCCCCGGCGTGATGATCCGCACGTCCACGCCCCGCCCAGCAGCGACTCGTCCACCAGCTGGGTCAAAAACACGGGCTGATTGGGCGCCACGCCGTCCACCCGATGGAGGATGCTGCGGTTGACGAAGCACCCCTCTCCCTCCGCCAGCACACAGCTCTGGTGGGGCGTGGCCACCTCCAGCCGTCCCTGGAACACCACGGAAAACTCCAGTTCCCGGTGCCAGTGCCAGGACACGCTGGGGGATACCCAGGTGCGGAAGTCGTTATAGTGGTTGGTCAGCGGGAAGGCCGTCCCCGCGTTGGCGGGCAGCTCCAGCAGATCGTCGCCGATCGTCATGTGATTTATAATCATATGGCCATCTCCGCTTTCAACTTGGCGGGATAATTACAAAAAATGACGGGATAATTATGTCATTCCACCCATCCCCGCGATATTATCATAGCACAAACGGGAAAAAACATCCACCCTTTTCTTTGAAAGGAGATAATAAAAATGAAACTCAACACTGTGGAAGAACTGAAGAACTTCAGCGCGCTGCTGGACCGCTGCGGCGGGCATGTGTATATGCTGACGCCGGAGGGGGAGACCATCGAGCTGACGGACAAGAGCGTCCGGCTGCGCGGCCTGGCCTATCTGGCCGGGGACCGGGCCGAGATGTACCGCATCTTCGCCCGTCGGCGCGAGGACGAGGCCCTGCTGATGGACTACATCTGCCACCAGAAGCTGTCCGCTTGAATCCTGCGCAAGCGAGGCCCGGCGTCGGGAGCATCTGCTCCCGGCGCCGGGCCTTTTTCATGCCTCCCCGGTGAGGGTCACCACCGTCCAGTCCCGCCCCAGGGCGGGCAATATCTTCCCCGTCAGGTCGGCGGTGCGGAACTTCAGGGAGCTGGTGTTCATACAGGGGTGGCAGCCGAACCACTCCTGGGCCAGCACGTCCCGGTCGATGACGAGGCGGACACGCTTTTCTTTATCGTTCATCAGCCCCAGCACCGACACGCTGCCGGGCAGCAGGTCCAGATACCGCTCCATATGCCCCTCGTCGGCGAAGGACAGGCGGCTCACCCCCAGCTGATGGCTCAGCTCCTTGGTGAGAAAATGCTTGTCCCCCGGCATGATGAGCAGATAGAAATCCGTCTGCTGCCGATTGCACAGGAAAAGATTCTTGCAGATGTGCACATCCAGCACCGCGTCCACCTGGGCGCAAACCTCCATGGTGGTGGAGGGGGCGTCCGGATGGTCCGTGCGCCAGTATTCGATCCCCAGGCCGTCCAAAAATCCGTAGCACCGCCGCTCCCGGTCGGTCCGTCCGGTCATGTCCGCCGGGGCGCCCCGCATAAGCTCCATAGGAAACACCTCTGGCCCATACCATAGCACAGATCGGGCCCGGGGTCAATGAAAAGGAGGCGCTCTATGGACAGCGCGGTAAAAGCCATCTCCGGCCTGCTGGGGGGATTGGCTCTGTTCTTATACGGCATGGGCGCCATGAGCCGGGCCATGGAGGAAGGGGCCGGGCCCAGCCTGCGCCGGGTCCTGGCCCGTTCCACCCGCACGCCTCTCCGGGGCGCCCTGGCCGGGGCCCTGGCCACGGCGGTGCTGCAGAGCTCCTCCGCCGTCACGGTGACGGTGATCGGCTTTGTCAGCGCTGGGCTCTTGGGCCTGCCCCAGGCCATCGCCGTCGTCTTCGGGGCCAACGTGGGCACCACCGTCACGGCCCAGCTCACGGCTCTCTCTCCGGACGCCGCCGTCTACCCCCTCCTCTTTGCGGGCGCCGTGCTGGAGGCCGCCGGAAAGGGGGAGCGGGTCCGGGCCCTGGGCCGGGCGGTATTCTCCTTCGGGCTGCTCCTGCTGGGGGTCGGCGTCATGGGAAGCGCCCTGGAGCCTGTCACCGCCTCGCCCCGCTTCACCGCCCTGCTGGCCCGGGCCGGGGACAGCCCCGCTCTGGGGCTGGTGATGGGCGCGGCCCTGACCGCGGCGGTGCAGAGCTCCTCCGCCGCCATCGCCCTGCTGCAAAAGCTGGCGGCCCAGGCGGGGCCGGACAGGGCCCGCAGCGCCCTGGGGCTCCTGGGGGCCCTGCCTATGCTGCTGGGCAGCAACATCGGCACCACCGTCACAGCGCTGATCGCCGGAGCGGGCCAGAGCCGGGACGCCCGGCGTGTGGCCCTGGCCCATCTTCTTTTCAACCTCAGCGGAGCGCTGGTCTTTCTGCCGCTGCTGCCCCTCTTTGCCCATGTCACGGCCCTGCTCTCCCCCCAGGGGCCAGCGTGCGCCGTCATCGCCCGGCAGCTGGCCAACGCCCACGCCCTTTTCAACCTTGTCTGCACCGCCGCCTGGCTGCCCTTCACGGACAAAATGGCCGCGCTGGTGACCCGGGCCATACCGGACCGCCGGGAGCATGAAAACAGCCCCCTCGCCGGAGGGGGCTGACAGCTTGCCGCGCCATGGCGGGTCTTAGCCGATGTGCTGTTTTTTCAGGGTCACCCGGTCGATCTTGTCGTTGATGGTCATGGGCAGGCGGTCCAGGTGCACGTAGCGGTTGGGCATCATGTAGCTGGGCAGCTTCACCGCCAGCAGCTTCGCCAGCTCGTGCTCCTCCTCGGCGCCCATATAGACGCAGACGATCTCGTCCTTGGCCTCGTCGAAGAGACAGCAGCCGTTTTGCACGCCGGACACCGCCAGCAGCGCCGTCTCGATCTCCCCCAGCTCGATGCGGTAGCAGCCCTGGTGCTTGATCTGGAAATCCTTCCGGCCCAGGAACATGATCTCCCCCCGGTCGTTGTACCGGGCCAGGTCCCCGGTGCGGTACATCCGCTCATGAAAGACCGTGTTCAGGGGGTTCTGCACGAAGGCCTTCTCCGTCTGGGCGGGGTTATTGTAGTAGCCCAGGGACAGGCAGGTGCCCAGCACGCAAAGCTCCCCGGTCTGGCCCGGGCTCACGGGCTTATTTTCATCATTCAGAATCAGGATGCGGGTGTTGGCGCAGGCCCGGCCGATGGGCAGGGGGTCGTCGTCGTCAAAGTCCCGGTCCACGATATAATAGGAGCACACGTCGGTGATCTCCGTGGGGCCGTACATATTGCAGTACACCGCCTCCGGCACCGCCCGGCGCCACATGTTCAGCTGGCGGTTGGGCATGACCTCGCCGCAGAAATAGACCCGCTTCAGACCCAGGGGCGGGTCCTTGGCCAAAATGCCGGAGTTGGCCATGGCGATGAGGGCCGAGGGCACGAAAAAGATGGTGTCGATCCCATGCTCCCGGAGAAACTGCACCATGGTCTTGTGGAAGGAGAAGCACTTTTTCGGGATGATCCAGGTGGTGCAGCCGTTTTTCAGGGTGGAGTAGATATCCAGGGTGGAGTTGTCGAACACGAAGGGGGCCTGGTTGCCGATGACGCAGCTTTCGTTCATATCCAGCGCGTCATGGAGCCAGTCGGCGTAGTCGATCATGCTCCGGTGGCTGATGGTCACTCCCTTGGGCACTCCGGTGGAGCCGCTGGTGAACAGCACGTAGAGAAGGTCCGTATCCACATGGGCGGCCCGGACGGCGGCCAGAGCGGCCTCGTCCGGCTCGGTCCGGCAGGCCTCGGCAAAGAGGGCGCAGCCCGCGTCCCCCGCCACGGCCCGGGCGGCCTCGGCGTTTTTCTCGTCATAGAACACGAAGGCGGGATGGAGGGTGTCGAAGATGAGCTTGATGCGCTCGGCGGGCATCTTGGTGTCCAGGGGCACGTAAAAGCACCCGGCGCTCACCGCCGCGAAAAAGGCCGCCAGGCACGCCGGGGTCTTCTCCATGAACACCGCCACGGGTTGACCCGCCCCGATGCGGCCTGTCAGATAGGTCCCCGCCCGGCGGGAGAGGTCCCGCAGCTGGGTAAAGGTCAGGGCCGAGTGCTCGCCGCCAAAGGCGATCTTGTCGGGGAATCGGGCCGCTGAGGCGTCCAGATAGTCCAGTACGTTGGTCGTCATCTTGTTCACCTTTTCTCTTTATAGGAATAGTCTCACGATCCTGGTGTCGTGGAGGATCTGCTGGCTGATGATCTGGTTGGAGAAGAACGTGGCCAGCAGGGACAGCACGAACACCATCACATAGGCCGTCACGACCCCCTCGCCGAAGCCCAGCACCGCCCCCAGCATCCGGTTGGTCATGGACACGATGCCGTCCCCCCGGCGCACCGCCACCAGCCGGGCCAGCAGGCGGCTCACCGTGAGGCAGGCGCTGAGGATCAGCAGCGACAGCGCCACCTGCACCACCGTCAGCAGCATGGGCCGCAGTATGGTCTGGGTGATGATCTGGGCCAGGCTGCCCGCGTCCTGCTGGAACATGGTGATGATCTGGTTCACCGTGGCCTGGTCCACGATCTGGCCGCCGAAAAAGCCCTTCAGGCTGTTGAGGATGTCCTGCAGGCTCTGGATGGCCAGCGCGCCGCTCTCCAGGGCGGTGATCACGTCCGCCGGGATGGCCGCGGCCACCGCGGATACGGCCTTTGCCTCGATGAAAGAGGTATATATCTTTTCCGCCCAGCCGGAGACGTACACGCTCACCAGCACGATCGCGCCGATCCAGCCCGCCAGCCGGACCAACTCTGACAGAAGCCCCTGGTGCCAGCCCCGCCACAGGGTCAGCAGCATGGTCAGCATCAGCACCACGTCGTATACCATGCCCGCCGTGATCTTCATGCGCGCCGCCTCCTTTCCGGTCAGATAGAGTTATTATACGCGCAAACGCGCCCAAACGCAAGAGCGGCGGGTACAGGACGACGGCCCCCTCGGAGGAGGGGGCCGTCCATACGGTATGTTTTATTTCGTGAAGGTCAGGTCCAGCGTATCATCGACCTCTGTCAGGCCCGGCTGGAGCTCGTCTCCGCTGGTCCACATGTCGCCCACCAGCTTCGACTCCACCTCCACCCAGGCGTCCTCATGGGCCACCGCCTGGCCGCTCTCGTCCTGGTAGCCCACGCCCTTGCCCAGGGCGGTGACGCTCTGCACCTGGGCCGGGTCGATGATGCGGTTGAAGGTGACGTTCGTCTTACCGTTCTCACCGTAGCAGCCCACAGTGGTGTTGTTCATATAGGGGTCGGTCTGCTCCAGAACGTATTCGCTGCCGTCGGTCATGTGGATGATAAGCTCGTCGAACCAGTAGTTCTCCCCGTAGGGGTCCCCCTCCGGGGGCACGATCTGCAGCCCCACCGGGGAGATGTCGGCGCTCCAGCCCTCCGGGCCGGACAGGGGCGTGACGGCCACCGCCTGGCTCAGGGGGAAGATCACGCCACCCTCGGCCACCTCGTCGGCGGCCAGCGTGGCGTCCGGGTCCTTCACCACACGGAAGGTCAGCTTCAGGCTGTCCGCCTCGGCCAGGCCCGCAAAGGGGGCGAAGTACTTGACCACGGTCTTTTTCGTGTCGGTGCCCCCTGCCGCTACGAAGTCATAGCTGTCCAAAAATTCCGTCTGCTGGCCGTTCTCGTCCGCGAAGTACAGGTCAGCGGTCCGCAGGGAGCCCGCCACTGTGGGGTCCGGGATCATGCCGCCCGTCTCGGTAAATTCCGCCCCGGGGAAGCCGTTGGGGTCCTCCATGGTGTAGGTGAGCACGCCCATGCCGTTGGCGTCCATGACGATGTCCTCCACGGTGAAGGTCACGTCCTCCACCTTCACGCTCTTGCCCACGGTGGCCGTCTCCTCGCCCACCAGGGCCTGGGCCGCCTCCGCATCCACCGACGCCCGCTCCTGGCCGGGCAAGTCGTACTCCTTCCAGATGTTGCCGTTCTCATCGGTCAGCGTCACGTGCTCCGGGTCCCAGCCGGCGAGGCTCTCGTCGCCGAACACCGTGTCGAAAAAGCCCGTGTACTCCCCCACGGCGTAGGCCGTGACGGACAACGCCAGCACCAGCGCCGCCGCGATCAGGGCGGTGCGCATGGTGTTGCGTCCGGCCCGGGCGTATTTCTTCCCATTTTCTCGGTCGATCATTTCCAGTACCTCCTCCAAGGTATCCCCGGAGGCATGCAGGGGCGCCAAGGCCCGGCGTATCTCGTCCCGTTCAGTCATAGCAGCATTTCGCCTCCGTCAGATGATGTCTCAGTCTTTCCCGCGCCCTGGCCAGCCGTGTGCCCACGGTGGCGGCGGGGATGTTCAGGAGCCCGGCGATCTCCGCGATGGAATAGCCCTCACAGTAGTAAAGCACGATCACCGTCCGGTATTTCGTATCCAGGGCCATGATGGCGCTAAACAGCTCCCCGTCATGGGCGTCCTCAAAGGCCAGCTTGTCGGCGTAGTCCTCGATGGGGATACCCCCCCGACGGCGCCAAGGGGAGCGCAGCAGCTTTTTGCACTCGTTCACCGCCACCCGGATGAGCCACGCTTTCACGTGCTCCCCGTCCCGGAAGGGCTTCTCCGCCCGGTACAGGGCCAGCAGGGTGTTCTGCACCACGTCGTCCGCGTCCTCCCGGTTTTTCATATAGCTGAAAGCCACCCGAAAGATCGTGTCCATATGCTGTTGTGCCAGCGCTGTGAACTGTTCCCGTGTGAGCATTCCCGTTCTCCTTGTGCGAAACGCGTTTCATCTATAATATCCATCACCGCCCCCGTATTTTTCAAGAGGGCGGTGAAATTTTATTTTTCCACCCCGATCCCTTTCTGGGCCGGGCCGGAGAGGAGGCGGCCGTCGGCGTCGAAGCGGGAGCCGTGACAGGGGCACTCCCAGGTCTTGTCATCGCCGTTCCAGGCCAGCTGGCAGCCCATGTGGGGGCACTTCACGTCCACATAGCGGTCATCGGCGCCGTCCCGGTAGAGGCCCCGCTTCTTCCCCGCGGCCGCCACCACGCCCCCGTGGCCCGGGGGCATCTCGGCGGCGCTGTCCCGGGCCGGGACGAAATAGGTCCGCCCCAGGGCTTTGGCGGTGACGGCGGCATCCGTCATCAGATGGCCCAGGCTGGCCCGCAGGCGGGGCCGCTGGGGGGAGAACACCTCGGCATAGGGGTTCTCCCGGCCCAGGATGGCGTCGGTGAGGATGTGGGCCGCGGCCATGGCGGTGGTCATGCCCCACTTCTGAAAGCCCGTGGCCACATACCAGTCGGGCCGGGCGGCGGAGAACCGCCCGATGAAGGGCACCCCGTCCTGGGGGATGCAGTCCTGGGCGGACCAGCGGGCGGCCTCCCGGCTGTCCGGCCACCAGCGCCGGGCCATGCGCCGCAGCCGGGCATAACGGCCCCCGGCGGCGCTCTCTCCGGTGCGGTGGGCCCCGCCGCCCAACAGCAGCAGCTCTCCCGCCTGCCGGAAGGACAGCGCCCCCGGGTCGACGCCGTAATACATCCCCTCCATCCGTCCGGTGCCGGACAGGGCCAGCACATAGCTGCGCTGCTGGTGCATCCGGGCAAAATAGAATCCCGGCGCGTTCACAAAGGGGAAGTGGCAGGCGAACACCACCTTCTCCGCCCGGACCCGCCCCCGGTCTGTGAGAAGGGTACCGCCCTCCGCCTGCCGCACCGGGGTATTTTCATATATAGTGAGCCCCTCGGCTACCGCCCGCAGGAACCGCAGAGGGTGGAACCGGGCCTGGTCCTCGAACCGCAGGGCCTCCGCCACGGGGAAGGGCAGCTCCGTCGCCGCGCTCAGCCGGGCCCGCAGCCCCAGCTGCACCGCCGCGGACCACTCCCGCTGCAGCGCCATGGGCGAGCGGCTGGTGTAGAGATAGGCCGGGCACATCTCAAAGCCGCAGTCCGCGTCCAGCTCCTCCGCCATCGCCCGGTACTGGGCGACGGCCCGCTGGTTGGCCTGGGCATACATCCGGGCCAGCTCCGGGCCCAGCTGGGTCATGAGACGGTCGTAGATGAGCCCGTGCTGGCTTGTCACCTTGGCGGTGGTGTCCCCGGTCTGGCCTGCGCCGACGCGCCGCGCCTCCAGCACCGTCGCCCGCACCCCCTCCCGGCCCAGCAGCCAGGCTGTGAGACACCCGGCCATGCCCCCGCCGATCACCGCCACGTCGGTTTGGATATCCCCCTCCAGGGCCGGGCGGGGCGGTATCTCGATATCCCTCCATATGGACTGCATGGTTCATCCCTCCCATGCAATGGTAAACATCGGGGCAAAAATTTAAACGGCGGGATTTGCCATCGGGGCTTCAGCATGCTATACTGATCGGGTCAAATCTGATACGAAGGAGCCCCCTATGATCCGATTCAACAACGACTATAACCGGGCCGCCCACCCCGCCATCCTGCAGGCCCTGGCGGCCGACGCCCAGCAGAGCTACGGCGGCTACGGCGTGGACAGCTGGTGCGAGAAGGCGGCGGACGAGATCAAAAAATACCTGAGCTGCCCGGACGCCGCCGTCCACTTCCTGGTGGGCGGCACCCAGGCCAACTTCACCGCCATCGACGCGGCCCTGCGGCCCTACCAGAGCGCCGTCTGCGCCGAGACGGGCCACATCCACGCCCATGAGACCGGGGCGGTGGAGCACACCGGGCACAAGATCATCACCCTCCCCGGACACGAGGGGAAGATCACCGCCGCCCAGATCGCCGCGGTGGGCGAGGCCTACCGGGTCAGCCCCATCCGGGAGCACATCACCCAGCCCAAGCTGGTGTACATCTCCTTCCCCACGGAGTACGGCACCCTGTACTCCCTGGGGGAGCTGGCGGATATCCGCGCCGCGTGCAGCGAGTACGGCATGTATCTGTTCGTAGACGGGGCCCGGATGGGCTACGGTCTGGCCGCCGGGGACGTGACCCTGGCCGACATGGCCCGCCTGGCGGACATGTTCACCATCGGCGGGACCAAGTGCGGGGCCCTGTTCGGGGAGGCGCTGGTCATCACCAACAGCGCCCTGAAGCCGGATTTTCGCAGCTTCATCAAGCAAAACGGCGCCATGCTGGCCAAGGGCTGGCTGCTGGGGCTGCAATTTTCCGTGCTCTTTGAGAACGGCCTGTACTTCGACGCCTGCCGCCAGGCGGTGGAGCTGGCCATGGATATCAAGGCCGCCTTCGCCGCCCGGGGCATCCCTTTTTTCGTGGACAGCCCCACCAACCAGCAGTTCGTCATACTGGACCACCGCCAGATCGAGGCCCTGGAGGGGCGCTACACCTTCGAGCCGGACCACGACGTGGACGACGGGCGGATGTGCGTGCGGTTCTGCACCAGCTGGGCCACCACCCCGGAGGAGGCGGACGCGCTGATCGGGGACATCGGAAAACTGTAAAATAATACCTGTTGCATATCGTTCCGGAGCGTGCTATAGTATAGGGGACAACTGAACGAGCGAACGATGTCTTCAGGGCAGGGTGAAATTCCCGATCGGCGGTACAGTCCGCGAGCGAAAGCTGACCCGGTGGAACTCCGGGACCGACAGTAATGCCGGGCGCCACAGGCGTCAGGCTGACAGTCTGGATGAAAGAAGATGTGTTGAGCGGCGCTGTTTCGGCAGCGGGCCTGTTTCCGGCCCGCGCCCCTGGAACGCGGCCCGATATTGACACCTGGAAGGCACATGCGCCATCCAGGTGTCAAATATATTATCGGAGGTACACTTCCATGGACAGCAATCCCACCGTTCGCACCAGCGCCAGACCTGCCAGCGCCCACCGTCCCGCCACCATCGGCATGCTCTGCGCCGTGGCCTATGTGGTCATGCTCGTAGGCCAGCTCATCCCCCCGGTCATGTTCCTCAGCTATGACCCCAAGGACGTGATCATCGTCATCAGCGGCTTCATCTTCGGGCCCCTCACCGCCGTGATCATTACCGTTCTGGTGGACCTGGTGGAGATGGTCACCGTCTCCTCCACAGGCGTTTACGGCTTCATCATGAACACCGTCCAGACCTGCTCCTTCGTGGTGCCCGCCGCGCTCATCTATCAGCGCTGGCGCACCTCCAAGGGCGCCATCGGCGGTCTGGCCGCAGCCGTCGCCGCCATGACGGCGATGATGTGCCTGTGGAACTACATCATCACCCCCTTCTACATGGGCCAGCCCCGGGAAGTGGTGGCCGCCATGCTGCCCACCCTGTTTTTGCCCTTCAACCTGGTCAAGGGCACCATCAACGCCGGACTGACGCTGCTGCTGTATAAGCCCATCGTCACCGCGCTGCGGCGGGTGAATCTGGTGGAGCCCTCCACCGGGAGCGGCGCCAAGGGCGGTCTCAACTGGGGCATGGTGCTGCTGGGCGCGGTCCTGACCATCACAGGCGTGCTGCTCATCATGGTCCTGATGGGCGTGATCTGAAAACCGCATACAACGGCCCGGCAGCGCTCGCTGCCGGGCCGTTTTTGCCGCCCGCGATTTACAAATCCCGGGGCCTGTGCTATAGTGAGACAGCCGTGCGCGCCGGATAGGAGGATGACCGTGGCCGTCAGGATCGTTTTTCTGGATATGGACGGGACGCTGCTGGACAGCGAAAAGCGGCTGTCCCCGGAAAACCGGGCCGCCCTGGAGCAGGCCGCCGAAAAGGGCGTGCTCATCGTGCCCGCCACCGGGCGGTTATATAACGGGCTCCCCGACGAGGTGCGGCGGCTGCCCTTCGTGCGCTACGCCCTGTGCGTCAACGGCGCCCAGGTCTATGACAGCCTCACGGGCCGGACCCTCCACCGGGCAGAGATACCCCTCCCCCTGGCCATGCGTGTCTTTCGGCGGCTGGAGGAGCTGCCCGTCATCTACGACTGCTATCTGGACGGCCAAAGCTACATATCCGCCGCCTTCTACGCCCAGATCGACCAGTACATCACCAACGGGCCCATCAACCGCATGGTCAAGTCCGTGCGCACCCCGGTGGACGATTTTCTGGGCTATCTCACCCAGCGGGGCCAGAGCCTGCAGAAGATCGTGATGTTCTTCCAGGACCGGGACATGCCCGCCCGGGCCCGGGCCCTGGAGAGCCTGCCCCGGGAATTTCCCGAGTTTGCCGTCACCACCGCCATCTACAACAACATCGAGATGAACATCGCCGCCGCTCACAAGGGCGCCGCCCTGGCGGGGCTGTGCCGGGCGCTGGGCATCGGCCTGGACCAGGCCATGGCCATCGGCGACGGCACCAACGACCTGACCATGATCCAGACCGCGGGCATCGGCGTGGCCATGGCCAACGCGGACCCGGCGGTGCTGGCCGCGGCGGACTATGTGACGGGCTCCTGCGACGAGCACGGCGTAGCCGACGCCATCCGGCGGTTCTGTCTCTAGATCTTTCCGATATGATGCCATGCGGCGCGTCATTTTTCGTGACGCGCCGCATGTGTTTGTAACCGATGCTACAGCACGTACAGCAGCATGGCCAGCAGGTGCAGTACGCTGCCCGCCACCACGAACAGGTGGAACACGCTGTGCATGTAGCGGTGTTTTTTCCCCATGCCGTAGAGCACGGCCCCCACCGTGTAGGACACGCCGCCCGCCAGGATGAGCCAGAAGCCGCCCATGCCCACGGCCCGGATGAGCAGCGGTGCCTTGAAGATGATGGCCCAGCCGATACCGATGTAGCAGGCCATAGAGAAGGCCCGGTAGCGCCGCAGGTCGATGGCGGTGAGCACGGTGGCCAGAATGGTCAGCGACCACACCACGGCGAACAGCACCCAGCTGGCCACCGGGTCGATGGGCCGCATGGCGCTGAGAAGCAGCGGCGTATAGGTGCCCGCGATGAGAAAATAGATGGTGCAGTGGTCGATCACCTGCAGCACCCGCTTGCCCATCCCCGGGCGCAGGCCGTGATAGACGCTGGACATGGTGTACAGCGCGATCATGGACAGGCCGAACACCGCGCCGCCCACCACGCCCCAGCCGTCGCCGTGCAGCGCCGCGCATACCACACACAGCACCAGCGCCGCCACGCCCAGCGCGCCGCCCACGATGTGGGAGATCATGTTGAACCGTTCCTCGCCCTTGGTGTAGTCCGGCAGCTCCCGGTCCTTCAGCTTCGTGCGCTTCACGGTATCGCCCCCTTTCCTCCGGCTATAATGATACCCCATCCGGGATGAAAAGTCGAGGGGCGCGTGGGACTTTTACGCCGGACGGGCGCCGAACGCCTCCCCGATCCCGGCCAGCAGCCGCGCCGCGATGGGGGTGAACACCTGGTGCTTTCGCCAGACCAGATACATCCGCGCCTCCAGCCGGGGCCACAGGGGACGGAACACCAGACCGCTGGACGACCCCGTGTCGATGAGGCGGTCAAAGGTGAGCAGATATCCCAGCCCCTCCCGGACGAAAAGGGAGGCATTGTAGCTGAGCCGGAAGGACCCCTCCAGCCGCAGCTGGTCCATCCGGGCCCCGCACCAGCGGGGGATGTCCCGGTTCCATCCCTGCCCGGAGCAGAACAGGGGCAGCCCCACAAGATCGTCCACCGTCACCCGCTCCTTTGCCGCCAGGGGACAGTCCCGAGGCGCTACTAGGCCCCACACGTCCGCCTCCGGAAAGGGGAGACAGCGATATTTCGTCTCGTCCGGCTCCTCCGCCAGCACCGCGAAGTCCAGGATGCCCTTGTCCAGCTTTTCCGTGACCTGCTCCGTGTCGCCGCTGGTGATGTGGTAGTGAAAGTCCGGACATTGCCGCTTGAAAGCCTTGATCTGGGCCGCCAGGTGCCGTATCTGATAGGACTCCGCCAGCCCAAAGTACACGTCCCCGCCCACCACGTCGTCCAGGGCCGCGAACTCACCCACGATCTTGTCCGCCATGGACACCAGGTCCTCCGCCCGCTTGCGCAGCAGTATCCCCTCCTCGGTGAGCTGGATGCTGAAGCTGTGGCGGACGAACAGCTTTTTCCCCAGCTCCTCCTCCAGGGACTGTATCTGCTTGGAGAGGGTGGGCTGGGTCACATGCAGCAGCGCCGCGGCCCGGGTCATGTTCTCCTCCCGGGCCGCCGCCAGAAAGTAGCGCAGGGTGCGTATCTCCATGGTCTCGTCCTCCATGATATTCTAAAATCGAATAACATGATATAAATTATAACGATTAGCGCAGTCCCCGTCAAGGGTGTACAATACTATAAACTTTATGATTGAAAGGACGGCACATCGAAATGGCTGAACTTCATCTCACCCAGGACTGGGACAAGACCTTCCCCAAAAGCGAAAACGTAGACCATCGGAAGGTTACCTTCCCCAACCGCTACGGCATCATGCTGGCCGCGGACATGTACACGCCCAAAAATGCCGCCGGGCCCCTGGCGGCCATCGCGGCGTGCGGTCCCTTCGGCGCGGTGAAGGAGCAGGCGGCCGGGCTCTATGCCCAGACCATGGCGGAGCGGGGCTTTCTCACCCTGGCCTTCGACCCCTCCTTTACCGGGGAGAGCGGCGGCCAGCCCCGGTATATGGCCTCCCCGGACATCAACACCGAGGACTTCCAGGCGGCGGTGGACTTTCTGTCCGTGCAGGAGAACGCGGACCCGGACCGGATCGGCATCATCGGCATCTGCGGCTGGGGCGGCATGGCTCTGAACGCCGCGGCGCTGGACACCCGCGTCAAGGCCACGGCGGCCATGACCATGTATGACATGGCCCGGGTGAATGCCAACGGATATTTCGACGCAGAGGACTCCGCCGACGCCCGCTATGAGAAGAAAAAGGCCCTGAATGCCCAGCGCATCGCGGACTTCAGGGCGGGAACCTACGCCCTGGGCGGCGGTGTGGCGGACCCTCTGCCGGAGGACGCGCCCTTTTTCGTGAAGGACTACTACGACTATTACAAGACCCCGCGGGGCTATCATGCCCGCAGCCTCAACTCCAACGGCGGCTGGAACGTCATCGGCTGCATGAGCTTCATGAACCAGCCCATCCTGCGCTATTCCAGCGAGATACGCTCCGCCGTGCTGCTCGTCCACGGGGAGAAGGCCCACTCCTGCTATTTCAGCCGGGACGCCTATGCGGCCATGGTGCAGGACAGCCCCTGGGCGGACAACAAGGAGCTGCTCATCATCCCGGACGCGGTGCACACTGATCTCTACGACGGCGGCGGCAAAAACGCCATCCCCTTCGACAAGCTGGAGGCGTTCTTCCGGGAGCACCTCACATGAAGCGGGCCCTGACGGCGGCCCTGCTCCTGGGACTGTGCCTTTCCCTGGCCTCACCCGCCGCCGCGGCCGCCAGCCCCGACAGCGGAAAGACCCTGGTGGCCTATTTCTCCTGCACCGGGACCACGCAGACACTGGCCGAATACGCAGCGGACATCCTGGGGGCGGACCTGTATGAGATCGTGCCCGCGGAGCCCTATACGGACGCGGACCTGGCCTACTACACCGGAGGCCGGGCCGACCGGGAGCAGAACGACCCTTCTGTCCGCCCGGCCATCACCGACAGCGTGGAGGACATGGGGCAGTATGACACCGTGCTGCTGGGCTATCCCATCTGGCACGGCCAGGCGCCCCGGATCATCTCCACCTTCCTGGAGAGCTATGACCTCTCCGGCAAGACCATCCTGCCCTTCTGCACCTCCCATTCCAGCGGCATCGGCTCCAGCGACGACGACTTACACCCCCTGGCGCCGGACGCTGACTGGCTGGACGGGACCCGCTTCGCCGCCGGGACCACCCGGGAGGAGATCGCCGCTTGGCTGGACGAGCGCGGCATAAGCCCCGACGCGCCGATCGGCGCGTTCGATTTTGAAAAGAGGACCGTCATGCTGAACTCCGGCTATGAGATGCCCATCCTGGGCCTGGGGACCTACAGCCTCTCCGACGAGGAGTGCTATAACTCCGTCACCGCCCTGCTTCAGGCCGGGGGACGGCTCATCGACACCGCCTACATGTACGGGAACGAGGCCGCCGTGGGCCGGGCGGTGCGGGATTCCGGCGTGCCCCGGGAGGAGATATTCGTCATCACCAAGCTCTACCCCGGCCCACAATACGCCGCGCCCGAGCAGGCCATCCAGGAGGCTCTGGACAAGCTGGACATCGGCTACATCGACATGATGCTGCTGCACCACCCCGGCAAAAACGACGTGAAGGCCTATAAGGCCATGGAGCAGGCGGTGAGCGAGGGAAAAATACACTCCCTGGGCCTGTCCAACTGGTACGTGGAGGAGCTGGAGCAGTTCCTGCCCCAGGTGGATATCATGCCCGCCCTGGTGCAAAACGAGATACACCCCTATTACCAGGAGAACGACGTGATCCCCTACATCCAGAGCCTGGGCATCGTGGTCCAGGGCTGGTATCCCTTCGGCGGCCGGGGCTATACGGCCCAGCTCCTGGGCAACGAGACCATCTCCGCCATCGCCGCCGACCACGGCGTATCCTCCGCCCAGGTGATATTGCGCTGGGACCTGCAAAAGGGCGTGGTGGTCATCCCCGGCTCCAGTGATCCCGACCACATCCGGGAAAATCTGGACCTGTTCGGCTTTGCGCTGACCGAGGACGAGATGGCGCGCATCAACGCCCTGGACCGGGGCGAAAAGCACGACTGGTACTGAGCGCCCCCTTGTGTTCACCCGAAAAAGGGAGTAAAATAGGGTGAACTAAAGGAGGCGATACGATGAACAAGATCATTCGGCGCGTACTGACCATCCTCCCGGCCGTGGCGCTGCAGGCGCTATGGCTGGTGATCCTCTTCTCCTGGTTGGCCCCCTGGGCGGCGGCCATCAGCTTCGTGCTGTCCGTTTTTGCGTTCATATTCGTCCTGTACATCATCACCAAGCAGGACGAGGGGACGTATAAGATCATATGGCTGCTGCTGATCCTGACCGTCCCCCTGCCGGGCGCGCTGCTCTATCTCATCTTCGGCAACAAGCGCACCACCAGGCCCCTGCGGAAAAAGCTGGCGGAGGCCAAGCTCCTTCCGGCCCAGCCGGACGACACCGCCCCGCTGTATGAGGAGCTGGCCGCCGCCAACGGCCGCGCCGCCCAGACCTTCCGCACGGTGCAGACCATGACGGGCTTCCCCCTGCTGCCCAACCGCAGCGCGGTGTACTACCCTCTGGGGGACGACATGTTCCCGGTGATGCTCGCCGAACTTGAGAAAGCGGAGAAGTTCATCTTCGTGGAGTACTTCATCCTGGAGGACGGGCTGATGTGGGACTCCATGGTGGAGATCATGGCCCGCAAGGCCGCCCAGGGTGTGGACGTGCGGGTGCTGTACGACGATCTGGGCAGCATCGGCACCTATTCCTGGAAAAACGCGGAGGGCCTGGCGAAAAAGGGCATCCGCATCGCCCCCTTCAACCCCCTGGTGTTCATCAAGGGCACCCTCAACTGCCGGGACCACCGGAAGATGCTCATCATCGACGGGAAGGTGGCCTTCTCCGGCGGCGTGAACCTGGCGGACGAGTACATCAACCACATCCAGCGCTTCGGCCACTGGAAGGACATCGGCTTCAAGCTCACCGGAGAGGCCGTGGGCAGCTATACCCGCATGTTCGCCACCTTCTGGGACGCCTTTGCCAAGGACCCCATCCCCGACGAGCTGCTGGCCCCGCCCCAGGCCGAACAGCCGGAGGGTGCCCGCGACGGGATGGTGCTGAGCTATTACGACTCGCCCCTGGAAGATTACGCCGTGTCCAACGAGCTGTTCATCGACCTTTTGAGCCAGGCCAAAAAATACGCTTGGTTCTATACGCCCTATCTCATGCCCGGGGACGCGCTGCTGGGCGCCTTCGTCCGGGCGGCCCGCCGGGGGGTGGACGTGCGCATCATCATGCCCGGCATCCCGGACAAAAAGCTGGTCTACCGCATGGGCCGTAGCTTCTATCCCGTGCTGCTCCAGGCCGGGGTGAAGATATACGAATACACCCCCGGCTTCGTCCACGCCAAGGCCAGCCTGGTGGACGACGAGCTGTGCACGGTGGGCACGGTCAACCTGGACTACCGGAGCCTGTTTTTGCACTTCGAGAACAACTCCCTTTTCTACGGCGCCTCTATGCTGAAGGACCTGAAGGCGGACTATCTGGCCACCCAGGCCAAGTGCCGGGAGCGGACCGTGGACAACATCGACAAGGGGTTCTGGCACTGGATCGTGGACGGGGTGCTGCGCATCTTCTGCCCCCTCTGCTGATACCCAGACGCAAAAATGTCGGGAGCGGCGTGCCGCTCCCGACATTTTATTCTATCTGCTTATTTTATCTGCTCGTATATCTCAGCCGCGCCGCTGTCGGCCCCGCCCAGCAGGTACAGCCCGCCGTCGGTCATGGTCACCTTCAGCCAGGGCCCCGTCCGCGGGTCCAGACACAGCGTGGCGCTGCCCCATTCGGTCTGGAACTTCCCCTTCAGGAGGCTGTCCGCGCCCACGCCCCAGGTCCGGGCGGTGATCCGGGGCAGCTCATCCAGAAGCTCCGCGCTTTCCATATCCTCCAGGGGCAGCTCATAATCCTTGCCCCAGCTCTCGGCCAGCAGCACCCCGTCCTCCACCTGCAGGGGCCGGGGCGCCGTGGACATGGCGTCAAAGCACGCCCCCATTATCGGCATGCCCAGCAGTATCGCCAGGCCGAAGGCCATGAGCGCCTTGCCCCCGGGCCGGGCCAGGTTCACGGTGGAGTTGGCCCCAGTGCGGGCGTTGATGACGGTGCGTCTGTCGTTGGGGTCGTAGTAGAACTGGCCGAAGAGCCACTTGTCGTCCTCGTCCACGTAAAAGCCCTCGCCGCTGTCGGCGGTGAGCTTTTCCTGCACCCGCCGCACCCGAAATTCCAGCGCCACCGCCGCAGCACACACGGCCAGGGCCAGGACCACTGTGAGCAGCATCACCGCCCCGCCGCCGACGGGGAGCGCCGTGCTCAGCCAGATGCAGAGGCTGACCGCCCCCATCATCCAGGCGCACAGCAGCCACACCCGGTCCCAGGCCCGGCGGCGGACCCGGGTGAGGGCCGCCGTCACCGCGTCGTTCTCATCCACCGTCTCCGCCCGGTTGCGGTAGAGATACTTCGCCCCCGCCCAGCAGCCCAGGGCGATGGCGGCGTCCAAAAGATAGGCGAACCACAGCGCCCGGTCCAGCGCCGCCGGAGCCGCCGCCAGCACCGCAGCGGCAATGAACCACCAGGCGCTTGGCCGCCGGATCGGCGCGGCCGCTGTGGTGACGCTGGCGGCGCGGATGACGGGCACCGTCCAGCCCTTCTCCCTTTTCAGCGTCTTCAGCTTCCTGTTCCAGCGGGCGTAGCTGACGAACTGGGCCGCGATCACAAGGTCGATCCATAGAAAATACGGCAGAAAACCGATCTCCGGCCAGCGCCACGCCGCGCACAGCACGCCCAGCGCCATCAGCGCCCCGCACAGGACGATCTGCTCCCGCTTGAAGCTCTTCAAAAGCCCCAGCACCGCCGGGTCCTCCCGTCCGGCCTTGGGGAAGGTCACCCCTACGGCGATATTCTTTTTGAATCTGGTCTCGTTGATGTTCAGCACGCACAGCAGCACGGGCACCCAGATGGTCAGGCCCCAAGTGATCAGCGCATTCATTCTGTTCCCTCCTCATAGAGCTTCCGGCACAGTTCCAACGTCTCCTCCACGCTCAGGCCCGCCAGCCGCAGCTCTCCCATCCGGAGCCGCAACCCCTCCACCGTCTCCTTCGACGGGCCCGCGTGCCTCCTGGGCGCGGCCACCACCGTGCCGGAGCGGCGGTCGGTGACGAGATACCCCTCCTGCCGCAGCTGCTGATAGGCCCGGTTGACGGTCATCATGTTGATGCCGCACTCCTCCGCCAGGGCCCGGATGGTGGGCAGCCGCTCCCCGGGGACCAGCTCCCCCCGGGCCACCGCCAGCACCACCTGGTTGCGGATCTGCATATAGATGGGCACCTCCGAGGCAAAATCCAGCTTCAACAGCATTCGGATCATCTCCTTTGTATCGTTTGCATTAATTATTATAATGCTGAGAATGCAACTTGTCAACAAAATATTTTCGAAAATATCTTGCATGTTCCACAACTTCGCCATATAATATAGGTGTGGCTGACGCCTAAACTGGGGAGTTACAGCGAAAGACACGGCGCGCGGGTTCGATACCGCGTGTTTGACCGCGTCTTTCGGCGCGGCTATTTTATTAAAAGGGGAGAAAGCAGCTATGATGGTAACGCGCGTGGCCGTACTTGGCATCATCGTGGAAAATCTGGACAGCACTGAGCAGCTCAACGCCATTCTGCACCGTTATTCCGGCTACATTCTCGGCCGGATGGGCATACCCTACCGGGACCGGGATATCAACATCATCAGCATCGCCGTGGACGCGCCGCAGGACGTGACCAACACCATGGCGGGCGAGATCGGCGCTCTTCCCGGTGTGAACGTGAAGACTGCTTATTCCCACGTCATTACGAGGTCTTAGACCCTTTAGATTTGGAGTGATCCCCCTATGAAGCGTCTCATCGCCGCGCTTCTGGCCCTGGCTCTGTGCCTGGGTCTGGGCGCCTGCGCCGCGGCCGCCGAGCCGGATGCGGACACGCCCGTGAACGTGATGGTCCTGAACGGGACCACCGGTTTCGGCATGGCAAAGCTCATGGCCGACGCCGCCGACGGCAAGGCCGCGCTGGACTACACCTTTTCCGTGGAGACCGACGCCAGCGTCGTCACCGCCGCCCTCATCAACGGCAGCTGTGATATCGCGGCCCTGCCCACCAACGCCGCCGCCACTCTCTGGAACAAGACCCAGGGCGGCGTACAGCTCCTGGCCCTGAACACGCTGGGGGTACTGTACCTGGTGGTGAACGAGAAGGCCCTCACCGTGGAGAGCCTGGCCGACCTGGAGGGCCAGACCGTCTACGTCCCGGCCCAGAACCCCTCCATCCTCTTCCAGGCCCTTTGTCAGGCCGCCGACGTGGACGTGACGGCGGACGACACCTATGCCCAGCCCGCCGACCTGCGCACCGCCCTGGCCTCTGGGGAGATCGACGCCGCCGTGCTGCCGGAGCCCATGGTGACCATCGCCTGCGCCGCCAACGAGGACCTGGCCGTGGCGCTGGACCTGACGGCATTGTGGGACGAGGTCTATCCCGCGGGCAGCCTGGTACAGGGGTGCACGGTGGTCCGCACGGCCTTTGCCCAGGAGCACCCGGCGGAGCTGGCCGCCTTCCTGGAGGCATACGGCGCCTCCATCCAATACCTGACCGACGACCCCGCGGACGCCGCCGCCCTCATCGCCGAGACGGGGGTGTTCTCCAATGCGGCGGTGGCCGAGAAGGCGATCCCCCGCTGCAATGTCTGCTTCATCACAGGCACGGAGATGCAGGACGCGATGGAGCAGTTCACCCAGATCCTCTTCGATATCGCCCCGGATTCCATTGGCGGCGCTGTGCCGGAGGAGGATTTCTACTGGCTGGGTTAAGACCATGAAACGCTGGAAGACCTTTTTGAAGCGGATGCTCATCCTGGCCTTCTGGCTGGGCGTATGGGCGCTTTTGGCGCGGCTGACGGACCGGGAGCTGCTGCTCCCCGGGCCCTGGGCCGTGGCAAGGCGCCTGTTCGTGTTGATGGGCTCCGGACGCTTTTGGCTGACCACGGCGGTGAGCCTGGTCCGCATCCTCTGCGGCGCCCTGGCCGCCATCCTGGCCGGAGTGCTCCTGGCCGCCGCCACCCGCCGCTTCCGATTCCTGGACGCGGTGCTGTCCCCCCTGCTGACCGCCGTTAAGTCTGTTCCGGTGGCCAGTTTTATTTTATTGGCTTTGATCTGGGTGGGCCGGGACGTGCTGCCCTGCGTCATCGTGTTTCTCATGGTGCTGCCCATCGTCTGGGCCAACGTGACCGAGGGCATCATCCAGGCGGACCGACAGCTGCTGGAGATGGCCCAGGTCTACCGCTTCCCCACCTGGCGCATTGTCCGGCGGGTGTTCGTGCCGGAGGTGGCGCCCTATTTTCTGGCCGCCTGCCACACCAGCTTCGGCGTAGCCTGGAAGTCCGGCGTGGCGGCGGAGGTGCTCACCGTGCCCGCCCGGTCCATCGGCCGGATGCTCTACGAGTCCAAGCTCTATCTGGAGACGGTGGATCTGTTCGCCTGGACCGCGGTGGTGGTGCTGTGCTCCCTGGCCATCGAGAAGCTGCTGACGGCGGCGGTGGACCGGGCCTGGGGCTTCTATGGGAAGGGAGGCAGGCACCGTGATACGGTTTGAGGACGTGACGCTGCTGTACGGGGATAAGGCTGTGCTGTCCGGCGTCAGCTTCCATGTGCCCCCCGGGGGCCATATGGCCCTGATGGGCCCCTCCGGCTGCGGAAAGACCTCCCTGCTGCGGCTGGCGGCGGGGCTGCAAACGCCCACCTTCGGCGCGGTGCGCTCCTCCGCCAAGCGGATGGCCTTCGCCTTCCAGGAGCCCCGGCTGCTGCCCCGGGCCACGGCGGAGCAGAACGTGAACGCGGTGCTGTCCGACAGCGCCGAGACCCTGCCCGCGGCCCGCCAGTGGCTGGCGGCGGTGGGTCTGGCCGACGCGGCGGGGATGCTGCCTGGGCAGCTTTCCGGCGGCATGGCCCAGCGGGTGAATCTGGCCCGGGCCATGGCCTATGAGGGGGACCTGCTGCTGCTGGACGAGCCCCTCAAGGAGCTGGATGCAGACACGCGGGAGGACATCCTGGCCCTGCTGCGGGAGCAGACTGCGGGCCGGACCCTTCTCATCACCACCCACGACCCCCTGGTGGCCCGGGCCCTTGCGGACACCGTCTGCGTCTACCGCGGCGGAAAATTCCTTCCTGTATGACAAAACCCATAAAAAAGAGCCTGCTCAATAGCAGGCTCTTTTTTATGGGCGCCCCTTGCCGGCGGGGCGGTCATTCTCATTGGCCGACATCGGCCGTCTCCTGTTTTTCCAGCGACTGGACCAATTCCTCCGGCTCTATCACCACCAGCTCCGGCAGCCGCTCGCCCTGCCGGGCGCACACCGCCGCCAGATAGCCGTCCTCCAAGGGATACTCCTCAAACTGCCACCCCTCGGCGCCGTGAATCACATCCTCCTGATCCAGGCTGAGGAGCTGGTCCTGGCTCACTGCCTTGACCCATGCCTCCTTCCGGGTCCAGATATGGAAGAAGGCCTTTTGCTGCTGATCGTGGGGCTGTTCCGCCAGCCAGTCCCGCTCCTTGAAGTGGAAGCGCCTGGCCACGGACAGATGTACGGGCTTGATCTGCTGCACATCCACGCCCACCCGCCTGTCGCTGATGGCGCACATGGCATAGGGGCCGGAATGGGACAGGCTGAAATGCAGATCGTCCCGCTGGGCGAATACCGGTTTGCCCGCCATGAGGAAGCGGACCGGTTCCTCAGACTGGACGCCGTGACGTTCCATCACGTACCGCCACAGAAGGCCCGCGCCCAAACTGGCCTCCCGGGCCGGGGCGTAGCGCAGGCGCTCCAGCCTCCGCCGCCGCCACCGGGGCAGCAGCGCCGCCCGCTCTTCAGAGAGGGCGTCACCGCACTTGAGAATGAATACCTCTGTCATCGTCTCTCACCGATCCTGCGCGTGTTTCGTAGTCAGACCCGCTTCCCCGGTCCCCGGCAAAGGCCCGGCCGTTCATCAGCCGCGCCAGACCTGCGGAATGCTGCAAGGTCAGCAATGCACCCCGCTCCTCTCAGCGGGATGCTTATTTTATTTGGCTAAATCGTTATCCGTGCTCGTATTGTATCCCAAATTCCAGATAATTACAATCCCCAAAGAATTACCAAACTTTTACCAGTTCTTTGAACAGTTTGCACGAAGGTTTCGTGATATTGCCAAAATCCGCCATTCCCCGTCCGGCATAACCGCAAAATGGCCCCCGGGCTGCCGCCCGAGGGCCCCTATCGTTTGCCTTTGTTCACATCTCCACGTCCCGGATATACACGATCTTGCTGCGGGGGTCGGACTTGTCCTGCCGCTCCTCCACCTCGAAGCGGTCGATGGCCTTCACCATGCTGGACAGCTTGGAGTAGCCATAGCTGCGGGTGTCGAAGTCCGGACGTTTTTTCTGGATCAGCTGGCCCACGGCCCCCAGGGACACGTAGTCGTCGTCTCCCGCGCCGGACAGGTCCAGGATGGAGTCGGCGATGAGCCAGATGATGCTGTCGGGTATCTGGCGGGCCTCCATGGCTGCGGGGCGGGCCGCCTCCGCGGGCTCCGGCTCGGGCTTTTTGGCGCTCTCCGTCTTTTTGGCGCTCTCCGTCTTTTTGACGCTCTCCGCCTTCTTTCGCCGGGCGGGCTGGGCCGCCTTGGCTGTGGCCTTGGCGGACCGCTCCCGGATGACCTCGATATAGATGAACTTGCTGCAGGCCGCGATCAGGGGGCTGGGGGTCTTCTGCTCGCCGATGCCGATGACGAACTGGCCCGCCTCCCGCAGCCGCCGGGCCAGGCCCGTGAAATCGCTGTCCGAGCTGACCAGCACGAAGCCGTCCGTGTTGCCGGAGTAGAGGATATCCATGGCGTCGATGATCATGGCCGAGTCGGTGGAGTTCTTCCCCTTGGTGTAGGCGAACTGCTG
>CANROZ010000017.1 GCA_947632365.1 uncultured Oscillospiraceae bacterium
GTCTTGAGACGCCTGCCGATCCCAGGCCCTTCTAGGGCCTATTCAAGCCTCCGGCTTCGCCGGAGGTTTTGACTGTCGGCAAATACATTATTTTCTAATAATTGCTAGGAAAATGTGCAGGAAAGCGGTTGATGCCAGGGAGAGATTATGCTATACTAACATTGGTCTGCGCAGAGCAGACTTATCGTCGCATACATAAAAGCGTCTTAATCGGCGGCAGAATGCCGCGCAAGGAGGGACCACCCATGAGAAAACGGATACTTTCGCTGGTGCTGGCGATGGTCATGCTCATGTCTATGAGCACGGGCATGACGCTGCGTGACGCCGTGGAGGGGGCAGAGACGACCCCGTCGGCGGATAGCACCGCTATGCCGGAAAATACGGCGGAGCCGGAGGCTGCGGTAAAGCCCGCGCCCACGGAGACGACGGAGGCCCCGGCAGAGCCTGAGGTCATAGAGCCGACAGAGCCGACGGAGGCCCCGGAGACCCCGGCGGAACCTGAGACCACCGAGGAGCCGGAGGTGACGGAGGACCAGGCGCCCACCAAGGAGCCGGAGCCGACGGAGGCGCCCGAGGCCACCGAGGAGCCCGGCGAGGACGGGGAGGCGGACCCTGCGGAGGAGCCCGCCGACGAGGTGACGCCGTTGGCGTTGGGTCTGGAAGAGGACCAGATCATGCCCGTCGCGGCGCCTGCTCCGTTTGCGAGCATCAGCTTCTCCGCATCCTATTATGAGGCGTATCCCTATGCTCTCAGCGGGAATTACGTGCTTGGGATCCGGTTCACTTTCTCCGGCGGGATGTCTACGTCTACCTTCAAAACGGCGATCAGGAATGGCGAGTATACCTTCAAGCTGACCAGACCCGATGGGGAACCGGAGGAGCTTCCTGTTCCCACTAAGTATTCCGATATAAACACGTCTGTTGGCTGGGCGCTTGACGGTACGAACGGACTGGAGAAGATCAGCGCTCCCGGTGAGTATACGCTGACGGTCACGGAAAAGGAAAATCCGGAAAACACCAAAGACGTGACCTTTACCATCATCCAGGTCAATTTTAAAGCGACGGATAAGGGACAGTTTTCTGGCGGTACCGATCTGTATACTGGGTATGGCATGAAAGCGGACAGCGGCCAGGATTACGCGCTGCAAAACAATTTCCTTGTGTCCGATCCTACACAAAAAGAGGGCGGCGGTGATTTTGTCGGATTCATTGGATGGGCGAGCTCGGAAGAAAACGCGCAGTCCGGGACTCTGATCACCAGGGTCTCCCAGATCACGGAGGTCGATGGCAACGCCTATACGGTGTATGCCGCATACGGCGAGCAGAGCGTAAGCGAATATAAGTATTTTGACAAGGACCCGACGGCAGAGACCATGCTGTCGCCCCTGCCGGACTATGACTATACCCTGAGATTCAGCACAGAATACGGCGCGACGGGAGATAAGAACTCCAAACTGACTTTCTGGATCAAGAGCACAGGCAACAAGCCTGTTGCGGTCAATATGCCCACGAGTGCGGGGTATTACTTTACATTGAAATATGAGGTGGTCAAGGGCCAGTACACCGATGGCAAACTTGAGGGCGGCGCCGTCATCGAGGTCACTGTGACGCCGAGGGAGGGCCTGCAGATAGGTACATATACCGCCGGGGCGTATTTTGGCAACTATGCGAAACGCCTCAACCTCTCGGTCACTGTGACGCCAAAGACGATCACGATCAAGCCGGAATCGAAGGAGAAGGAATACGGTCAGATCATCGGAGCTGAGAACGTCAAAGTCGAGCTCATCGATGCTCCTAGTGAGGTGACGTTTGAAAGCCTTGGTGTGACGCTGACCAGCGTTGGCTTCAATGCCCAGGCGAAAGCCAATGAGTCCGGCTATGAATATGAGATGATAGGGATCGGCAACAACCCCAATTATAAGGTAGAACTGGATAAGACCAACAAGGTCATCGTGAAAAAGGCCACGCCCAAGGGCGAGGTGAACGCCAGCGGTATCAAGGTGGGCTACCCGCTGTCCGCGTCCAGTCTGAGCGGCTCGTTCACGAATCCTAATATCGTTAATACCGGGTGGGAGGTCATCGGCACCCTGGAATGGGATGCGGAGCAGAACGGCGGCGAGGCTAACGCCATCACGCCGAAGATCGGGGAGCAGACGTATCACTGGAAGTTCACCCCCGACGCGACCCACGCGGTGAATTACGAGGGCACGTCCGGCGTGGTCACCGTGACGGTGAGCGACAAGGATCCGACCACCATCACCCTCAAGCCGGGACAGAATCTGGATAATATCGTATATGACGGGATGACCCATGAGGCTGTCTTCGTGGCGGACCGTCCGGGAGATATAAAGGTCGAGTACAAGGCCGAGGGCGCGAGCGAGTGGACGACCGAGCTGCCCAAGGCGGTGGGTACCTATGAAGTGCTGGCCACCATGGAGGAGACGGCCGATCACGCCAGGGGCGAGCTGCTCGACTCCCTGACCATCGTGCCCAAGGACCTGCATTTCACCGTCAGTAAGCCGACCAAGACCTATGATGGGACTACCGACGCCACGCTGGAAGTGGCTACCTGGGGTGCTCTGCCTGGTGAAGACGCCAAGGTGCAGGCCGTGAACGCCCAGTTCGTGGACGCGAACGTGGGTACGAACAAGACTGTCACCTACACGATGGAGATCGTAGGCGCAGACAGGGCGAACTATAAACTTTACGCCAGGGCGCAGGGCTCCCATGTGGGCGATATAATCCCGGCTCGCCTGACGGTGTCCGGTACAGTCCAAAAGGCTTACGGAGCGGAACTGAAACTCACCGCCGATATGTTCACCTTCAAGACGACTGGCACCTCCCCCCAAGAGGTGACCGGACTGACTGAGGCTCAGCTGACGAGCCCTGGCACAGCGTATGACGCGAATGTCGGCAGCTATGATGTAATGGTCTCCCTGGTCAGTGGCAACTATCAGCTGGCCGCCGGGGTCGCAACGATCAAGGGCGGTCTGACGGTGGAAAAGGTGACGCCTGAGCTGCTGGAGGGCAAGGTCAATGTGAGCAGCGGCAAGAAAGGAGCGCCGCTGAGCACGGTGGCCATCACGGGTACGTATGTCAACCCCAATAACCATGACCTGGTGGCGGAGGGTACCTTCGATTGGGTCGATCCCCAAGAAACGCTGCCTCTGGTGGAGCAGCACAGCACCTATGACGCGGCGTGGAAGTTTACCCTGAGCGAGGAGGCGGCCAAGAATTATAACCCGCCTGCCCACACCGACAAGGTCACGGTCACGGTGCTGAACAAAACGCCCATCGCCCTGCAGGCCGACCCCGTGGTAGAGGAGTATAACGGCGATTCTTATCTGTTCGAGGCGACCGTGAAGCAGAGCGGTGTGGATGCCAGCAAGATCGAACTGAAGTATGAGTACAGGGAACATCTGGAGCTGCTCCCGGCGTGGTCCGACGTGCCGCCTGTGGACGCGGGGGTCTATGACGTGAAGGTGACCGCAAAGGCAGGGGCACAGTATGCGGAGGACTATGACGACGGGGTGATGGAGAGCACCCTGACCATCACCCAGGCGACCCCCAAGACTGACGGGCTGAAAAAAGAGCTGACTGTCCCCCAGGGCACGGCGCTGGATGAGGCGCTGGCGAGCGAACTTGGTCTGCCCAAGGGCGTAAAGGACGGCGACGTGAACGGCGTCTACGCCTGGGATTTGTCTGGCACCGTGGAGAAGGACGGAGAGGTTTATGACTGGACGTTCACGCCCACGGGCGCCGATGAGCGCAACTATCGGCCTGTCAGCGGCAGCGTGAAAATACTGCTGGCGGACGATACGCGGGTTCTGACGGGCAAGGTCTACAATCTGCCCGACGGCGAAGGGTATCAGGATTACGCAGTGCTGGATATCGGCAAGGGCGACGCCTGCATCCTGAAGGTGGGCGAGACTGTCGCCATCCACAACAGCAATTATGGCGATTATGGCCTGGCGGGCAGCGCCACTGTGACGGCGGACGATGTGGCAAAGGGCACCATCACAGTCATGCTGAATCCAGACATGGTGGGCAATGACCCGGTGACGTTGGACGCCTATATCACCAGCAGCACCAAGCATCAGGGCGACCCGATCGAGAGCCCGGCAGAGATCGACGTGAAGGTCGAGGAGAACGTGGACACCTATGTGGACCGTGAGGTCGCGCTGGCGGCCCAGCTGGTGGGCGCCGACGAGAGCGATATCCAGAGCGTGACGTTCGCGGTGAATGAGAGCGACACCGTCAAGGTGACCCATGAGGGCAAGGCCATGCAGGCCGCGCTGACGGCCACGCAGGTGGGACATGTGCATGTGGACGTGACGGTCACGCTCAAGCACCCTGACCCCGCCAAGGCCAATGAGACCATCACCATCATCAAACGGATCCATGTGGATGTGACCGCCAAGCCGGGCAAGGTGGAGGTAGAAGTGGAGCAACAGCCCGGCGCGCCGGAGGTGCGTGACCTCGACCAGAATGAGGTGGATGCACTGAAGAACGACGTGCTGACCGAGGAGGAAAAGATCCAGGTCCAGCAGGGGACGAACGTGACCATCGACCTTAAGGTGTCCGACGCCGACGAGACGGTCCTTCCCGGGGATGAGGCCTTGGTGAGTGACTGCATCGAGCAGGACTGCCCCGGCTATGTGGTGGGACAGTATCTGGACGTGTCCCTGTTCAAGACCGTAGGGGAGCGGGGGCAGGAGCCGATCGAAGAGACAAAGGACCCCATCACTCTGGTGATCTCCGTACCGAAGGATCTGCAGAAGGCCGACCGCACCTTCCAGATCATCCGGGTGCATGGCGACGAGGCGCAAGCGCTGGAGGATCAGGACAGCGATCCCGACACCATCACCTTCCAGACGAACCTGTTCTCCACCTACGCCATCGCGTATAAGGAAAAGGAGGCGGAGAGCACGCCGAAGCCCGAGGACACGCCGAAACCTGAGGACACGCCGAAGCCCGAGGATACGCCGAAGCCCGAGGACACACCGAAGTCTGAGGACACGCCGAAGCCCGGCACTACCGACAGCGGCAGCGGCGGTGGCACTGGCGGCGGCGAAAATACCGTTCCGGCCACCGGGGACGACAGCGCGCCCGGGCTGTGGCTGGGTGTGCTGGCCATGGGCCTGTGCGGCCTGGCGGCCACGGCGGTGTGCCTGCGGCGGAGCAGGAAACGCTCCCGGTAAGATACCGCAAAAACCAAATGCAATAAGCTCACAGCCAGGACCTCAACGGTCCTGGCTGTGAGCGAAAAGAGCGCGGCCCCGGCGGGGGCCGCGCTGTGCGTTCAGGATAGGGAGACGGTGAAGCTGTTCAGGCCGGGGGAGAGGATGAAGCTGTCCGCAGCCTCCGTCTGGGCGCTCTCTTGGGGTTGACCATCGTCCGCAGGGGGCTCCGGAGCGTCGCCTGGGCTTTGGCCGTCGGGGGGCTCGTGGGCGTCACCAGGGTTTTGGCCGTCGGGGAGCTCGGGAGCGTCGCCGGGGGCCTGGCCATCTGGGAGCTGGGGGCCGGGAGCAGTGAGCTGGGGCAGGAAGCCGCCGGGGCGGGTCATGCCCATGCCGCCGCCCGCTGCGACCAGGAGCGCATCGCCGTCAGCGGTGAGCTGATAGCTCTCCCCGTCGGTCAGAGCGGGGCAGCTCATCACCAGATAGGTGAAGCTGTTGTCCGGTGCAAAGACCATATACTCGGTCCCGTCCGCCCCGGTGAGGGCATAGCGGACGCCGGGGTCTTGGCGCTGGGGGAAGGCGAACACGGCGCAGCACTGGTCGGAGGGAGTGAGGGGGTCCAGCATGCTGCCCGTGGCGGTGACCATACCGCCGTTGAGCAATATGCCGCAGGCAGAATCCAGGCCGGAGTCCGCACTGGCGGAGCAGGCCTGGGCCGTGACGGTACCGCTGTTGATGACCAGCCATCCGTTGGAGTCGATGCCGTCGCCCTCTCCGGTGCCGCCCTCCACGGTGATGGTGAGCGCGCCGCCGTTGATGGTGACGACGGAGATATCGTCCTCGTTGCAGTTGACGCCGTCGTTGCCGGAGAAGATGTTGATGATCCCGCCGTCGATGGTCAGGTGCATCTCCGTGTCCAGGCCCTCGTTCTCCGCGCGGATGTTCAGCACGCCGGAGCACTCCGGGCCGCCGGAGACGGTCATGCTCATTTTGGAGTAGAACGCGCCGTCGTATTTGTGCAGCTTCTTGCTATCGGTGACGGCGGTGCCCGCTTCGTTGAGAGTATAGGACTTGTAGATACGGGCCACATAGGAGCCGGAGATGTTATTCTCGGAGCCGTCGGCGATGAGCACCCGGGCCCCGGCGCCGCTCAGGTCCGGCTCATAGCCGGACTCGCCCTCCGGGTCGCACTCGTAGACATTATAGAATATGACCGCCGGGGCCACGGTGCAGGTCACGTCCACCCCGTCCAGCAGGAGCGTCACCACGGCCTCCGGGTCCTCCTCCGCGTCCTCGACCAGGTCCACCGCGATCTGGCCCAGGTCCAGGACGCCACGCAGCACATAGGCGCCAGGGCGGGTGATGTGCACCACGGTGTGGGCCGCGGCCTCCGCCGGGTCGTGCTCGTCCGCCTGGGTCCCCTCGCCGTAGGTGAAGTCGTGGCCGGACTCATAGAAGACGATGTCGTGGGCGGTATAGACGGCGGCGCTGTCGTCATCCTGGGGCACAGCCTCGCCGTCTGCCAGAACGCTGTCGCCGTCAAAGGTCAGCAGGACGGCGTCCTCCGGAAGGCTGTCCTCCGCCAGAGCGGCGGGTGCGGCGGCGAAAAGCAGCAGGGCGCACAGAACGCCCAGCCAGGTGGTCTTGAATCGCATGGTATCTTCCTCCGATCCTGTGATGGGGACAATATACTGGAAGAATATGAACGGACCTTGCCTATTTTGTATAGAGTTTGTGAACAGTCAGACGGTCTCAGCGGGCGTCGGTCAGCTCCCGTACCGACTGGATGAGCTGGCGGTACATGCGGATGTACAGGATGGGGTCCATGCCCAGGGTGACGGAGTCGATGCCCATGGCAAGATATTTGGCGGCGTCCTCCGGGGCCTCGGTGTAGATCATGCAGAACTTGCCAACCCGATGGCAGCTTTCCATGACCCGGCGGATGGCGCTTTGCAGGGCCGGGTCCGTGAACTGGCCCGCGATGCCCATGGCGGCGGAGAGATCATAGGGGCCGATGAATATGCCCGCCACGCCCTCCAGGGCTACGATGCTGTCGATCTGGGCAAGACAGCCCTCCGTCTCGCACTGGGGGATGAGAAGCTGCTGGCGGTTGCAGACGGAGAAATAGGTGGGCAGGTCCGTGACCCAGTTCTCCGAGCCCCAGCCGCTGGCCCGGCCAAAGGCCAGGCCCCGGGCCCCCAGCGGGGGATATTTGGCGTACTCGATCAGTTTCTCCACGTCCCCGACGCTGTTCACACAGGGGGCGATCAGGCCCCGGGCGCCCAGGTCCAGCGAGCGCAGCACTGCCTCCCGGGTCAGGGAGCCCAGCCGGACCAGGGGCGTCATCCCCCGGGCCTGGGCCGCCCGGATGCCGTCGGCGACATCGGTGAGGGTGGCGGGGCTGTGCTCCATGTCCAGGATCACATAGTCCAGCCCGGCCAGGGCCATGCACTCCACGCTGGCAGGGCTGCACAGGCCGGAAAAGCTGCCCAGAGGCTGCTGCCCCCGGCCCAGTTTGTCGAGAAAGATATTTTCCATGGCGATATCTCCTATCGGTGTGATGAAAGAACGAGGAAATTATACGCAGTTGACGGGAGGTTGTCAACCGCGCGCATATAGCAAAGACCCCCGGCGTGGGCCGGGGGTCCGAGAGAACGGATATCAGCGCTTGCTGAACTGAGGCGCGCGGCGGGCGGCCTTCAGACCGTACTTCTTGCGCTCCTTCATGCGCGGGTCGCGGGTGAGGAATCCAGCGGCCTTCAGGGGGGCGCGGTACTCCTCGTTCACCAGCAGCAGGGCCCGGGCGATGCCGTGGCGGATGGCGCCGGCCTGGCCGGTCACGCCGCCGCCGGACACGGTGGCCTCGATGTCCACCTTGTCGGTGGTGCCCGTGGTCACCAGGGGCTGACGGACGATCAGCTTCAGGGTCTCCAGACCGAAGTAGTCGTCGATGCTGCGGCCGTTCACCGTGATGACGCCAGTGCCGCCGGGGATCAGGTGGACGCGGGCAACGGAGCTCTTACGACGGCCCGTGCCGTAGAGATACGGACGCTTGGACTGATAGGTAGCCATTAGTTGTTGCCTCCTTCCACATATACCTCAGGCTTCTGGGCCTGGTGGATGTGCTCATTGCCGCGGAACACGCGCAGCCGGGTCAGCTGGTTCTTCGCCATGGCATTCTTCTGCAGCATGCCGCGCACCGCCAGACGCATGGCCAGCTCAGGCTTGGTGGCCATCAGACGGCTGTACTGGGTCTCGTGCAGGCCGCCGGGATAGCCGGAGTGGGTGCGATAGTATTTCTGTTCCAGCTTCTTGCCCGTCAGGACCGCCTTCTCCGCGTTGATGATGATGACGTAGTCGCCGCAGTCCACGTGGGGCGTGTAGTCCACCTTCCGCTTGCCCCGCAGCAGGTCGGCCGCGATCACCGCGGTCTTGCCCATGGGCTTTCCGGCGGCGTCGATCACATACCACTTGCGGACGACATCGGCAGGCTTTACCATTGTCGTGCTCATTCGTTTTCCTCCGCATATCAGAAATTGTTTTGACAGCATAACAGCGCCCAAAGGCGCTTAATCTTTATAGCACAATCGAAGGGACGTGTCAACATGGAATTTAAAAAATTCTTTATTTACTCTTGATATCTCATTTTTTCGTAGGATATCTCACGAATACGAGGTTTTGATTTTTCGCTATGCGGCAGGCGGGAAATGTGCTATAATAACATTGTTATAAACGAAGAAAAACCGAGGAGGGCCGGATATGAGCGAGCTCAACACCAGACTGCTGTTTTTCCACCACGAGGACAACTGGCAGGATATCAAAAACGCCACCATGAACACCATCGGCAAGGAGAAGGGCAAATACCCCGACTCCGAGTGGAAGCGCAAGCTCATCCTGGCCGAGCACTCCCCCATCCGCAAGATGAAATTCGCCTGGCGGTGGGTGGACCTGCCCTACTGGGTCAGTGTCCACTTCGTGCGCCACAAGATCGGCATCGAGCACTTCGTCAAGACACAGCGCACCGACCGCACCGGGGTGGACCGCACCGAGCTGCCCCAGGGCGCCCCGGTGAGCCATGAGTGCGAGGCCGACGCCCAGGCCCTCATCAACATCAGCCGCAAGCGCCTGTGCTCCAGCGCCAGCCCCGAGACCCGGGCCGCCTGGCAGATGGTCAAGGATGCCGTGGCCGAGGTGGAGCCGGAGCTGGCCTCCTGCATGGTCCGGGAGTGCGTTTACCGTGGCTTTTGCACCGAGATGTTCGGATGCGGCTTCGACAAAACAGAGCAGTTCCAGAAGGAACGGCAGGCCTATATAAAAGGGGAATGACGGCGTGACCGCCGCCGTCGGCACTCTCCGTCGCCGGGGGATGCGAAGAATGCCTCCGTCCCTACTTAGTCAGGGCCTGAGAGACTGCCAAAAAGAAAGGGCGCGGTGCGTGAGCACCGCGCCCTTGCCATGGGCGGGACAGATCAGCTGATCACAGCCAAGCTGAGCCAGAAGGGCACGTCCTCTGTGCCTTCTGTCCCCTCGGGCCAGGAGGCCTCCACGTTGCCCATGGCCTCCTCGCCCTGCTTGAGCGCATTGTAGATCACCGTGCCGTCCTGGACGTATTGCACATAATAGTTGCCGTATTCGTCATAGTCGAACACCGCGTCCTCCGGCAGATGGCTGCGTATGCCGGGGCGGCTGCCGAACTCCTCCACGTCCGTCGGCAGGGACACCCCCGCCTGGGCATAGCCTTCGGCGTCGGTGCGGAAGCCGCCGATGTGGATATCGCCGTTGTCGAACTGGACGCCGTAGGTGGTGAACGGTTCCTCCTGGGTGACCAGTTCCATCTCAAAGCCCTCGGGCAGGTAGAACACGCCCACGTTCTCGGCGTCATACCGCTGCAGGCCCTCGGCGGCTGCGTCGATGACGGCCTGGCTTATCCACCGATAAATGCCCTCCGGCAGCTCGGACCCCTCAGGATAGGTGAGTATGACGTCGCCCATGCAGTTTTCGCCCTGCTTCAGCACGTGATAGATCACCGTGCCGTCCTCCTGGGTGTATTCTGTGTAATAGCTGCCGAAATCGTCATAGGCGAACTCGGCTCCCTCCGGCAGGCCCTGGCGCACGCCTGCCCGCTGGGAGTATTCCTCCACATCCGCGGGAAGGGGGACGCCCGCCGCCTCGTAGGCATCGGCGCCGAAGCAGCTGCCATGGATATGGAGGTCACCGCAGAAGAAGTCCGCGTAGGTCATGGGCAGCGGTTCCTCCACAGCGCCTGCGTCGAGCGACCAGCCAACGGGAAGATAGAAGGTGCCGACGCTGTCGATCACATATGTCTGCAGGGCCTCTTCGCCCTCCGAGCCCCCGGCGGCATAGACGCAGACGGAGAGCAGACCGCAGCACAGGCAGAAGGTCAGCAAAAGGGTGAATATGTTTTTCCACTTCATTCGATCATCCTCATTTCTAAAGTTTTCCGGCGGGCCCAACGGCCCTGCCGGGATCAAGTATAGCGGAGAATGGATGAAAAAAGGTGTGCAAAGCTGCACACTTTATGGAGCGGCTGTCTGCGCCAGGGCGCTGTTCAGCTCCTCCAGTATCTCGATGACGCACCCGTCGATGTTCCGGTCGTCATCGTCCACCGCCAGCATATGCAGGGTGCTGGTCTGGGTCCGGCCCGTCCCGTCGGTCTGTACATATTCGATGCGGCGCCGCAGCTGCAGGGCAAAAGCGGGCATGGCCTCTTCATAGTTCCCCAAGCGGCGGGCGGCCAGGTCATCCCCGTAGGCCAGACGGTCAGCGATGAACTCATAGCCCTGGCGGCTCAGATAATACGCCGCCAGCTCCTCCCCGTCCATCTCCCAGAAGGCGACGGGCTCCGTGTCAGCGATCATGGGGTCTGAGATAAGGGCTGTGACCAGGCCCTCACAGGCCGCCGCCAGGGAGGGCCAGTCCTCGCTTTTTGCCAGGCGGAGGATCAGGCGCACGTCCGGCTCGGCGCGGAAGGGGTCCCAGCCGGATGCCGTCACGGCCGGGAGTGGAGCCGGGGCATGCAGGCCCAGATCATAGCCGCCCCAGAGAGCGCCGCAGACGAGAAGCAGCAGAGCGCATACGCCCAGGGCCAGACAGCGGACAGGGACGGTCCGGCTGACCAGATACCGCTCCAGCGACCGCCTCAGATGGGCCGTGTCCGGGCAACGCCGGGCGGGGTCGTAGGCACAGCAGCGGCGGAGGATGTGCGCCAGCGCCCGGTCCCGGACCGGGAGATGGGGCGTCTCGTCCGCGTATCGACCGACCAGGGAGTAGATCAGCACCCGGCCAGCGGCGAACACATCCGTCCGGATATCTGTCTGGCCGGAACCGTACTGCTCCGGGGCGGCATAGCCCCTGGTGCCCAGACAGACGGTGTCCTCCTCTCGGCCGGGGCTGTAGACGCGGGCGGCGCCGAAGTCGATGAGACGGACGCGGCCGAGCTCCGTGAGCAGGATGTTCTCCGGCTTCAGATCCCGGTGGATGACAGGGGGCTCCATGGTGTGCAGGGGGATAAGCGCGTCGCACAGCGCTATGCCGAGACGGGCCGTTTCCGGCCCGGTCAGCGCGCCGTCCCGCCGGATGAGCTCCTCCAACGTGACGCCGGGCACATAGTCCCGCAGCAGGCAACAAGCCCCGTCTGACTCCTGTAAGGACAGCGTCTGAGGGGCGTCCGGCAGCCGACACATGATCTCATACTCCCGCCGCAGCGGATCGGCATCCCTGTCCGGCGCCTGCTTGCATATGAGGCGCCGCCACGGTTCATCCCGCTTTTCCAGCAGATATGTTCGTAGGTCACCGTCCTCCTTCAAAAGTCGGACAACGGTATAAGCGCCGCTGTCCCACCGCTCATTCATGGATGTTCTCCAAAAGCGCGTCGAGCTGCTCCAGGGACAGGTGCTTTTCTATGGCAAAAATGGCCGCCGCGTCCTCCCGGAAGCGGGGATACAGCGGCTGGCGGCGGCAGATCTGCAGGAGCCGATCCGTCCCGTCCAGGTCCAGCCCCAGTAGGACCGCCAGTCGGATGAGGAAGGTGCGGGTCGGCCGTCGGGCACCGTTGAAAAGCTGATAGCCATAGGTGCGGTCCAGCCCCAGCATGCGAATGACATGCTGCTTTTCTAGTCCCCGCTCCGCCAACAGCCCGTTCAGATAAATGGCGGGCGGCGGGCAGCTGAAGGCCGCGTCCTCCCAAAAGGGGCCGTCGTCAGCGGTCCGCTGCCGGATCTGGTGCAGAAGCTGCTCTGTACTGTTCATGCCGCACGTCCTTTCTCCGCAGGTCGGTCCACCTGGTGTGTCTGATACGATTGTATCACCTGAGAGGGGATTTTTCCAGAGCGAGCGATGCCGGGCAGGGAACCTTAAACAATTGTTCATAAATTTTTTATGGAAACTGCGCGAAATGTGTTGCACTTTGGAGAAAGGTGTGTTACAATACGGTAACAAAGAGTTAAAAAGGTTATTTTCGGTAGACATAAGCGGCCTTTTGGGAAGGGAGGTACACGGTCTATGGTAAAAACAGTGGTCCTGGTTTCCGGCGGCGGCACCAATTTGCAGGCGATCATGGATTCTCACCTGTTCGGCGAGATACCCAACTGCGAGCTGACGGCCGTCATCTCCTCCGATCCGGAGGCTTACGCCCTCATCCGGGCCAAGAGCGCCAATATCCCCACCTATGTGGTGGATCGGTCCCTGTTCCCCAACGTGCAGTCCTTCAACACCGCTGTGGAGCAGAAGCTCCAGGACCTGGACGCGGAGCTGGTGGTGCTGGCCGGATATGTCCACTCCCTGGGGGCCAACGCGCTGCGGACCTATGAGAACCGCATCATGAACGTGTGCCCCAGCCTGCTGCCCGCCTTCGGACAGTGCGATATGAACTCCATGGAGCCCTATGAGCAGGCCATCCGGGCGGGCGTGAAGCTGTCCGGCGCCACAGCCTACTTCGTCACCGCCGGGGAGACGGGGCCCATTATCCTGCAGCAGGCCGTGGAGGTCTGGGAGGGGGATACCCCCAAGACCCTGCAGCGGCGGATCATGGAGGAGGCGGAGTGGAAGCTGCTGCCGAAGGCTATCGCCCTGTACTGCCAGGGCGCCCTCCGGGTGGAGGACGGTATCGTCCACGTGGCGGGCGAACGAAAATAAGAACGAATTGAACCAATTATTGATGGGGGAGCTTTGATATGAGCAAGATCACACGCAAATGCCCCAACTGCGGGGCGACTATGCCTGCGGACGTGAAATACTGCCGCAAGTGCCACGCCAAGCTGGACTCCGGCCGGGTGGAGAACCTGGCCCAGAACACCGAGGCGCAGCAGCCCCGCCAGCGCGCCCGCAACGACGACGCGCTGCGCAACCTGCCCCGGCCCGTTCGGCCCGCCGAGGAGGGCGGCTCCGACCGCAGCGGTTTCTTCAACCCCGCCTACGCCGGGGAGAAGGGCCGCAAAAAGCCCCTTGGCCGAGGCAAGAATATGGGGGAGGATATGCCCCAGCCCGTCTCTACTGCCAGAGGTGTGGCCGAGGAGGGGTACTATGACGAGCCCGCCCGGTCCGACCGGAAGCTGTGGCAGATCATCACCATCCTGGGCATCATCCTGGTCATCATCATCGTGGCGATCCTGCTGGTGGTCCGGCTCAACCGCCGTCCCGACACGGACCAGGCTTCGGTCTCCGCTGCCTTTACCACACCCACGCCCAACGTGATCACCACCACGGCGGCCCCGTCGCCCACGCCCACGGCTGTCCCGTCGCCCACGCCTACCACCGCCGTTATCGTGCCCCCTGCGGTCCAGATGACGCCGACCCCCACCCTGGCGCCGACCCCCATCCCGGCGGCTACCACCGCCCCCACCACCGCGCCCAGCTATTCCGTCTCGCCCATCAGCGATACGGTGTATATCAGCGGCAACAGCGTCAACATCCGCTCCGGCCCAGGCACTGGCTACAACATCATCGGCAGCGAGAGCAAGGGCTATGAACTGCAGCGCACCGGACGGACCAACAACGGCTGGAGCCGGGTCAACTACAAGGGCAACGTGGCCTATGTGTCCGAGAGCTATCTGACCGCCACCAAGCCCGCCACCAATAACAACAGCTCCTCCGGCACCACCTCCGGCGATAAGGTGCGGGTGACCGCCTCCTCCGGCGCCAACCTGCGCTCCGGCCCGGGCACCAGCTACAGCATCGTGGCCACCGTGGCCAACAATACCGAGCTGACCCGCACCGGGACCTCCGGCGACTGGACCATCGTCAGCTATAACGGCCAGACCGCCTATATCTCCTCCGGCCTGGTGTCCGGCGGCTCCAGCAGCTCCGGCTCCAGCGGGTCCGGCAACTCCGTCACCGCCGACAGCGGCACCGTCAAGGTGACAGGCAACAGCGTGCGCATCCGCTCCGGCCCGGGCACCGGATACAGCCAGATCGGCTCCGTCAATTCCGGGACCACCCTTACGGTCACCGGAAAGAGCGGCGACTGGTATCAGGTCAGCTACAACGGCCAGACCGGGTATATCTCCGCTACCTACGCCCAGAAGCAGTAAAACGGCATAAAAGCAGCGCGGCACTTTCCCTGGGAAAGTGCCGCGCTTTTCTCTTTTCTGCGGGAATGCCTTTAGCTCTCCAGGCCGCCGTAGAGGGCCAGGGTGAACCGCTTCAGTGCCCGGTCCCGGCGGCGGTATACCTGGGCCTTCTCCCGGTCCAGCTCCTCGCACAGCCGCTCGCAGGCCCCCTTGTGCCGATGGACGTAGAACCGATCCAGCACCAGCCGATCCTCCTCGTCCAGGGCCGCCAGGCCGCCGTCCGCCAGGGCCACCCACGCCCGGGCCGACTCCAGCTGCCGGGCCAGCTCCTCCCGCCGGACGATGTTCGTCAGCATGGCATCCTCCCGGCGGCTGCCGCTGCCGTGGGCGGGGATGGCGTCCGGCACCGAGCTGCGAAGAGCGGCATAATCCACCTCCAGGCGGTGTATCTCCGCCGGGATGCTGTCCAGCGACTGGCGCCGGGCCTCATACTGCATCAGCTTTTCCGCTGCCTCCTGTTTCCAGTCCATATGTATGTCCTCCTTTTCGGTCATTTGTGTGGATGGTTCCATATCCGGGATGGGATAGCTCCAATATAATACCGAAAAGTAGATTTGTCAAGGAAAATTAGTTCCGAAAAGTAAATTATTTTCTTGACAGGAGAATAAAATACGGGTACAATAGGAATGACAGGAGGCGAGGCAGCATGGATATCGGCGAGAAGATCATCCTCTACCGCCAGCAGGCGGGACTGACCATCGATCAGCTGGCCCAGCGGTCCGGGGTGTCCAAGAGCACGCTGAATAAGATCACCAGCGGCGAGACGAAAAGCCCCACCGTAAAGGTGATGGGCGATATCGCCCGGGCGCTGGGAAAGACCCTGGGGGATTTTGAGGACGGGACGGACGCGGTCCCGGCGGTGTCCCGGGAAGCAGCCGCCCTGGCCCGGGATTATGACGGGCTGGACAGCCATGGCAAACGGACCGTCCGGGCCGTGGTGGGGGAGGAGAAACGCCGGATGGAGGCCGCCGACAGGCAGGCTCACCCCGCCACAAAGGTCATACCGCTGATCGGCAACTCCTTCGCCGCCGGACTGGGCGAGCCGGATTTCGGCAATCCCTGGGAAGATTATACCGTCCCGGCGGACAGCGGCGCGGATTTTGCCGTGCGCATCAACGGTAATTCCATGGAGCCCTACCTCCACGACGGGTCCGTCGCCCTGGGCCAGAAGCGGGCGCCGAAAAACGGAGAGGTGGCGGCGCTGCTGCTGGACGGGGAATTTCTGTGCAAGCAGGTGTGCCAGGACTTTGTGGGGAACGTGTATCTTTTCTCCCTCAACCGGGCGAGAAAGGACGCGGATGTGACCATATCCCACGACGCGGAGCGGAGTCTGACCTGCTTTGGGACCATCCTGATGGAGCGGGTTCCCTTGCCCGCCGAGGCGTAATGCAAAACAATCAAAATGGCCGCCGGATGCACAGCATCCGGCGGCCGATGTTTACTGTTTAGAAGGGGAGCGAGCCAAATATGCCCGCGAGACTCTGACGGATACCCACAAGGTCCTGCCGGAGGATGTTCCAGTTGGTGGTCAGGCGCTTGCCGTATTCCGTGAGATAGCCGTGGGCCTGCAGAGCCGTGGGGGAGCTTCCGGTGAAAAGACCTACGCCCACGCCCATCACGCCCACCAGAAAGCAGATCAGCGCGATGCCGGAGACGATACGCCAGCCTTTACGCATCCACGGTCACCTTCTTTCCCAGGGTCAGATGGCTCAGACCGCGGACGCCGCGGATATAGAGCTTCACCAGCAGTACGTCCAGCCACAGGCCGCCCCACAGCACCACCAGCCCGGCGGCCAGCAGGATCAGGGCCACGCCAAAGAGGATGGCGGCGTCAGCGATGTAGCTCAGGGACCACAGCGCGCCCACGAAAGAGAGCCAGGCGCTCAGGATCAGGCACAGGCCCGGCAGCACCAGGATGGGCAGCAGGACGAGGCAGACCAGCGCCAGGGGGATGACCAGCACGGGCAGCGCCAGGATGAACAGCGGGACGCCCGCCCACAGGGGCATGGCGCGCTCGGTGTATACCCGGGGCATCGGGGGCGGGGCGGGCACGAAGGGGGCCTCTGGCTCCTCCGGCATGTCCGGCGCCTCCGGTCCGGGCTGCGGCGCGGGGGGCTCTTCAGAGGGCTTGTCCCCATCCGGCTCGTGCATCCACTCCATGCCCGGCGTGACGGCGCCTGCGGCGGGGGCGGCCTCCGCGGTGGGCGGGGCCTGCTCCGGCTTATCCGGGGCGTCCGGCGTCTCCGGGGCCTGTTCCGCTTCGGCGCTCTCCGGCTGGGCGGGGGGCTCCTCCGCGGGAGCTTCCGTCTCCTGCGGCTGGTCGGGCAGAGCGGCCAGCTCCGGCAGATCATCCAGACCGAAATCCGGCAGGTCCTCTTCGATCCTGGCGTGCAGCTCCGCCGCGGCGCTGTCCTCCGGCTCTGGCTCTTCCTTGACATCGTCCGGCTCTTCCTCCGCAGCGGGGGAGAACTGGGGAGCCCGGAAGAGCTTCTCCCAGACATCGTCCACGATCTGGCCGGGCGCGTAGTCCCGGCTCAGGCGGATGGCGATGCGGGTGGGGGAGCCGATGCGCTGCAGCAGGGCGTCCTCCCCCTCCGGCCCGGCCTGGTCGAACAGGTCTTCGTAGCGGGAGACGGTCTCCTCCCGGTCGTCTGTGGTCATGAACAACAGCAGACGGCTGAGCTCCGCTAGATATTGGGGTTTGTTCATAGGCAGTTCCTTTCAGCCCGCCGGAAATACCGACGGCCATACATCATTATTATATGATGAAATCCGCTCCCGGTCAAGTCTTGGCTTGACAATGGGACGGTACAACTATAAAATAGATAAGTCGATCTGTGGGGTCGGCAAGTTCAGGAAAAAGAGGTCAGGCGCTATGGCTAAGGACAAACAGGTGACCCAGATCACCTCGATGGATCAGGATTTTGCCCAGTGGTATACCGACGTGTGCACCAAGGCGGAGCTGGTGGATTACTCCGGGGTGAAGGGCTTTTTCGTCATGCGGCCCTACGGGTACGCCATATGGGAGAATATCATGGGGTGGCTGGACGCCCGGTTCAAAGAGACGGGCCATGAGAACGTGTCCATGCCCATGTTCATCCCCGAGAGCCTCTTGCAGCGGGAGAAGGACCATGTGGAGGGGTTCGCCCCCGAGTGCGCCTGGGTCACCGTGGGCGGCAGCGAGGAGCTGCCCGAGCGGCTGTGTGTGCGGCCCACCAGCGAGACGCTGTTCTGCGACCACTGGAAGAATGTCCTCCACTCCTGGCGGGACCTGCCCATGAAATACAACCAGTGGTGCAGCGTGGTGCGGTGGGAAAAGACCACCCGCCCCTTCCTGCGGGGCAGGGAGTTTCTCTGGCAGGAGGGCCATACCCTCCACGCCACCGAGCAGGAGGCCCGGGAGGAGACATTGCAGATGCTGGAGATCTATGCCAGGTGCTATGAGGAGCTGCTGGCCATGCCCGTCATCCGGGGCGACAAGACCGAGAAGGAGAAGTTCGCCGGGGCGGAGAACACCTATACCGTGGAGTGCATGATGCACGACCACAAGGCCCTCCAGTCCGCCACCAGCCACTATTTCGGCGACGGCTTCACCAGGGCCTTCGATATCACGTTCCAGGATAAGAACAACCAAGCCGTCTATCCCCATCAGACCAGCTGGGGCTTCACCACCCGCTCCATCGGCGGGCTCATCATGACCCACGGCGACGACCGGGGCCTGGTGCTGCCGCCCCGGGTGGCCCCCATCCAGGTGATCGTGCTGCCCATCGCCGCCCACAAGCCCGGCGTCACCGAGGCGGCGGAAAAGCTGGTGGAGCGGCTGAAGAATGTGGGCGTGCGGGTGAAGGGCGATTTCTCCGACAACAGCCCCGGCTGGAAATATGCTGAGTATGAGATGAAGGGCGTGCCCCTGCGGCTGGAGATCGGGCCCCGGGATATGGAGGCCGGACAGGCCGTGGCCGTCCGCCGGGACAACCAGGAGAAGGTGTTCATCCCCCTGGACGAGCTGGAAAAGACCGTCCCCGCGCTGCTGGAGACGGTGCAGCAGGCCCTGTTCGATCGGGCCAAGGCCAATCTGGACAGCCATACCTGGCCCGCTACCACTGTGGAAGAGGTGAAGGAAAAGGCCATGGATGGCTTCGTCAAGACCATGTGGTGCGGCGACGCCGCCTGTGAGGAGAAGATGAAGGAGCAGGCGGGCGTGTCCAGCCGCTGCATCCCCTTTGCCCAGGAGAAGCTGGGGGACGTATGCCCCTGCTGCGGGCGGCCAGCCAAGCACATGATCATCTGGGGGATCGCTTATTAAAAGCAGTTGACGGGAGCGCTGAGCGCTCCCGTTTTTTTATGGCAAAATGATAATCCGGGGAGACGACTTTTCCCGTTCCCGGTGGTATGATAGGCACAACGAGATAAGGCTTTGGCTCCGGAGGTCCGCCTCCGGGGCGTTTTTATTGGAGGGGGCGGGTCGTTGAGAGCGGAGATTTGGCTGGAGGAGGAGGGCCTCACCCTGCTGGAGGGATGGGCCCGGGACGGGCTCACCCGGGAGAAGATCGCCGGGAACATGGGCATCGGCCTGAGCACCTTTTATAAGTGGCAGAAAAAGTATCCGCAGATCGCCCAGGCCCTGCGCAGGGGCCGGGAGGTGGTGGACTATCAGGTGGAGCAGGCGCTGCTGGACCGGGCCCTGGGAGGCGACCTGAAGGCCCAGATGTACTGGCTTAACAATCGGCGGGGGGATCGGTGGCAGGAGCATCCCAGGGAAAGGACGGACGAGTCCGGCGACGAGGGCGTGACGGTGATCGTGGATGTGTGAGAGGCGGGGCAAGGCGCTCCCTCGTTGGCAGGACCTGCGGCAAACTGGCTCGCTGCGCTCGTCAATGTTTGTCCCGCAGGCCCTGCTTCCTCGGAGCGCCGTCGGAGAGTGCGGGCGTAAGCGCTCCCTCGTCGGCAGGTGGCGTCTCTCCCTCAGTCAGCGCCAAGACGCTGACAGCCCCCTCGTCAGAGGGGGCCGGATAAGGAGGCGCGGATGAAAAAGGCTTTGATGACGGAAGGAGGCGTTTATGGTCCGGTTGAGCCAGGTGCTGGGGCCGGGGTTTTATGAGCTGGCGGGAGATGTGTTCCACCACGGATATACCCACTACGACCTGGCCGGAGGCCGGGGCAGTTTGAAAAGCTCGGCGGTGAGTCTGATGGTCCCGCTGCTGCTGATCCGGGAGCCCGACGCCCACGCGCTGGTGATGCGCAAGGTGGGCAATACCCTGCGGGACAGCGTGTTCGCCCAGTACATATGGGCGGTGGACAAATTGGGCATGGGGACCAGCTGGGAGGCGCGGCTGGCCCCCATGGAGCTGGTTTATCGGCCCACCGGGCAGAGGATCATGTTCCGGGGCGCCGACGACCCCATGAAGATCAAGTCCATCAAGGTCCCCTTCGGCTACATCGCCGTTACCCACTTTGAGGAGAAGGACCAATTTGCGGGCCGCGAGGAGATACGCAATATCCTCCAGTCCACCATGCGGGGCGGCGAGGCGTTCTGGAATTTTGAGAGCTACAACCCACCACTGAGCCGGGACCACTGGGCCAACCGGGACGCGGCGGAGGAGAGACCGGACAGGCTCTGCCACAAAAGCACCTATCTGGACGCGCCCCGCGCCTGGCTGGGGGAGGCCTTTTTTGCCGAGGCGGAGCGGCTGCGGGTCCGGGATGAGCGGGCCTGGCGGCACGAGTACCTGGGCCAGGCCGTGGGTACAGGCGGAAATGTGTTCACCCGGCTGGAGATACGGGACATCCGGGACGGGGAGCTGGCCCGGATGGACCGGATATTCCAGGGCGTGGATTGGGGCTGGTATCCGGACAAATTCGCCTTTCTGCGGGTGGGCTATGAGCCTGCCCAAGAGCGGATATATCTGTTGGATGAATATTATGTAAACCGAAAGAGTAATCGGGAGACGGCGGCCTGGGTCCGGGAAAAGGGGTATTTCGACTACCCCATCACCTGCGACAGCGCCGAGCCCAAGAGCATCGGGGACTGGCGGGACATGGGGCTGCCCGCCCGGGGCGCGGTGAAGGGGCCGGGGAGCGTGGACTACGGGTTCAAGTGGCTCCAGTCCAGGACCATCGTTATCGATCCGAAACGCACGCCGGGGGCCTGGCGGGAGATCACGGGCTATGAGTACGAGAGGGACCGGGCTGGACAGTTCATCAGCGGCTATCCCGACCGGGACGACCACGCCATCAGCGCCCTGCGCTACGCCATGGAGCCTCTGTTCAGCCGACGCGCAGCGTCGGCGTGAAGAGGGCGACATGGCAGGGGGTCTCCACGGGAGCCCAGCGAAGCGGGTCCCGAGGGGAGAGGAGGAGCACAGGAGCGGGCGGATGCCGCCCGGAATGGCGGCGGAGCAGAGCGAATGATGCGACGACGAGGAGCCTCTGTTCACAAGATGCGCAGCGTCGGCGTGAAGAGGAAAGTATAGGAGGGAAGGGCATGAGCATGTATCGAAAGAGGGACGCCGGGGCGGCGCTGGCAGAATGGGCCGGAGAGGCCTTCGGGGTGACGGCGCTGGGCTCCGGCCGGACGGAACGGCTGCTGGCCCGGTGCGCGGCGGCCTATCAGGGGCGGCCGGAATGGCTGGACGGCGATCCGGAGAGCATGGTACGGACCGTGAATATGGCCAGGAGCATCTGTTCGGAGATCGCACGGCTGACCACCCTGGCGGCGGGGGTGACGGTGGGTGGGTCTCAGCGGGCGGACTGGCTCCAGGCACAGGCGGCAAAATGCTTTCCCGCCTTGCGCCAGTGGGTGGAGTACGGCTGCGCCTGGGGCACGGTGATATTGAAGCCCAACGGGCGGGACGTGGACATGCTGGGGCCGGACCGATTTCTCATCACCGATACCGACGGGTCGGCCGTCACCGGGGCGGTGTTTTGCAGCAGACGGTCCGAGCAGGGGTCGGGGCGGTATTTCACCCGGCTGGAGTACCACCGCTTCCTGCCAGACGGGCGCTACGGGGTGTCCAACCGCTGTTTCGTGGGCCAGACGCCCTGGGACCGGGGGAAGCCCGTGCCCATCGGCGCCACGCCCTGGAAGGACCTGGCGGAGGAGGTGATCGCCCAGGGGGTGCAGCAGCCGCTGTTCGGCGTGCTGCGCATGCCCGCGGCCAACAGCCTGGACCCGGCCTCCCCGCTGGGGATGCCCGTGTTCAGCGACGCTATGGAGGAGCTGCGGGACCTGGACGTGGCCTACAGCCGCAACGCCGCGGAGATCTATGACAGCGGACGGCTGGCCCTGCTGGACGATCGGCTCACGGAACAGGCGGGCGCGCCCCTGGGCGGCGCCCGGCGCATCCGGCTGCCCCGGTTCGTCAAAAAGGCCTTCGGCTCCGGGGCGGCGGAGTATTACCAGGAGATCAATCCCGCTCTGAACACCGCCGCGCGGCTGCAGGGCATCAACGCCCTGCTGAGCCAGATCGGCTTTAAGTGCGGGTTCTCCAACGGATACTTCGTGTTCAACGAGCGCACCGGGATGATCACCGCCACCCAGGTGGAGGCTGACGACCGCCGGACCATCCAGCTCATCAAGGATGTACGGGACGCGGTGCAATCCGCCCTGGACGGGCTCATCTATGCCCTGGACCGCTTCGCCGACGCCTATGAGCTGGCCCCGGCGGGGGCGTATCAGATCACCTATGACTTCGGAGACATCACCTATAACCGGGAGGAGGACCGGGCCCGCTGGTACGGCTATGTGGCCGACGGACGGGTGCCTTTTTGGTATTACCTCACCAGGTTCGAGGGGTATTCGGAGCAGCAGGCCAGGGCGCTGGCCCAGGACGAAAAGCCGTGAAGGAGGCAGGGATGGACAGGGCATTTTTGGAGGGCCTGGACCTGGGAGACGGGACCAGGCTGCCGGAGGCGGCCATAGAGGCCATTTTGGCCCGGCAGGATAAGCAGAGCGACCGATCAGACCGGGCGCGGTTCACGGCCAGGATGGCCCGGGACGGGGACGGGACCATGACGCGGGAGCAGATCATGGCCATCCCCGACCGGAGCCTGCGCCGGGCCGCTATCGCAGAAAATCTTGATCTATTTGAAAAGGAGAAATGAACATGGCAGAGGAAAACATCATCCAGCAGTCCAATCTGACCCGGGTGCGGGAGGTGGAGTTCGTCAGCGCTTTTTCGGGCTCCATCACCAAGCTGATGGAGGCCATCGGCGTTACCCGCAAGGTGCCCAAGCAGGCCGGGGCCGTGCTGAAGGCCTATAAGGCCAAGGGCACCCTGGGGGACGGCAAGGTGGCCGAGGGCGAGACCATCCCCCTGAGCCAGTACCAGACCGAGGCGGTGGACTACGAGCCCATCACCCTGAAGAAGTGGCGCAAGGCTGCCACTGCCGAGGCCATCATCGAGCGGGG
>CANROZ010000018.1 GCA_947632365.1 uncultured Oscillospiraceae bacterium
ACCGTGGCCGCGGCGGACTGCCTGGTGCCGGGCATCGGGGAGATCATCGGCGGCAGCCAGCGCGAGGAGCGGCTGGACGTGCTCACCGCCCGGATGCAGGAGCTGGGCCTGAAGGAGTCCGACTACTGGTGGTATCTGGATCTGCGGCGCTATGGCTCCTGCCGTCACGCGGGCTTCGGCCTGGGCTTTGAGCGGATGGTGATGTACCTGACGGGCATCAGCAACATCCGGGACGTGGAGCTGCACCCCCGCACCGTGGGCAACGCGGAATTTTGACATCGAAAAAAGGAAAATCCGCTCCCCGAGAGGGGAGCGGATTTTTGTATAGACAGGGAAAGAGGCGAAACGCCTCGCAGGTCACTTTTTGATCTCCGGCAGGCTGGCGGCGGCGGCGGACTGGCCCACCCGTCGGAACTTCTCGTCGGGCAGAGCGGGGCGGATGGCCTGGCTGACGGCGGGGTACTCGTCGACCAGCACGGCCTTGCAGCGGCTGAGGATCAGATCACCGCCCTTGCCGCTCATGACCCGGCCCAGCAGCAGCACATGACGGAAGCCGTACAGCTCATAGTAATAGGCCAGGGCGTGGGCCAGATACACGCCGATGGAATCGTAGACCTGGACGGCCCGGGGGTCGTCCGCCTCCATCAGGGCCTGGACGGCCTTCAGCTTCTCCGCGGGGGAGAGGGCCGGGTCCAGCTGGATGCCCGCGGCGGGGGCCAGCTTGATGACGCCGTCCTGAGAGAAATACTTCACCCCGCAGCCGATATCGCCGCTCCACTCGTCCACCATGGCGGCGGGATCAGCGTCCACAGGTACGAAGGCCAGCTCGTTGAGCCACCCGGTGATACAGCCCTGGGCGTCCACATAGCCCACCGCCTCGCTGGTGCCCATGGCGATGCCCAGCACGTTGCTCTCCCCCAGACTCATCATCCCCGCCAGGGCGGACACGTCCCCGTCGTTGATGACCGCGTAGGGCACCTGGCCGAAAGTATCGGTGATGGCCCGGATGTAGATATCCTTCACCTTGGCGTCGAACAGATCGTCCGGCACCTGCAAAAACAGGCTGGCCCGCATGGTCCGGTTGTCGATGTATATGCCTGCGGAGGACACGCCCACCGCGTCCACCCGGGGCAGATGCTCCGCCGCGGACTTCAGCGCCGCGACGATGCCCTCATAGTGGTAGTCCGGGTCCGCGGTGATCTTGGGGAACCAGACCACCTCCTCGGAGTAGACGCTCTCGCCGTCGATGACGGCGGAGACCTTCCGGTCCGAGCCGCCCGCGTCGAAGCCGATGCGGCAGCCGTCCATGTGCCCGCCGATGTGCTTGGGGGAGTCCTTCTCCGGGGGCAGCTCCTCCACCCGCACCACCTCGAAGGGGTGCTCGAACACGTGGGCCATGAAATGGAAGTCGAAGTCCTGCTGCCCGCCGTCGGAGTAGGCGGCCCGGATGGCGTCGCACACGGCCTCGTTCCCGCACAGGTATACCCGGAAGCCGCCCTTCATCCATAAGAGGGTCTTCACCAGCCGCTCCACGTAGTACACGTCCGCGGCGAAGCGGTCCGGCGTGCCGTGGATGAAGGTGTGCAGCACGGCCGTCTGCCCGGCGGAGCGCTCCACAGCGACGCCAAAGGGCTCTTTGGCCGTCCGGAGAAAGGCCTCGTTGAAGCGGTTCAGGGGGAGAAACCCCGGGTCCAGCGGGGGGATGTTCTTGATGGATACCTCAATGCCCAAATGTTCCATAGCATATCCTCCTTGACATTCGGTCGTGCAAAACGTATAAAATAAACAAAATCTCCACCCTCTAGGCTACCAGTTTTTTTCAACTTGTCAAGAGGATGACGAGATTTATTTTTTCAGCCGCTTTTCCCCGCCCTCCGGGAAGAGGCGGGCCGTAATGGCCCCAGGAGAGCAAGAAATATAAAAATGCTGGCAAGCACTCTATTGACAAAAGTTAGGACATATTATAAAATTTGAACAGGAATATGTGCATTTTACCGATAAAAATCATCAAATTAAATTATTCATGTTAAGGAGGACGATCCCATGAATTTGAAAAAGCTGCTTGCGCTGCTTCTCTGCCTGGCCATGGTGATGAGCCTGGCCGCCTGCGGCGGCAAGACCGAGGAGCCCAAGGACGAGGCGGCGGAGGCCCCCGCTGAGACGGAGGCGGAGGAACCTGCGGAATCCGCCACGGACGCCGAGGAGGAAGCGGAGGAGCCGGAGGCCGAGGAGGCCGAGGGACCCGCGGAATCCGCCACGGACGCCGAGGAACCCGCTGAAGAGGAGCCCGCTGAAGAGGAGCCCGCCGAGGAAGAACCGGACGAGGAGGAGCCTGCTGCGGAGGAACCTGCTGCGGAGGAACCTGCCGAGGAGGAACCCGCCGAGGAAGAGCCTGCTGCTGAGGAAGAGCCTGACGAGGCCGCTATCGCGGAGGCGCTGGCTGCGCTGGAGGCCGCCCTGGCCGCCCGTGCTGAGGAGCCCGCCGAGGAAGAGGCCGCTGCGGAGGAGCCTGACGAGGCCGCTATCGCGGAGGCCCTGGCCGGACTGGAGGCTGCTCTGGCCGCCCGTGCCGAGGCGAAGGCCGAGGAGCCTGTGGAAGAGGAGCTGGAGGTGACCGACAGTGACGATCTGCTGGCCATGGCTCTGGCGGACCTGGAGGCCATCCTAGCCGAGCGCTTCGGCGACGGTGAGCTGGAGGATCTGGCCGAGAATGCCGACGAGGCGCTGGTAGAGGGCGCCCTCGAGGCCGCCACGGAGGCCACGGGCGCCGACGAGGGCGACGAGGTCGACCCCGCGCTGGTCACGGGCCCCGGCCCTGCCCTGCCGGAGGACGAGGCGCTGACGGCTGCCCAGGAGGCGCTGGAGGCGGCGCTGGCCGCCCGTTTTGGCGGTGAGACCGAAGCGGAAGAGGAGCCCGCCGAGGGCGACGCTCTGGCGGAGGCGCTGGCTGCGCTGCAGGCGGCGCTGGCTGAGAGAATGGGCTGAAACATACATTGAGTCGAATCAGGTCGGCGGCGGGCGGCGATGGACCGTCTACCGCCGATCTGTCAAAATGGGACGGATTTCGGCCTGTGCCGGGAAAGGAAAAAGGATGAGGATCTACTGCACGGAGGACTATGAGGCCATGAGCCGCAAGGCTGCGGCGATCATGGCCGCGCAGGTGCTGGCCAAGCCGGACAGTCTGCTGGGCCTGGCCACCGGGTCCACGCCGGTGGGGCTCTACCGGGACCTGGCCGCCGGATGCGCGGCAGGGGACCTGGATTTCTCCCAGGTGCGCACGGTGAATCTGGATGAATACGCGGGCCTGGACGGCACCCACGACCAGAGCTATCGGTATTTCATGAACAAGAACCTCTTTGACCACATCAACATCGACAAGGCCAACACCAACGTGCCCGACGGCAAGGCGGCCGACCCGGAGGCGGAGTGCCGCCGATACGAGGCGCTGGTCGCCCGGCTGGGCCCCATCGACATACAGCTGCTGGGCCTGGGCCGCAACGGCCACATCGGCTTCAACGAGCCCGCCGACGTTTTCGTGGGCCCCACCCATGTGGTGGAGCTGACCCAGTCCACCATCGACGCCAACGCCCGGTTCTTCGCCAGCGCGGACGAGGTGCCCAAGCGCGCCCTCACCATGGGCGTGGGGACCATCATGGGGGCGAAGAAGATACTGCTGGTGGTCAGCGGCGCGGACAAGGCCCAGGCGGTGAAGGCGGCCTTTGCCGGGCCCATCGATCCCCATGTGCCCGCGTCCATCCTGCAGCTGCATCCGGATGTGGTGCTGGTGGGGGACAAGGCGGCGCTGGCGGCGCTGATGGAGGTAAGAGCATGAGACTGACAGGCGGTCGGGTCTTTGACCCGTTGAAAGGCTTCCAGCGCCGGGACCTGTGCCTGGAGGGGGATACCATCGCGGCCGAGAGCGGCGGCGAGACGGTGGATGTGTCGGGCTGTTGGGTGATCCCGGGGCTGACGGACCTGCATTTCCACGGCTGCCGGGGCGCGGACCTGTCCGACGGAGACAGCGCGGGCCTGGCCACCATGGCGGCCTATGAGCTGAGCCGGGGCGTGACCCAGATATGCCCGGCGGGCATGACCCTGGATGTGCCCCAGCTGGAGCAGATGTGCCGCACCGCGGCGGCCCATAAGGCCAGCGGCGTGGCCGGGGCGGACCTGGTTGGCATCAACCTGGAGGGACCGTTTTTGTCCCAGAAGAAGAAGGGCGCCCAGAACGGCGCCTGGATACGGGACCCGGACCCGGCGCTGCTGCTGCATTTGAAAGAGCTGTCCGGCGGACTGGTGAAGCTGGTGAGCCTGGCGCCGGAGGCGCCGGGGGCGGTGGAGTTCATCCGAGCCGTGAAGGATGAGGTGCGGGTCAGCGTGGCCCACACCGCCTGCGACTACGACCAGGCCATGGCGGCCTTCGCCGCGGGGGCCAAACAGGCCACCCATCTTTTCAACGCCATGAATCCCTTTGCCCACCGGGACCCGGGGCCCGTAGGGGCCGCGGCGGACTCCGACTGCATGGCGGAGCTGATCTGCGACGGGGTGCATATCCACCCGGCCATGATCCGCGCGGTGTTCAAGCTGTTCGGCAAGGACCGGGTCATCATCATCAGCGACTCCCTGCGGGCCTGCGGCATGCCCGACGGCCAGTACGAGCTGGGCGGGCAGGACATCTTCGTGAAGGGCCCGCTGGCCACCCTGGCCGACGGCACCATCGCCGGGTCCATCACGGACCTGATGGGCGGCATGGTCCGGGCGGTGGGCTTTGGCATCGATCTGCACGCCGCGGTCACCGCCGCGGCGGTGAACCCCGCCAAGGCCTTGGGCATCTATGCCCGCTACGGCAGCCTGGATGTGGGCAAGGCCGCCAACATCGCGGTGCTGGACGGCGATCTCGGCCTGCGCTCGGTGATCTTCCACGGCCGGATGGTGTGAGAAAGACCCGCTTACTATGAAAAATGGTCATTTCGGCAAAAACCGAAATGACCATTTTAAATTTTGTTCTTGGATGATAGAGCGCTGTCTTATGCAAAGGTCAGGTTGGCGGGGAGGTACTCCATAATATAGTCGAAGGTGCTGATCTGTTGGCTCAAAGCGATCAGATACTCATAATCCACGCTCGCAAATCCGTCCAGCCAGTTCATGACGCCGACATAGACCGCGTCCATGATCTCCTTGTCCGGAGAGGCGGGGACGTAATCATCCCGGACAGGCGCAGGCGGCTCGCCGGTGAGAGCACTAATGCAATAGTTGGTGAACGCTTCATCGAAATACCGGAACGTACTGGGGTCGGTGGGCCAGACAAGGGCTGCCGGGTCGATGCCGTTGGGCGTCAGATACTCGTCCTGCACCGCTTGGCCGATATAGGTCAGCAGCTCCTGAAGGTCCTGGTCCGTCACCGCATCCTCCGCCGTCTTTACAGGCCCCTCTGTGGGGAGCAGCTCGCCGGAGAGGAGCTTGTCTATGCTGTCGAAGGTCTCGCTGATGTCCTCCACATCGAAAAGGGACCAGAAAAAGTCATCGACCCGATCCTGGTCGATCTGCTGCTGCTCGATCCAGTCAGAGACGGCCGCCACGACTTCCAGCTGCGCCTCGGTCCCCAGAGATCCGTTTGTGTCCGAACTGACCTTTTCAGCGGCGCCGTCGCCCCCGTCCAGGATGTCCGCTATGGCGTCGGCATAGGTGGTGGGGAACAGGTCCATGGTCAGGCGGATGTGGTCGAAGGCATGGAAGATGTCCTCCCGGTCAAAGCCGTCCAACGCGTCGGCAAACGCCTTCGTCTCCTCCTCGGTGAGATGGTAGTCGTTCAGCTCCTCCTCCGAGGGCCCGGCGTCCCCGTGGCCGTGTGCAGCGTCGTTTTCCTCTACCCACGCCAGGAACTCATCCCACTCCATCTCGCTGGGATCGACGTCGGAAGTCTCATCTCCGTCCGCGTAGGCCCCGATCCCCAGAGACAGGACCAGGCACAGGGCCAGGAGCATTGCCAATGTTCTTTTCTTCATCTTTTGCTTTCCTTTCCCAATCTAAATCTACAGCCACCGTCAATATCTATCCCGCGGTGTTACGCTGCGCTGTCCCAACGGTACTGGTCCGCGGGAACAGGGTCTATTTCCCTGCCCCGCGAACGTTCCCGCCGAAACAACAAAGGCGGCGCAGGGAAAAACCCCACACCGCGCACAACACAACACAAAGCCAGCCGACCTTTTCCCCTTGTAAAAACAAGCGGGAGAAAGTATAATGGACCTTGGGCGCATTTATTGCTGTGTAGGAGGTCACGACTCCTGCATAGGGCCGTGAGGTGTCCCTAGCACCTTGCGGCCCGCCTTTGTTATTCCGTTACTGTCATTATAGCGCGTTGGTTTCTTGAGTGCAAGAGTTTTTCCGGCGGATGCGGGCCGGGGCAAAGACGCCCCGGCGAAGCAAACTGCCCCAACAGGCAAAAAGGTCATTTCAGCGGTGAGCCGAAATGACCTTTTTCGCATATGGCGCGCCATATACAGGGAGAGAAAATTTCAGATTTTTTGAAACGATTCGGCCCCGGGAGACGAATATACAGACAGAAGGGATGTGGACGCTCTGGCGCGGGATCAGGAGCAAAAGTGGATACGGGCCATCCTGCGCCGGGGAGATCGGGAGGCGGCCGACGCCCTTGTGCGGACGTACTACGACGAACTGTATGCCTACATCTGGCGGCAGGTGGGCCGACAGGAGGACGCCCTGGACCTGACCCAGGAGAGCTTCATCGCCGCCCTGCAGAGCCTGCCGTCCTACGACCGCCGCAAGAGCGCCTTTCGCACCTGGCTCTGCCACATCGCCGCCCACAAGATCATGGACCACAGGCGAAAGTCCCGGACGGCGATGGTGCCCCTGACGGAGGACATCCCGGCCCCGGAGGATATCGCCGCCATCGTCCACGACCGGGCGCTGCTGGCCCAGGCGGAGACGCTGGTGCGGCGGGAGGACCCTTTGGAACAGGAGATATTCCGCCTGCATGTCTATGGCGGATGCCCCTTCCCGCAGATCGCCGCCGTTTTAGGCCAGCCGGAGGCGAAGATCAAAAGCAGATATTATCGCCTCCTGGCACGATTGAGAGAGGAGTTGACCGACGATGCATGACGCCGTCCCTTACCCGGAAAGAGAGGTCAGGGAGCGCAGCATAAACGCGATCCTGGACGCTGGCATCCCCCAGCCCCGGCTGGGATTTTGGCCGTTTCTGTCGGGCGTGTTCCGCTTCACGTGGCGGCCCATGGTGTTTTTCCAGGCGGCAGCGCTGCTCCTGGCGGGACTGCTGCTGAACGGCGCGCCGGGGGATATGAGATACCTCCCCGTATATATGCCCCTGTTCATCCTGGCCGCCGTCCCCGTGCTCTTTCAGGGGCAATACTTCGGCACCAGCGAGCTGGAGGCGGCCACCCGTTCCTCCGGGGCGCAGATCGTCCTGGCCAGGCTGCTCCTGTCGGGCGCGGCGGACCTAGTGTGCATGACCGTGCTGCTGGGGCTGGAGGTCCGTCTGAGCGGCGGCCCGACGGACCTGGGGCGGATGATCCTCTACTGCCTGGTGCCCTATCTGGTGTGCATGACCATGCTTCTGCACCTCATCCGGAGCGGAAGGAAAAACGGCACGGCGCTGGCCGTGGTCATGGCGCTGGGCTCGTGCCTTTTCTGGCGCGTCTGCTCCCGTGTGGCGCCGGGGTTGTACGAGCTGTCGGCGGTGGGGATATGGATCGTCGGATCCACGGTCTTTTCGGCGTTCTTTGCAAGGGAGATATGGTTCATCATCAAAGCGGAGAAGGAGGGAAAAATGTATGGAGCTGTCGTTTGACCGCCTGACGAAACACTATGGCAGCAAGATCGCGGTGGATCGGGTGAGCGCCGCGCTCGGCCCCGGGGTCTACGGTCTGCTGGGGGCCAACGGCGCGGGCAAGACCACCCTCATGCGGATGCTGTGCGCCATTCTGGAGCCCACCGCCGGGGAGGTGTTCTGGGGCGGAGAAGAAGTGACGGGCATGGGGGCGGCTTACAGGAACGTGCTGGGGTATCTGCCCCAGGACTTTGGCTGCTACCCCAACTACACCGCCGCCGAATTTCTCGCCTACATCGCCACGCTGAAGGGGATACCCCGGGATATGGCCCAGAGACGTATCCGGGAGCTTTTGGACACCGTGGGTCTGCTGGGCGCCGCCCGGAAAAAGCTGCGGACGTTCTCCGGCGGCATGAAGCAACGGGTGGGCGTGGCCCAGGCCCTTTTGAACGATCCCAAGGTGCTGATCCTGGACGAGCCCACGGCCGGGCTGGACCCGAAGGAGCGGGTGCATCTGCGCAACCTGCTGGCGGACTACGCCGGGGATAGGATCGTGCTGGTGTCCACCCACATCGTGTCCGATGTGGAGGCCATCGCGGACGAGGTGCTCATGATGAAAAACGGGCGGTTCATCCTGCGGGGCACGGTCCCCCAGCTCGTCCGCCAGGCGGAGGGAAAGGTCTGGGAGCTGACCGTTCCCGCGGCCCAGGCGCGGGCGTGGGCGGCGCGTGTCACGGTGGCGAATTTCCGCCATGAGGGGGAGCGGGCAGTGCTGCGCATCATCTCTGACGAGCGGCCCGGGCCACAGGCCGTTCCCTGCCGGGCGACCATGGAGGACTTATATCTCTATCATTTCGGCGAGGAGGCGTGAGATGGGATTATTCGCTCTGGAACACAAAAAGCTCTGGCGAAAGGCCAGCGTGCGGGTGTCGGTGCTGCTGTGCTTTGCCTATGTGGTCATCTTCGGAGGGGTGCTCTCCTACCAGTGGTTCGAGTTTGGCAGCACCGATGACGTCACCAGCGCCTTTGGCAACAACTTCGACGGCTATGCCATGATCCGCTCCTATCAGGCCCGTGCGGACAGCTACGGGGCATATCTCACCGACAGTTCTCTCCAGCAGATGGTGCGGGATATCCAGGCGGACAACGACCGGGGGATATTTTGGCAGAACGCGGACAGCCGCTCCACGGTCAACGGCTATCTCTCCCAGCTGTATCCGGAGCTGGAGGAGACGGACAACGCCTATCCCACCCTGATGGAATACTATGTGGACAGCGCCAAGCTGACCGACTTTTACCAGCGGCGGCAGGCGGCGCTGGAGGATTTTTTGCATCTGCAGGGCCAGGGGGTCGGCGAGGAGAGGGCCATGCTGCTGGCCATGAACGACAAAGTGGACGAGCCCTTCCGATACGGGTGGGTGCGCGGCTGGCAGTTCGTTTTGGGCAGCGCCCTGGCGGACCTTGGCGTCATCATGGCGGTGTTTCTGGCCATCGTCCTGGCGCCCACCTTTTCGGGGGAGTGGCACAGCAACACCGCGCCGCTGCTGCTGACCATGGACCGGGGCTGGCGGCGTCTGGCGCGGGCGAAAGTCCTCAGCGGGCTGGCCTTTGCCGTGGAGCTTTTCATGCTCCTGGCCGCGGGCGGCGTGGCGGCACAGCTTATCTACCTGGGCACGGCTGGGTGGGACATGCCCATCCAGACGATAAAGCTGCTGGCCGTGGCGCCCATGAATATGCTCCAGGCCGAGATATACGAATACGCCTTCGCGCTGCTGGGCGCCATCGGCTTTGCGGGAGTGGTCATGCTCCTGTCGGCGCTGGTGAAGAGCAATGTGCTGGCGCTGCTGTTCAGCCTCGCCGCGGTGTATGGGCCCATGGCGATCGCGCAGTATCTTCCCTACGGCCTGCAAAGCGCCCTCGGGCTGCTCCCTCTGGTGGGCAGCGCGACGGACATATTCCGCACCAATACGTTCCACATCTTTGGCAGGTACATCTGGTCCCCCTATCTGCTCATCACCGTCCCGGTGCTGTTCGGCCTTGCCTGCGTCCCCTTCGCCGTCAGGCGGTGGTCCCGGCGGCAGCGGGCGTGACGGAGGACAGACAGATCGATCCGGACTTTTTTGCGACCAAGGCCATTTTTCTGCGTCTATAGGGGCGAGGGAGGTGAGAGCATGGAGGACCGGGACATCGTGGCGCTCTACTGGGCCCGGGACGAGCGGGCCCTGGCGGAGACGGCGGGCAAATACGGCCCCTACTGCTATACCATCGCCCACAACATCCTGGGGGATGGGGAGGACGCCCGGGAGTGCGTCAACGACGCCTATCTCGCCGCCTGGAACAGCATGCCGGACCAGCGGCCCCACATCCTGAGCGCCTATCTGGGGGCCATCACCCGGCGCATCTGTCTCAGCCGCTGGCGGGAAAAGCGGGCCGCCAAGCGGGGCGGGGGCCAGACGGCTCTGGCCCTGGAGGAACTGGCGGAGTGCGTCCCCGGCGGGGAGAGCGCCGAGGCCCGTCTGGAGGCGGCGGAGCTGGAGCGGGCGGTGACATCCTTCGTCCGGGCGCTGCCGGACACGCCCCGACGGGTGTTTTTGTGCCGATACTGGTACCTGGACAGCATCGGCGACATTTCCGGCCGCTTCGGCTTTTCCCAGAGCAAGGTGAAGTCCATGCTCGCCCGGACGAGGAAAAAGCTGCTGGCCTATCTGCAAAAGGAGGGATTGGTATGACGGGAGAAAAATTGCTGGACGCCCTGGGCGCTGTGGGACCGGAGCTGGCGGCGGACGCCCGGCAGGCGGGGAAAAAGCGCCGCCCGGTGCGGCGGCTGACGGCGGGGCTTCTTGCCGCGGCGCTGGTGCTGGCGCTGGGCGTGGGGGCGGCGGCCTATTACGGCGACGTGCTCTTGGACCACTTTGCCTGGATGAACGGAAAGGACCTGACGGAGGAGCAGATCGCCACCGTCCGGGCCCTGACCGCGGTGGTGGGCCAGAGCCAGACCGTGGACGGCTGGACGGTGACGGTGGACCGTGCCCTGGCCACCCGGCACAACGCCTACATCGAGCTGGACCTGACCGCCCCGGCGGGGACGGTGGTGGACCCGGAGCGGCAGCATTATGACTGCGATGTGGAGCTGTCCGGCTTCAACACGGCGGATACCTCGGACGAGGGCGTGACAGGCTGCGGCATGCAAGTGGAGATGTTCAAAGAGGAGGGCATGGCGGAAAATGAGAGCACGGTCCTTCTGACGCTGGACCGCACCGCCACCGCCGCCAGCAAACTGGACCTGGCCGACGGCCGAAGCCGTACCCTCACTATCAAGGACCTGTGCCTGCGGGAGCTGGACGAACAGGGCCATCGCACCGATACGCCGCTGGTGCGGGGGACCTGGCGCTTCACCTTCACGCTGCCGAAAGCGGAGGAAATCGAGCTGCTGGACGACGCCGCGAGCGTCTGGGCCACGGATCCCGCCACGAAAAAACGGGAGGAGGTGGGTGTCAGCAGCTTCCGCCTCACGGCGCTGGGGGCCACATGCGAGTATATCACCGCTTATGACTATATCCAGCCCTTCGACGATCTGACCGTGACCATGGCCGACGGCACTGCCGTCATGGGCAGAGTGAAGGGAAACAGCGCCAGGGACTTCGGCAAGGTCTGCTCCTTCGTCTTTGACGTGCCCATCGACCTGGACCAGGTGGCCTATGTGTCCTTCCAGGGCCTGAAGCTGCCCATGCCGGAATGACGATGATATAAGAGCGCCGCCCGGCAGGAGCCGGGCGGCATTTTCGTTCACTTGTTGTGGGCCGCGGCGGGACGGCGGCGGCGATGGACGGGCTTGGGCGGCGCGGCGGCCAGCTTCCGCTGGCGGCGCTCCTGCACCTCCTGAGGGATGGGGTGGATGTCCCCGGCCTTGCCCAGGGCCCACCGGGTCAGCAGCGGGCCGATCATCTCATAGATGAGCACGGCAAACAGGGTGATGTTGCGGATGAGGGTGCCCTGGGCGCCCAGCTGGGCCGCCGTGGTGCACATGCCCAGCGCGACGCCCGCCTGGGGCAGCAGGGTGATGCCCAGATACTTGCAGATGCTGTCGCTGCAGCGGGTCGCCTTGGCGCTGACGAAAGCGCCCAGATACTTGCCCGCGGAGCGGGCCAGGATATACACCACGCCTACGCCCACGATGGCCCAGTCGGCGAATACGTCCAGCTCCAGCTGCGCGCCGCTGATGACGAAAAACAGGGCAAAAAGCGGGCTGGTCCACTTGTCCGCCGCGCCCATCAGGTCCGCGGACAGAGGGCACAGGTTGCAGAACATGGTGCCCAGCATCATGCAAACCAGCAGGGAGGAGAAGCTCACCGTCACCGGGCCGATCCGAAACTCCAGCATGGCCAGGGACGCGGTGAGGAACACGAAGGCGATGGTCATGTTCAGCCGATTGGTGTTGGAGTGGAACAGCTTTTCCAGCTGAGTGAGCAGCCACCCCATAATGGCGCCTAGGGTCAGGGACGCCAATATCTCCACCAGGGGGTTCACCAGGATGGACACCAGGTCCAGCTGGCTGTTGACCATGGTCCGGGCGATGCCGAAGCTGACGGCGAATACCGCCAGGCCCACCGCGTCGTCCAGGGCCACGATGGGCAGCAGCAGGTCGGTGAGCGGGCCCTTGGCCTTATACTGACGCACCACCATCAAGGTGGCGGCGGGTGCGGTGGCGGTGGCGATGGCCCCCAGGGTGATGGCCTGGGCGGCGGAGAGCTTTTCGGGCATGAGCAGGTGCAGCCCCAGCAGGGCCAGGTCCACCAGCAGTGTGGCCACCAGGGCCTGGACCACGCCGATGATGGCGGCCTGGCGGCCCGTGGCCTTCAGAGAGCCCAGCCGGAACTCATTGCCGATGGAAAAGGCGATGAACCCCAGGGCCACCTCGCTCACCAGTCCCAGGCCGCTGACGGCCTGTTCGGTGGGAAAGCCCAGACCGTCGATGCCAAGACGGCCCAGGACGTAGGGCCCGATGAGGATGCCGGCCACCAGATAGGCCGTCACGTCGGGCAGCTTCAAAAACTTCACGGCGCGGGTCATGAGAAGACCCGCCAGGATCGCGATGGATACGGATAAGAGCGTGGACATGAAAACGGGTTACTTCCTTTATTGGATTTGCGCACGCAGTATAGCACCGCCAAATGCGGAATACAACGGCATTTCTATACAAAAAATGCGTTTCCGAACTGGCGGATATTATATGCTATTCTCTTATGGATAAGCGGTGAACGATCCCGCCGATCCTTGGCAAAATAACATAAAATGGGCACAGGTCACCGGAAAAAGACAGGTGGTTTTTGACAAAATGTTCAAAAACGGGCCAAAAAATTGGGCACTATGCCTTGACAACCGGAGCGAACGGGGGTATATTTGCGTACAATGAAACGGCAAGGACGTCGCGACAGGATAGTCGGGGCGTCCTCGCCGTTTTTTCATTAGAAAATGGCATCAAGAGGAGGAAGAAAAATGGAGAAGATAATGGAGAGCCTGTCCCGGGAGATATTCGCCGTATGGTTTCTGATCGGCGCGGCGCTGGTGTTCTGGATGCAGGCGGGCTTTGCCATGGTGGAGAGCGGCTTTGCCCGGGCGAAGAACGCGGGCAACATCCTGATGAAGAACCTGATGGACTTTTGCATCGGTACCTGCGTGTTCATCCTGATCGGATTCAGTCTGCTGCTGGGGGAGGACGTGCTGGGCTTCATCGGCAAGCCGGGGTTCGACATCTTCACGGCCTACGAGGGCTTTGACTGGTCCAACTTCGTGTTCAACCTGGTGTTCTGCGCCACCACGGCCACCATCGTGTCCGGCGCCATGGCGGAGCGGACGAAGTTTTTGTCCTACTGCATCTATTCCGGCGTCATCTCGGCGCTGATCTATCCCATCGAGGCCCACTGGATATGGGGCGGCGGCTGGCTGGCGCAGCTGGGCTTCCATGACTTTGCCGGGTCCGTGGCCATCCACATGGTGGGCGGCGTGTGCGCCTTCATCGGCGCGGCCCTGGTGGGGCCCCGGATCGGCAAGTTCACCCGGGACGCCAAAGGCAAGATCGTGAAGGTCAACGCCTTTCCCGGCCACAACATCCCCCTGGGCGAGCTGGGCGTGTTCATCCTGTGGCTGGGCTGGTACGGCTTCAACGGCGCGGCCTGCACCAGTGTGGAGCAGCTGGGGAGCGTATTTCTGACCACCACCGTGTCCCCCGCCGTGGCCACTACGGTATGCATGGTGTTCACCTGGCTGAAATACGGCAAGCCGGACGTGTCCATGTGCCTGAACGCCTCTCTGGCGGGCCTGGTGGGCATCACGGCCCCCTGCGACGTGACCGACTGCTTCGGAGCCATCTGCATCGGCGCGGTGTCGGGCCTGCTGGTGGTGTTCGGGGTGTGGTTTTTGGATAACAAGCTGCGGGTGGACGACCCGGTGGGCGCGGTGGCGGTGCACTGCCTCAACGGCATCTGGGGCGGCATCGCTGTGGGGCTTTTCGCCACCACCTCCGCCCCGGGCAATGACACGCTGACGGGGCTTTTCTACGGCGGCGGCCTGCACCTGCTGGGCGTGCAGCTTCTTGGCATCGCGGCGGTGATCGGCTGGACAGCGGTGACCATCACGGCGTTCTTCCTGCTCATCAAGGCCACCATCGGCCTGCGGGTGACGGCGGAGGAGGAGCTGCTGGGCCTGGACGTGACGGAACACGGCCTGGTGAGCGCCTACGCGGACTTCATGCCCGCTCTGGGCATGCCCGCCATGGCCGCCGCCGGGGAGAGCCATCCCGGCGACGTGCCTGCCGCGCCTGTGGACGACGCGGTGCCCGTCCAGGTGCGCTCGCCCAAGACCGTGGCCTCCGACAGTGCGGTGAAGATGACCAACGTGACCATTCTGCTGCATATGGAGAAGTTCGAGGCCCTGAAGGCGGCCATGCTGGACATCGGCGTCACGGGCATGACTGTGACCAATGTGATGGGCTGCGGCGTGCAGAAGGGCAAGCCCGAGTATTACCGCGGCGTGGTGCAGGACATCACCCTGCTGCCCCGCATCCAGGTGGAGATCGTGGTCAGCAAGATACCCGTCCGCACGGTCATCGAGACGGCCAAGAAGGTGCTCTACACCGGGCACATCGGCGACGGCAAGATATTCGTCTACGACGTGGAGAACGTTGTGAAGGTCCGCACCGGCGAGGAGGGCTACGACGCCCTCCAGGATGTGGAGCAATATTAAAAAAGATCGAACGAAAGGCAAAGCCTTTCCTTCGAGAGAGCTGCGGCCCGCCGCAGCGCAAAGCGCCCCGTCCTGTTTAGGACGGGGCGTTCACGTTTGCGGGCCGAGAAGAATGATTTTCCAGGCGCATGTCCTGGAAAATCATATCCCACTTTATTCGGCTCTGCGGAGTCGAACTCTGCGAGGCAGTATGATATTCTCTATTTTCCTACGCAGAAGCGGGAGAAGATGCCGTTGGTCACGTCTTCACGGACCGTGCGGCCGCTCAGCTCCCCCAGGGCGGACAGAGCCCCCTCCACCTCCGTGAGCACCGCGTCGGGGGCGAAGCCCGTCTCCATGGCCTCCCGGGCGGCCCGCACATAGTCCAGGGCCCGGCCCACCGCGTCCGCCTGCCGGGGGTTGGTGAGCGTCTCCCCCACGGGCAGGGGCTCCCCTTCATGGAAAAGGGCGGCCACGGCCTGTTCCAGCCTGTCCAGCCCTGCCCCGGTGCGGGCGCTGACGGGGATAACGCCCTCCATCTCCCAGGCAGAGGGGAGGTCGGATTTGCTCTTTATCACGATGCAGTGGGGGGCGGCCTTGGCAGCGGTCAGCACCGCCTCGTCCTCCGGGCCAAGGGGCTCAGAGCCGTCCAGCACCGCCAGGATGAGCCGGGCGGCCTCCCCGGCGGTCCGGGCCCGGGCCACCCCTTCCCGCTCCACCGGGTCGTCGGTATCCCGCAGCCCGGCGGTGTCCGCCAGCCGCAGCAGCGTCCCGCCCAGCAGCGCCTTCTCCTCGATGGTGTCCCGGGTGGTGCCGGGGATATCGGTGACGATGGCCCGATCGTAGCCCAGCAGGGCGTTGAGTAGGGAGCTCTTGCCCGCGTTGGGGCGGCCCAGGATGGCGCAGGGCACGCCGTTTTTCATCAGGTCCCCTCTTTTGAAGGTGGCCAGCAGCCGCTCCAGACTGTCGGCAGCCTCCGCCAGGGTGCGCTCATAGTCCGCCAGGGCGAAGGGCTCGATGTCCTCGTCCGGGTAGTCGATCACCGCGTGGTAGTGGGAGCAGATGGCGGTCAGGCTCTCGTAGATGCCGTCGGTCCTCCGGCGGATGGCGCCGTCCAGTTGGGCGGCGGCGTTGGCGGCGATCTGGGGGGTCTCGGCGTCGATGAGATCGATGACCGCCTCCGCCTGGGTCAGGTCCATCCGGCCGTTGAGAAAGGCCCGGCGGGTAAATTCCCCGGCCCTGGCCTGCCGGGCCCCGGCGGCGAAGAGACTGTCCAGCGCCGCGCGCAGCACCACGGGGGAGCCGTGGCACTGGAGCTCGGCGGTGTCCTCCCCGGTGTAGCTGCCCGGGCCCCGGGACACGGTGGCCAGGCACTGGTCCAGCACCGTCCCGTCGGGGGCGGACAGTCTGCCCAGCACCAGCTTCCGGTCGGGGCGCTGGCTCATGGGCCTGCCCGCCAGGGGGACGAACACCCGGTCCAGCACCGCCAGGGCGTCGGGGCCGCTGATGCGCACGATGCCGATGGCGGACAGCACCTGGCCCGTGGCGATGGCGGCGATGGTATCAAAACCGCCGCCCGGGTGGGCGGCGGGCGCATATGCTTCGTTCATTCCTTGTCCCTGTCGTCGGCCTGGGCCAGATGGTAGGTGAGCACCAGGAAGCTGTCGGAGAAGTGGATGCTCTCCACCAGCGGTCCGTCCTCGCTCACATCCAGCTCCGTGTTGGTGAAGTTCCAGATGGCCCGGATGCCCGCCGCGGCCAGGGTGTCGGTCAGCTCCTGGGCCACGTGCCGGGGCACGGTGAGGATGGCGATGTCCACCTTGTGTTCCCGGACGAAATCGGGCAGTTCCTTCACGTCGTAGATGGGGAAGCCGTCGATCTTTTTGCCGATGAGCTCCGGCTTCACGTCAAAGGCGCCCAGGAAGGTATAGCCCTCGATGATGAAGTCGAAGTTCTGCACCAGAGCGGTGCCCAGGTTGCCCGCGCCCACCAGGATGGCGGAATAGCCCCGGTAGGTGCCCAGGATCAGGCCGATCTCCTTGCGCAGAGAGTCCACGTTGTAGCCGTAGCCCTGCTGGCCAAACTCGCCGAAGCAGGAGAAATCCTGCCGTATCTGCGAGGGCGTCAGGCCCATCTGGCGGCCCAGTTTGTCGGAAGAGATCCGCTCCTCGCCCTTGCTGGCCAGATCGTCCAGCTTCCGCAGATACCGGGGCAGGCGGCGGATCACGTTATTGGAAACATTGGTGCGTTTCACGGGTAAGTGCCTCCTTTGCAGCGCCGACAATGTTAAAGTTCTATCATATACTATACCCAATTTACCATATTTTTGGGAAACTTGCAAATGATATTGTAAGGTGACAGGAAAATATGCTATAATGCCTATATTAGGGCCGGGAAGGGACAGCAAAATGACGAAAAAGCTGCTTTTCGGCGAAGGGATGCGGGGCGTATCATGACAGAAAAGAGGCTGTCCCATGCGTATATGCTCCTGGCGCCGGAGGGTCCGGCTCGGGACGAGGCGGCCAGACGGCTGGCCGCGGCGCTGCTGTGCCCGGCGGCGGAGCCCCCCTGCGGGATATGCCGGGACTGCCGAAAGGCTCTGACGGGCGTGCACCCGGATGTGATCCACGTGGGCCGGGAGCGATCGGACAAGGACCTGCGCCGGGAGATACTGGTGGGGCAGGTCCGGGCCATGACGGCGGACGCGGTGCTGGCCCCCAACGAGGCCGCCCGGAAGGTATATATCATCGACGAGGCGGACCGGATGAACGACCGGGCCCAGAACGCCCTTTTGAAGGCGCTGGAGGACCCCCCTGGGCACGCCTGTTTCATCCTCTGCGCCGCCTCGGCGGACGCGCTGCTGCCCACGGTGCGCAGCCGCTGCGTTCGGACGGGGGAGGAGACCCTGCGCCGGGATGGGGCCCCGGCCCTGACGGACCTGGCCCGGGCCTATCTGGAGGCGGCCGCCAGCGGGGACATGACCCAAGTGGCCCTCTGCTGCATGAGCCGCGCCAAGCTCAGCCGGGAGGAGACGGAGGCGTTCGCCCGGGAGGTGAAGGCCGCGGTGTGCGACATACTGTGCGGGCGGCTGGAGGACCCGGGGCTGGACCGGGAGCGGCTTTTCCGGCTGGACGCGCTCATGGACAAGACACAGGACTATTTGCGGCACAATGTGCAGCCGAAGCAGATATTCGGTCTGCTGGCCGTGGAGACATTGAGGTAACAGACAGCTATGACAGAAGTTGTGAGCATCAAATTCAGAAACCGGGGCAAGTGCTATTACTTTGACCCGGCGGGCGTGGAGCTGAAGACCGGGGACCAGGCGGTGGTGGAGACATCCAAGGGCCTGGAGATCGGCACGGTTATCCAGGGCAACCACCAGGTGGAGGACGGGCAGGTCGTCCAGCCCCTGCGCCCGGTGGCCCGGGCCGCCACGGACGACGATCGGCGGATCGAGGAGCTGTGCCGCAAGCGGGAGCGGGAGGCGTATGTCATCGGCCGCCAGAAGATCGAGGCCCACGGCCTGGATATGAAACTGGTGGACGTGGAGTGCAGCTTTGAGGGCAACAAGATCATCTTCTTCTTTTCCAGCGACGGCCGGGTGGATTTCCGGGAGCTGGTGAAGGACCTGGCGGGGGTGTTCCGTACCCGCATAGAGCTCAGACAGATCGGCGTGCGGGACGAGGCCCGGATGCTGGGAGGCCTGGGCATCTGCGGACGGCCCTTCTGCTGCGGCAGCTTCATGGACGAGTTCAAGCCCGTGTCCACCAAGATGGCCAAGGTGCAGAACCTGAGCCTGAACCCGGCGAAGATATCCGGTTGCTGCGGGCGGCTGATGTGCTGTCTGCGGTATGAGCAGCCCGCCTACGAGGAGCTGGTGAAGAACGTGCCGAAAAACGGCGCCTTCGTGGAGACCCCGGACGGCTATGGCAACGTGAACCAGGTGAATATCCTGCGCCAGACGGTGCGGGTGAAGCTGGACGGAGACGGAGACGACGCCTTCCGCCAGTATGACGTGGACGAGGTGGCGGCGATCCCCGGCGGACGGCCCCGGGACGGCAGCCAGCCGCCCCATGTGCTGGTGGTGAAGCCCAAGAAGGTGAAGGAGCCGGAGCCGGACGAGTGGGAAATGCCGGAGATGCTCGTCACCGCCCCCGGCGAGGAACGGCCGCACCGCCCCATGCCGTCGGCGGAGAGCGCCTCGGAGCCGGAGAGCAAGCCCTCCGGCGGCCGTCACCGCAACCGCCACAGAGGCGGCCAGGGCCGGAAGGAGGCGGCGCCCGCCGATCAAGGTCCCGCCCCGGAAAAACAGAACCGCCAGGCCAGGGGCTACGGCAAGGGCCAGCAGAGGCCCAAGGGCGACGCGCCCACGCCTCAGGAGCAGAGCCAAAAGGCCCGCAGCAAGAACTACTACAGCCGCCGCCGTCCCCACAACCGCCGTCCCAAGAGCGAGAACGGCGGCAAGGAAGGATAAAAGGACAAGCAAAGGCGCCCCGGACATGTCCGGGGCGCTTTTGCTATCCGGCGCTGCCTCTCAGTGCAGCTTTCCGGCCATGCCCAGGTGAGAGGTGACGGGCTCGTAGGAGGCCATCTGCTCCTCCTGCCAGGCGGAGTAGGCGTCGTTGCGCAGGGAGGTGTCGGCCTGATACTGGGCGTAGGTCAGATCGCTCTCCCCGGTGTAGTAGAGCACGTGGGTCCCGGTGTAGCTGCCCGCGTAGGAGACCACGGTGGTGTCGCCCGCCTTGCGGCCATCCTCGAAGAGCCAGTCGTTGATGGGCTCCACCATGGCGCCCTGGTACACGTCCTCATAGAGACCGCCCGTGGTGTTGGAGCCGCCGTCGTCGGAGCGCTCGTTGGCAAGCGCTGCGAAGCTGTCCTCGGTGGCGTCGCCCGCCTGCCACTCTTCATAAATGCTCTGGGCCTCGTCGGCCGCGGCCTGGACCTCCTCGTCGGAGAAGGAGCCGTCGGCGTCCGCGTCCTCGGCCTGGATGAGGATGTGGCGGAAGTTGGCCATGGGATAGCTGTTGTCGTTGCGGCCCAGGAACATGACCACATAGCTGGCGCTGTCCGTGTCGATGGCGGTGGCGTCGCCTATCTGGCGGGCCTCGTCCAGCAGCCACTGGCTGTAGTCGGCGGAGAGGCTGGCGCCGGGCAGAGAGGTGCTGGTGGGCTCGGTGCCCTCGCCCACGTTCTCGGCGAGGTAGGCGGCGAAGGCCCCCTCATCGGTGCCGTCCAGGGCCTCGGCGGCGGCCTGGCAGTCCAGGGTCTCGGCCTCAGGCTCCGTGGCCTCGGTATCCTCGGTCTCGGCGGCATCCTCCGCCTCGGTGTCGTCGCCGCTGTCCGTCTCGGTCTCGGCGGGCTTGGTCACGGTGTAGTAGGCGTAGTCGATCACATCCAGATCGTCAGCGTTCTCGGCGTACCAGTCGTCCAGCTCCGCCGTGGTGTAGTCATAGCCATCATAGATGCTCCGGGAATAGGCGCTGGCCACATGGGTACGGTGCAGCTCCTGCTTGACCAGATCCAGATCCACGCCCTTGCCGTAGTTCATGTTCAGGTACTGCTGCAGGCTGGAGTAGCCCAGGTCCTGCCAGGCGCTCTCCAGGGAGGCGATCTCCTCGTCATAGGCGGCCTGGTCCTCCTCGGAGAGGGTGAAGCCGTCGGCCTCGGCCTGTTCGTTGAGCATCTGTATCTGGGCCATATCCTGTACGGCGCTGTCCAGGAAATACTGCCGCCAGGTGGTGCCCTCGCCGTATTCCTGCTTGGCCAAGCTGGTGTCCGGGTCAAAGAACATGCCGTAGCTGATATACTGGCTGTAGTTGTTGTAGAAGGTCATATAGCTGGCCGCGTAATAGTAGTCCAGTTGGGCCACGCTGTACTTCTGGCCGTTGATCTCTACGGCGGTGGTATGGCGGCTGGGCCAGGAGGAGTTGTAGATGAGGACGAAGGCGAAGAAGATCACCAGGATCACCGCCACCAAGGAATAGGTGATGGCGCTCTTGCGGCGCTGGGCCTTCTCCTTGGCCTGGGCGATGGAACGCTTGTCGGTCCCGGCCTCGATCTGCTGCTTGCGGTTCAGCTTGTCCTTGGAAGCACTCATGTGTAACACACCTCTTGCGTTTTCAAAATCTTTAATATTATAGTACATGCCCGGACCTGTTTCAAGTTTTTTCTGCGCGGGTATCGACATGTTTACAGTTTGGAAACACATTATGTAAACTATATTGCAAAATGAGACGGGTTCCTGTATACTGAAACAGGAAAGAGAGGGATGCTCCATGCCCATGACCGATAATGACAAAAACCTCCGTCTGGCGGTGCTCATCGACGCGGACAACGCCCCCCGGGACTGCCTGCAGGGCATCATGGAGGAGGTGGCCATCTACGG